>CANQTU010000123.1 GCA_947626925.1 uncultured Clostridia bacterium | reverse complement strand
GAACAGGACCACACGGACTAAATACAACTTTTGAAGCTTCAAAGAATGGATATCATCATACATGTTGTGCAACTTATGTATCTTGGGTTTTACAGGAAACTGGATATATTTCAAATTCAGAACATACAGATAGTGCATCAGCTTTAAGTAGTTTATTAATTAGTAAAGGATGGACAAAAATATCTTCAAAAGCAGACTTATTACCAGGAGATGTTATATATTATAACCGGACACATAGAGATTTATGCTGGAGATGATAAAGTATATTCAACAGGTTCAGGAGATAGAATAAGAGGTGCATCGCCATATCATAAGAGTACAATAAGCTCAATGAAATGGGGCTTAAGAGCACCACAATAATAAAGTAAGAGGAGAGAAAAATAAGGTGTCAAGTTCAAGAAAAATACTTTTGTTAATGATAATTGTAATATTTATTATAGTTGTAACATTATGTATATTGCTACTTTATAGAACAAACACTCCAAGTCTTCAAATTGACGAAACAGGAGATACAGCTGAAGTAGTTATACAAAAAGAAGTACAAAGAGTAAAAAATAGAAACGACTATAATGCAATAGAAACATGCGTAAATAAATATTATATGTATTATTCAGCAATATATAATAATACTCGGAGAAGAATTTAATTATGAAATAGCAGAAGAGGAAGAAGGAAGTTTAGAAGAAGACAGAGAAAGAAATATACATGCTTTGTATTGCATGTTAGATACAGAATACATTTTAGCTGAAAATATAACAGAAAATAATTTGACAAATATTTTTACAGAAATTGGAGAAGTAAATATAGATATAACTAATATGTATGTGGCAGAAAAAGATACTAACATTGCTTTATATTTTGTAGAAGGAAAATTAAGGGATGAGGAAACAAGCGAAGTAACAGATTTTAGATTAATGGTAAGGATAGATAGGCTAAACAGAACTTTCGGAATCTTAACTCGGAAACTATATAGAAGAAAACTACAATAATATTAAAATTGGAGATACTATAACATTTGAAAATATTGATACCATAGAAAAAAATGATTTTAATGAATACGATTTAAAAAATGTAGATGACGAAGAATATGTTGGAAAAATTATTAGTAAATTCAGAGAAGAAATTGTGTATAACCAAGAAGCAATATATAATAGCTTAGATGAGGAATATAGAAATAAAAGATTTGAAAGCTTAGAAGAATTTGAACAATATGCAAAAGATAATATAAGAAGATATATCACAATGAGTATTACAAAATATCAAAAAACAAATAATGAAGAATATACACAATATGTTTTAATAGATAAAAACGACAAAGAATATATCTTCCGTGAAACAGGAACAATGCAATTTAAAATAATATTAGACACATACACAATAGATATTCCAGAATTTGTAGAAAGATATAATGAATCAAACACACAAGAAAAGGTAATATTAAATATAAATAAATTCATGCAAAGCATAAACGATAAAAACTATAAATATGCATATAGCTTACTTGCAAATAGTTTCAAATCGCAAAATTTTAGAACAGAGCAAGAATTTGAAAACTATGTAAAAGAAAACTTCTTTGAAACAAATAATTTTAGCTATGAAAGATATGGAAATGAATCTGGAACATATTATACATATGAAGTAAAAATAACAGACAAAACAGGAGAAAATACAGAAGAAATAACAAAAACATTTATCGTACTTTTAAAAGACGGAACAGATTTTGAACTATCATTTAATGTATAAAAATGAAAAAATATATCAAATTTGAAAAAAATTTGATATATTTTTTTTTAGAAAAAGCGCGAAAAATAAAGGAAAAACACGTAAGTTACAAAAAAGTAATAAAAATGTAAAGAAAATGTAATAGAATATTTTAGAAAATATGATATAATAACTAAAGAATTCAAAAGAAAAAATGAGGAGGTAAAGTATGCAACCTGAAACAAGCGAAACAGAAAATAAAAAAGTAATAACCATATCCAAACTACTAAAATACCTTGCCTCTATAGAGAAAAAAAGAGAAAAAGAAAAGGAAAAGCGAGTAACAGAATATAAAGCAGAATGTGAAGAAAACGAAAGAAAAGTAAAAACAAGGAACATTGAAAAAATAGAAAAAGAAGTAGACAGAATTTATGAACAAAAAATTTACACAAGAAACAGAATAGTTAATTTAACAAATGAAATAAAAACGATTCCAAGCGATATACAAAAGCTACAAATAACAAAATATATGCTATATAGAGTAGATATTATAAGAGCTGAAAGAATAGTAGAAAAAGCCATAAAGTCTTTAGGAAAAGTATATCAAGATATTCAACAAGAAATAGAAGATTGCATAGAGAATTTTGAAGAACTAAAAGAAGTAAATGCTATAGACTATAGTGAATATGACCCTAAGGGCGATAGTCTTGCCAAAGCAAAAGAAAAATATAAATTAGAATACACAGAAGAAGAGAGGAATGAATTTATAAAGGAACAATTAGAGGTAGCAGACAAATTAATACACTTTAATTCAC
>CANQTU010000122.1 GCA_947626925.1 uncultured Clostridia bacterium | reverse complement strand
GCTGGGGTTTCTGTTCCGTTATAGTTTTTATATGCTGTGCCTGTTGATGGGTCACATGTTGTTGCTCCATCTCCAGTGTTATATGTTACTGTTACGTCACGCTTGTATGATGCGAAATATGGTATTTCTTCTTCTAATGTTACTTCATCTGTTCCGTTATTTAAAGTATTTGCAGTTGCTGATGTTGATGTTGACCATCCTCTAAAGTCCCAATCTGTTAATGCTATTGGTGTTTCTAATTTCACTTTACCTCCACTATAGTCATAAGTTATAGTTGCTTTTTCTTATTTTATTGCATTTGTCTTCAACCTCTTTCTCAAAAAAATGGTGCTAAACAATAGATAATAAAAAACAGTAAAAGTTATAATTGAATTTTTAATTTTAATAATTTTAGAATAAAATTGAAATTAGTAAAGATGCATAAAAGTCTTATTAAAATGATTGAAAAAAATTTATTATTATGATAAAATTTAAAAAACATATAATACGAAAGATAAATTATTAAGTTATAGAATATTATAAAAGGGAGAAAATAATACTATGTTATTAAAACTTTATCTAGATAATTGTTGCTATAATAGACCTTTTGATGATCTAAAGCATGAAAAAATAAACTTAGAAGCAGAAGCAATAAATAATATTATAAATATGTTTGAAAACAAAAAAATAATAATTTATAAAAGTAAAATTATAGATTACGAAATAAGCAAAATGATGAGTGGAGACAAAAAAAGGCAAGTTGAAGATTTGTACGATGCTCTTGAATTGAAAAACATTCCATATAACGATAATATAGATATAAGAGTTGAAGAATTAGAAAAATATAATATACATTTTATGGATGCTTATCATATAGCTTATGCAGAAAGTAAAAATATAGATTATTTTATAACAGTCGATAAACAATTAATAAATGCTTCACAAAAAGCAAATTTGAAATTAGTAGTTCTAAATCCTATTGATTTTATTATGGAGGTGATATAAATGGCAGTAACAGTAAAAGAATTAGAAGAGATAAGAAAAACTGGACTTAAAGCATTAAAAGATACTTTAGGAGTTGAAGGTATGATAAAGTTTATACAAATGTATAGTGATGGAAAAGGAAATTACGTCGAAGAGAGAAAAGAAATATTAAAAAATTTGAAAAAAGAAGATTTAAAAAAGTTTTTAAAAAATAATTAAAACTTAAATAATGACCACTTATTTAAGTTGTTCTTAGTTTTTTTATAATTTTATAATAATCTATATAAACCTAGAGTAACAAGTTTTTTAGTTAGAGATTCTAGGTTATTTTATTAGTACGATATACATATCATTTAGCCAATCGATGAAGATCAGTTTTTGATTTTTATATATAAAAGAAACCTAGTCTTCATGAATTTCTAGCGTATTTTAATAAATGTTATTTACCGTTGTTAATAGTAGATACAAAAAGCATTTTTTTATTGGTTCTATTTTTAGAAGTAGAAATATAAAATTTTTTTTGCCATTTTTCGTTTTTTAAATCTAAGTTACTTTATTCTCAATCTTTTTTTATTTTTTTCGCAATTATTCTTATTATTTTAAATTTTTTGATTATGTATTATTAAAAAATTCTTGATTACTATCTAAACAACATTGACTATAGTGGAGGTAAAGTGAAATTAGAAACGCCAATAGCATTAGCAGATTGGGACTTTAGAGGATGGTCAACATCAACATCTGCAACTGCACGTACTTTAAATAACGGAACAGATGAAGTGACTTTAGAAGAAGAAACACCATATTATGCATCATATAAGCGTGATGTAACAGTAATATATGACTTACAGGGTGGAAAAATAGATGGAAAAACAGAAATAGACCCATCAACAGGAACAGCATATAAAAACTATAACGGAACAGAAACCCCAGCAACAATAACACTACCATCAGCACCAACAAGAGATAACTATGATTTCCTAGGTTGGACTAACGTAGAAGGAGCAGAAGAAGCAAAATGGGATGCAAACACACCACAAACTTTCCTAAAGAAACGAAACACAATCTATGCATTTTGGCGTGTTACTGGATACTACTGTTCTGTTTGCGGTAACTACTTCCCAATCAAACATTACACTTGTAACTCTTGCAGTACGCATTATAAAGAAGAAAAAACCACATGTGACAAAAGAAAACCCTGCACAAACTATGTATCGATGGATCATAACGAACGAGACGGAAGAACGTTCAATGACACCTGTGCCTGCTGCGGGACCAAAACTACCGTAGTCACCTGGACTTCCTGGGTTACGTGCCCCTCTGGACATAATCTTTTCTGGGGAAAAGAGTTCTGCTCGTCATGTGCTACTCCCGGCCATACTATGTACGATGGTGCGCATGCACCCGGTAACCAAAAGGTTTGTTGGGAAACCGATCAATGCGCCGGGGCATGTCGTTCAACTTCGACTTCCCCCGAATGACCCCTTCACATAGTAGGGTTAAAGACAAAATTTATCTTCAATAAGCTTGATGTCAGATTATTAATAAAAAAATAATATTCTGAAAATTCGTAAGCGCTCATCGTTGAGTGCTTACAGCA
>CANQTU010000121.1 GCA_947626925.1 uncultured Clostridia bacterium | reverse complement strand
CAAATAAAACCAGTTATGGAAAAATACGGAATTAAAGATTTTGAAGAAGCATTAGAAATATGCAAAGAAAAAGGATTTAATCCTTATGAAATTATAAAAGGAGTTCAACCAATCTGTTTTGAAAATGCTGCATGGGCATATACATTAGGTGCAGCAATTGCAGTAAAAAAAGGATGCACTAAAGCATCAGACGCAGCAAAAGCAATTGGAGAAGGCTTACAAGCTTTTTGTATTCCAGGATCTGTTGCAGATGACAGAAAAGTTGGATTAGGACATGGAAACCTAGCTTCTATGTTATTATCAGAAGATACAAAATGTTTTGCATTTTTAGCAGGACACGAATCTTTTGCAGCAGCAGAAGGAGCTATTGGTATTGCAAAATCTGCAAACAAAGTTAGAAAAGAGCCATTAAGAGTTATTTTAAATGGACTTGGAAAAGATGCAGCACAAGTAATTTCTAGAATTAATGGATTTACTTATGTAAAAACAGACTTCGATTTCTTCACAGGAAAAGTAAAGGTAGTAGAAGAAATTCCATATTCAAATGGAGAAAGAAGTAAAGTTAGATGCTATGGAGCTAATGATGTAAGAGAAGGTGTAGCAATAATGTGGATGGAAGATGTTGATGTTTCTATTACAGGAAATTCAACCAACCCAACTAGATTCCAACATCCAGTAGCAGGTACATATAAAAAAGAGAGATTAGCAGCAGGTAAAAAATATTTCTCAGTTGCTTCTGGTGGTGGAACAGGTAGAACACTTCACCCAGATAATATGGCAGCAGGACCAGCTTCTTATGGTATGACAGACACAATGGGAAGAATGCACTCAGACGCACAATTTGCAGGAAGTTCATCTGTACCAGCCCATGTAGAAATGATGGGACTAATTGGAATGGGTAACAATCCAATGGTTGGTGGAACAGTTGCTGTTGCAGTTGCAGTTGAAGAAGCTATGACTAAATAAAAGTCGGAGGAATAATAATGAGACCAACTGTAATGGAAATAAACACAAATAATTTTAAATACAACATAGAACAAATTAGGAAAAAATTAAAACCAGAAGTAACAATAATGCCAATTATAAAAGCAAATGCATATGGGACATATATAAATACTAAGTTAGACATCATAAATGAATTTGAAATTGTAGGTGTAGCAATAACAGACGAAGGAGCAAAATTAAGAGAGTTAGGATATCAAAAGGAAATATTTATTTTAAATCAACCAGCAAAAAGTGAAATTAGCAAAATAATAGAAAATAACTTAACATTTGGTTTATCATCTTTTGAATTTTTGGAAGAATTAATGAAGGAAAATAATCCAATTACAGTGCATTTGGAAATAGAAACAGGAATGGGAAGAACAGGAATTTTGCTAGAAGAATTACCACACTTTATTAATAAAGTACAAGAAAATCCTAACATTAAAATTGAAGGAATATATACACACTTATCTTCACCAGACATAGATGCTAAATTTACAAAAGAACAATTACAAATTTTTGAGGAAGCTATAAAAATAGTCAAAACAAAAGTATCAACTATAAAGTACATTCATTGTTCAGCTTCAAATGGAATTATCAATTTTCCAGAAGCGAATTTTAACTTAGTAAGACCAGGAATGATTATGTATGGATATGAATCAGCAGAAGGTGTAGAAGAAAAAATTTCATTAAAACCAGTTGTAAAGTTAAAATCAGAAATAACTTTGTTAAAAACTCTAAAAGAGGGAGCAAATGTTAGTTATTCTAGAAGCTTTATTACAAAGAAAGAAAGTAAAATAGCTACTATTCCAATTGGTTATGCTGACGGATTAAGAAGAAATTTGTCTAATAATGGATTTGTTGTGATTCATAACCAAAGAGTTCCTATTATAGGCAAAGTTTGTATGGATAGTTTTATGGCAGATGTTACAGATTTAAATGATGTAAAAGTGGGCGACGAAGTTTGGATTTGGGATAATGAACATCTTACCTTAGACGAACTTGCTCATAGATGTGATACTATTAATTATGAAATTATTAGTACAATTTCTGAAAGAGTACCACGAGTATTTAACTGAAAAATGAGCATGGTAAAAAATATTGAAAAGCTCATGTGAAAGTTAAACTTATATTTTCAACAAAAAAATTCCCCAGTTATAAAAATAACTGAGGGATTTTTTAAAATAAATTATTTATCTTTTTTATCGTCTTTTACTGCTTCCTTCATAGCTCCTAAAGCACCTAAGGCACTTGTTGCTTCAAAAGGAATAAATACTTTGTTAGCATCACCTTTAGCAACTTCTTCTAAAGCTTCTAAAGATTTTAATTGAACAAGTTTATCGTTTGGGTCTGCCTTTTTCATAGCATCATAAACCATTTGAATTTCTTTAGCCTTAGCATCTGCAACTTCTCTAATAGCTTGTGCTTCACCGGCAGCTCTTCTAATTCTAGCTTCTTTATCAGCTTCAGCTTCTAAAATTGCAGCTTGCTTTTTACCTTCTGCAATAGTGATATCAGATTGTCTTTGAGCTTCAGACTCTAAAATTAAAGCTCTTTTATTTCTTTCTGCATTCATTTCTTTTTCCATTGCATC
>CANQTU010000120.1 GCA_947626925.1 uncultured Clostridia bacterium | reverse complement strand
TCCTTTTGCTGCCATATTAATAACACCTCCGTATTTTTTAACATTACTTTTTGAAACGATGTGAACGTATATCCGTAATAATATACGCTTGAATATTGTACCATTTTTTTCCTTATATGTCAATGAAATTTAACAAAATTTTATTATTTTTCTGAATTTTTTTTGCTGTTAAAACTAAATAATAAAAATTTCAAAAAATTGATTGACAAAAATGTAAATGTGTAGTAACTTATTTACATAAGCTGCTATTGATTTTAAAAATATTGAAATTAAATGTATATGTATATTTTAAAATAGGAATAATAGTAGAAAAAGAGAAAACAAAAGATATAGGAGGATTAGTAATGAAAGAAAAGAAAAAAACAAAAAGAGCGTTTAACAAGGGAATTACGCTAATAGCTTTGGTTATAACAATTATTGTATTATTGATATTAGCAGGAGTAAGTATAGCAACATTAACAGGGGATAATGGAATACTAACAAAGGCTCAAACAGCAAAAACAGAGACAGAAAAAGCAAGTGAAGAAGAGCAAGTAAAATTAGCAGCTATGAATGCAGCAATGAATACACAGGGTTATAAATATGATACTGAGGATGGGCAAAAAGTACCAATCCCAGCAGGATTTGCACCAACAGAAATAGAAGGGCAAAATTCTATAAAAGATGGGGTTGTAGTAGTAGATGAAAATGGAAATGAGTTTGTATGGATACCATGTACATTAGAAGAATTCAATAAACAAAGAAATACTGAAACTGATTGGAAAACTAAACAATTGAATTACAATGGAGGAACATGGGGAGACAGTCAGCCTAATCAAGAAAAAATACAAAATAGTATAGACACAAATGGAGGATTTTATATAGGAAGATATGAAGCAGGAATTCCAAGTAGTGCACCATTTTATGCCAACTCAGACGGAGCAGAATACAAACAGACAGCAGATAAAGATACATCAGATTATCAACCAGTAAGTAAAAAAGGAGTACCAGCATGGAATTTCATAACACAACCGAAAGCAAAAGAAGCAGCTGAAAGTATGATTGCTAATAATGGAGTTCACAGTTATTTGATAGATTCACATGCATGGGACACAACATGTAAAGTAATATCAAAGCATGATGAGACTAAATCTTTAACAGATTCAACAACATGGGGAAATTACTATAATAATAAAACAACAAAATATGAAAATCTAAATACCTTATATGCATTACACACTTGGAATAAAAATGGTAATGATGGATGGGGTTATGCATCAACATATAGTAAAGGGAAAGTAACAGGAGCACCAAAAGCAACAGGTTATAACAGATTAGAATTGTCAACAGGAGCAAGTGAAGATTTTAAAGCATATAATATCTATGACTTAGCCGGAAATATGAAGGAATGGACAACAGAAAACGGAACAAAAGCACAAAACAACAATGATAATGCAGATGTAGGCAATGTAGCTGATACTGATGTAAACCCAATCGGCAACGTCGTTCTCCGTGGTGGTGGCTTCTACGACGATAATGTCAACAACCCAGTAGTTCACTCTAACGGCCTCAATAGTATTACTGACTACAACGCCACCCTAGGATTCCGCGTCGTGCTTTATCTTAGTAGCCCTGTGGGTTGATATGGTCGGAAGCACAAATTGTTATGTATATAAAAAGTAGAAATCATTGTTTTGATTTCTACTTTTAAATTATCCATTCAAAAAAAGAAAAAGCAAGATTATCTTTTTCTTTTTTTCTGTACTGAAAATCCAAATTTACCTATCTTTTTTCCTAAACTATAATAATGTCCATTACTATATGCAATTAAATCACATTTTGAAATATCAAATGCACCTTTTTCATCTATATATTTTTCATCACTGTTTATTGCCAATACTTCTGCTATAAACATATGATGAGAACCCAACTCTTTAATTTCTTTTACTTTACATTCAACAGATACTGGACTTTCTTTAATCATAGGACATTTTACAAATTTTGCTTTTTCTTTGTGTAGTTTCATTTCTTTAAATTTATCGACTTTTGCTCCTGTTTTTACACCACACCAGTCTGTTGCTTTTGCTAAATTTTTTGTTGTTAAATTTATAACAAATTCTCCTGTTTGTTTTATTATATTATAAGAGTATCTACTTGGACGTACTGATATATAAACTGTTGCTGGATTTGTATTTAAAATTCCCGTCCATGCAACTGTTATTATATTTGATTCTTCCATTGTTCCACAGCTTACCATAACAGCTGGTAACGGGTAGATAAAAGTTCCAGGTTTCCATGTTACTTTACTCATGTTATTTTTTTGCCTCCTTTTTTTAAGTATTATAACATTTGTGTATAAAAAAAGCAAAAAAATCTAGCAACAACCTATCTTCCCAGCAGGGTAACCCGCAAGTATTTTCGGCACATTTAGGCTTGACTTCTGTGTTCGGGATGGGAACAGGTATTACCCTAAATGTTATCGTCACTAGAAAATTATTGTATACTATTTAATTAATTGTGTATAGCACACTCAAAAATACATAGATGAAATTGGTCTTTTCTTGTTTTAGGTTTTTTCTCTTTTTCTTTTTTTTAATTGTGGTTAAGCCCTCGATTTATTAGTATTGGTCAGCTTAATGCATTACTGCACTTAC
>CANQTU010000119.1 GCA_947626925.1 uncultured Clostridia bacterium | reverse complement strand
AGAATTAAGAGATGGAAATAAATCCAGATATTATGGAAAAGGTGTCCAAAAAGCAGTAGAAAATGTCAACAAAAAAATAGCAAAAAAAATAATTGGAATGAATGTATATGAGCAAAGAAAAATAGACCAAGAATTAGTAAAATTAGATGATACACCTAATAAATCTAACTTGGGTGCAAATAGTTTATTAGGAGTATCTATTGCAGTTGCAAAGGCTGCAGCTGAATCTTTAAATATGGAGTTATATGAATATATTGGAGGAATTCAAGCAAAAGAATTACCAGTGCCAATGATGAATATTTTAAATGGTGGAAAGCATTCGGAAAATAATATTAGTATACAAGAATTTATGATTATGCCAATTGGAGAAATTACTTTTCAAGAAAGATTAAAAAGAGGAGCAGAAGTTTATCACACATTAAAAAAAGTTTTAAAGGAAAAAGGGTATAGTGTAGGTGTTGGAGACGAAGGCGGATTTGCACCTAATTTAGATAATGAAGAACAAGCGTTAGACCTTATTGTAGAGGCTATTAAAAAGGCAGGTTATGAACCTCAAAAAGATATTGTATTAGCACTAGATATTGCTAGTACAGAAATGTATGAAGAAGCACAGAAAATTGGAAAAGATGGATATTATTTTTGGAAAACAGATCAATTTAAAACTAAACAAGAAATGATACAATATGTAATAGATTTATGTAATAAATATCCAATTGTTTCTGTAGAAGATGGGCTAGCTGAAGAAGATTGGGAGAGTTGGAAAGAGTTAACAAACAAAATAGGTAATAAAATTCAATTGGTTGGAGATGACTTATTTGTAACAAATCCAAAAAGATTAAGAAATGGAATTGAGAAAGGCGTTGCAAATAGTATTTTAATAAAACCAAATCAAATAGGGACTTTAACTGAAACTTTAGATACGATTTATATGGCAAAAAATAATGGGTATAAAACTGTTATTTCGCACCGTTCTGGAGAAACAGAAGACACAACAATTGCTGACATTACAGTAGGGGTAAACGGTGGACAAATAAAAACGGGTGCACCTTGTAGAATTGACAGAGTAGCTAAATATAATAGATTATTAAAAATCGAAGCCAATTTAAATACAAATGACTAATTATTTTATTTTCACAACTGTAACACCCATTTCGCCTTCTCCAAAAGTTCCCATACGGAAACTATCAACATGAGGATGATTTTTCAAAAAATGATGTATACCATTACGTAATTTTCCAGTACCCTTACCATGCACAATTCTAGCTGTTTGAAGTTTAGCCAAACTGCAGTCATCCAAAAATTTGTCAACCACAATAATTGCTTCTTCAACATTTAAGCCTATAACATTAATTTCTGTTTTAATATCTTTAGATTTAGAAATACTATTATAACTATTATTATAAGAAATAGTATTGCCAGATTTTTTAGAGTTATTAAGACTAGGTTTAGCCAAAACATTAATTGGCACATTCATTTTCAAACTTCCTACTTGTACTTGCACTTCATTAGACCTAGAAACATTAGATAAAACAATTCCATTTTGTTTTAAGGTACTAACATATACTTCCAAATTAGGTTTAATATCTTCAATAGGAATAGAATTTGAAGAAGCAATTGTAGAGTTGGTATTTTCGCCATTTAATTTAAGTTCTTTTAATTTTTCATTTAACTTATTTCTTGAAGATTCTATATCTTTTACAGAAGGATTTTTCCTAATTTCTTTTAAAAGTTCATTTGCTTCTTCTTTGGCATCTAATAATATATTTCTTGCTTTTATTTTAGCATTATTAATTAAATCTTGTTCTTGAATTTTTGATGTGTCATTTTCTTTTTGCAAAGTTTCTCTCAAAGCACGTACCTGTTCGTGTTCATTTAAAATTTCTGCTTTTTCTTTATCAATTAAAGATTTATCGTCATAAATATTTTTTAATAAATTTTCAATATCAATTTGTTTAGAAGTCATAAAACTTTTAGCCTTAGTTATAATAGAATTATCTAATCCTAACTTTTTACTAATTTCAAAAGCATTGCTTTTTCCAGGAATGCCAAGCAAAAGTTTATAAGTAGGACTTAAAGTTGCAATATCAAATTCAACAGAAGCATTTTCAAATCCATCTGTTACAAGTGCATATTGTTTTAATTCTTGATAATGGGTAGTAGCAATTACTAAACTTCCAATATTTTTAAAATAATCTAATATGCTTATAGCAAGATAACTACCTTCTAATGGGTCTGTGCCAGAGCCTAATTCATCAACTAAAATTAGAGAATTCTCAGAAGCATTTTTAGTAATGTCAATTAAATTTATCATATGAGAAGAAAAAGTACTAACAGAATCGAGAATACTTTGATCGTCACCTATATCTGCAAAAATATTATCAAAAACAAAAATGCTAGAATTTTCATCACAAGGAATATTTAAACCACTACAAGCCATACAACTTAGCAAGCCAACTGTTTTTAATACAACTGTTTTGCCACCAGTATTAGGACCAGTAATAACAAGCACAGAAAAATCTTTCCCTAAATCAAAAGACATAGGAACAACTTTATCTTTATCAATAAAAGGATGTCTAGCATTTTTTAAGTGAATTTCTTTTTTCTTGTTAATAATTGGAGTGGTTGCCTTCATTGACTTAGAAAATTTTGCCTTAGCAAAAATAA
>CANQTU010000118.1 GCA_947626925.1 uncultured Clostridia bacterium | reverse complement strand
ATATAGTAAAATAGGTTATACAATAATTGAAACAGAGGCCAAAAATGGTGTAGGAATAGAAAATTTAAAAAAGATTATTTCAAATAACATTAGTGCATTTGCAGGAAACTCTGGTGTTGGAAAATCCACATTAATAAATGCAATTTTTAATAATAATGTAACATTAGAGGGAGAAGTTAGTCAAAAAAATAAAAGAGGAAAAAATACAACAACATCTACAAAGTTATACCAACTAGACAAAGATACATATATCGCGGATACTCCACGGATTTTCTACATTTTCAATAGAAGAAATTCCAAGCAAAGACTTAGCAAATTATTTTGTTGAATTCAAAGAAAAAATAAAAAACTGTGAATTTGTTGGGTGTACTCATATTAAGGAAGAAAATTGTGGGATAAAAAAAGCTTTGAATCAAGGCGAAATTAATCAAGAAAGATATGAAAGATTTTGTAAAATATATTTAGAATTAAAGCAAAAGGAGGAAAGAAAAAAATGGTAGAAATTTCAACATCTATATTATCAGTAAAAGAGGGAAGTGAAGCTGAAACATTTTTAAAACTGGAAGCAGGAAAAACAGATTATTTTCATATTGATGTTATGGATGGTAAATTTGTAGAGAAGAATACCTATCAAAAAATGTTAGAAAATGCATCATACATAAAAAGAATTTCCAATCTGCCTTTAGATGTTCATTTAATGGTTGAAGATATAAAAACAGCAGTTGATGATTTTCTAGCCGTAGAACCTAATATAATAACATTTCATTTAGAAGCTTGTAAAACAAAAGATGAAGTATATAAATTTATTAATTATATAAAAGAAAATAATTGTAAAGTTGGAATATCAGTAAAACCAGATACAAAAATAGAAGAAATATATGAGTTTTTACCATATATTCATATGTGTCTTATAATGACTGTAGAGCCAGGAAAAGGTGGACAAACATTACTTACAGATATGTTAGAAAAAATAAATACTGTAAAAAAATATATTCAAGAACAAAATTTAGACTTAGATATAGAAGCAGATGGTGGTATTAATTTAAAAACAGCACCAGATGTAAAAAAAGCAGGAGCCAATATTTTAGTTGCGGGAACAGCAATTATAATGGCAAATGATTTTAAAATAATAATTGATGAATTAAAAAATTAAGGTGTAATTAGGATTTGCCCTCATTACACCTTTATATATTATTCTGTAATTTGTTTTTCTTTTATTACTAAATTTGAAGTAATAAGTCCTAGTCCTAAAATTGCAATTATAATTTTTACTATAAAGCCAACCCAAGGAATTAATCCAATTAGCCATAATACTATTGATGTAGCAATTAAAATACCAAATACAGCAATATTTTTTTCGATTTTTAATTTATTACATATAATATTGTTAATTGTAATAATACATATAGATGTACTTATAGCTAGTAAAATAAATAATATTGTAAGTAATAATACTCCAATCATAGATGTTATACCTATAACGAATAATATAAGTGATAGTATAACTAGAACAATTGGTGTTAATATACCCAAACCGATAACAGGTAATATTTTTTTACTTGTAAGAAGAGATGGATTCTTTTTTAAGAATTTAGGTGCTAGCCATAAACAAATTAACCAAATAACAACAACTGTAATAACAAAAGAACCTAAAGCAAGAATTGCATCTTGTATAGAGTTTTGATTAACTTCTTTTAGTGGTTCGAATTTAACTTCTCCATCTACAAATCCTTCTGGTATAGAAGCTTCTTGTTTAGCAGAGTAATTTAAATTACCATTAATTGAACCTTGTGAAGTAGGCTGTTGATCTGTATTGTTTTCGTCCAAATTTGCTAGAAAATTAAGATTTTCAGAAGTTACATAAGCATTTCTACCAACAGTACCTAATACATTAAGAACATTTGAAGCAACTCTAATATCACGATATACATAACCATTTATTGTAGTATTTTCAGAAGCTGAATATAAATCATATACAACTCCATTTATAGTTACATTTTTAGCACAAGTAAATAAGTTACTAAATACATATCCTTGCTGTTCAACTGTAACTGAGTTAGCACATATAAAAGCATCTCCACCAATTTGCGAATTAATAACTACTTCGTCTGCTAAAACAAACAAATTTCCATCTACAATGTAATCTACTGTAACCTTATCACCATATAAGTAAACATCATTCTTTTTAAAATTATCTTCTGAATACATTGAAGCAGAATTTTGATTTGCTGGATCATCTGTTGCATTTGTTGTAGTTTCGTCAACAGATATTGCTTCTTCTTGATTTTCATCATCAGCTCTTACTACAGGAAGTGTAAGTGCTAATATAAGAATCATTAATAAAGCAATAATTTTAAATTTGTTTTTTAACATTAAAAATACCTCCTAAAATTTTTTTAAACTATGTAAAAAATATATATCTTAATTTAATTTTTGTCAATGCAATATTTAGCATTTTTTACTTTTATAGAATTTGCAAAATGAATTAACAACACAACTGTCACACTTTGGATTTCTTGCTATGCAAGTATTTCTTCCATGCCATACTAAAAGATGATTAATATCTTTTAAATATTCTTTTGGAAAAATTTTTATTAAATCTTGTTCAATTTTTTCAGGCTCTTTTTCTTTAGATAAACCAATCAAATTAGAAATTCTTTTTGCATGAGTA
>CANQTU010000117.1 GCA_947626925.1 uncultured Clostridia bacterium | reverse complement strand
GTTCAAGAGATGGATAACCGTTATAACCTATTTGCAGAAAAAGGTGTAAGAGATTTAAAAGGATATAATAAAATAGTTGAAAAAGAAGAAGCAGTAGGTAAACTACCACAAATTGTAATTATAATAGACGAGTTAGCAGATTTAATGATGGTAGCTAAAAATGATGTAGAAGATGCAATTTGTCGTTTGGCACAAAAAGCAAGAGCAGCAGGAATGCATTTAGTAATTGCAACACAAAGACCATCTGTTGATGTAATCACAGGATTAATTAAAGCAAATGTACCATCAAGAATAGCATTTGCAGTATCATCACAAGTAGATTCTAGAACAATTTTAGACAGCATAGGAGCAGAAAAATTACTAGGAAAAGGTGATATGCTGTACTTCCCATCAGGAGCACCAAAACCATCTAGAGTGCAAGGTGCATTTGTTACAGATGAAGAAGTAGAAAAAATTGTTGATTTTATTAAATCAAATGGAACAGCAAATTATAGTGAAGACATTTTGGAAACAATAGAAAACAGTAATAAAACAGATAAAGAAATTGCACAAGAGTCAGCAGAAGATGACGATACAGACCCATTTTTAATGGATGCAATTCAAACTGTTGTAGAAACAGGACAAGCATCAACATCTTTTATACAAAGAAGATTTAAAGTAGGATATGCAAGAGCAGGAAGAATTATTGACCAGATGGAAGAAAGAGGCATTATTTCAGGGTACCAAGGTAGTAAGCCAAGAGAGGTATTGATGAGCTTAGAAAAGTGGAATGAATTAAAAATGGGAACAAGTCCACAAGAAGAATAAAATATTGGTTGAAAGGAGAAGTGTTTTGCAAAAGAAAACTGACAAGTTTTTAGATAAAATAGTAAAAAAAGACTATAATAATGAACTTGAAAAAGTATTAGAAGAAAAATATTTTAATGAAAATGTAAAAAACATTCTCCTTAACATTTTGTACAAAATAGAAACTGCTTATAAGGATTATGAAAAAGTAAAACCAAATGTGCCAACTAAAGAAGAGTTAATTGAAACAATAATTGAAGGAATTAAAAATAATTGTGATACTATAAAAATTGTAAAATTAAATTCAAAGGAAAGTCAATTATTAGGAAATAGGACATTTTTAGTGGATAAAGAAAAAAAGAGAATTGTATGTTATCCTATTGAAAGAAAAGTTCTATACTGTCTTTCAAAAATAAATAAAAATGAACAAATTATTAAAGACAAACATTCTATAATAAACAAAACATTATCAGACTTAATAAATGTAGGCAATAATATTGATACTGTAGAGCCAATGCGTGATTTTAATGGATATTCGTGGACAACAATTCCACGAGAAATAGAAAGTATATATCATAATCTTGCATATCAAAATATGAGGATATTGGTAGGTTATAAATTTTTAGACAGTTGGATAAAAAATAATCACTTTATAATAGATTATTTTGAGTCATTTCAAAACAAATTAGAAAAAAAATATGGAAAGCAAGAACAAGAAAATCTATTAGAACTTTTTGAAAAATTATCAATATTACTAGCATATCGTTATAACAAAAAATTAAATACTTGGTTACAAAAAGAAAAAAAAGAAACAGAAGCTAAATTAGCAAAAATGCAAGATAACCAAAAATTTATACAGGAAATAACTAAAGAAAAACAAGACCTAGAAAAACAAATTAGAAAAATTGACGAGACAATTAACAATAAAACTGATTTGCAAGAAGAGTATGAAAAAAGAAATGAAAATTTACCACTTGAAGAAAAGATTTTTAGTATTAGAATTTTATCTAAAATGATGATGGAAGAAAGAGAACAAAAAATTAAAAGAATTGAAAAACTAAATATTTTATTAACTCCTAAAAAATTTGTAGTTTATAAAGAAGAATTACAAAGAAGAGAAAACTATTTAAAAATACTAGAAACAACTCAAATAGATGAAGAAATTGAAAAATATATATTAGATTTACAAAAAACTTTTTTGCAATGTTACAGAAAAAATATTGAAAAAATTGATAATAAACAAGAACTTATGAAATACATTTACGAATTTAGATATTATTGTTTATTACCATTTAATCAAGAAAAGCTAGTTTATCAAATAGAAGAACTTCAAAGCGAAATAGAAAAAACACAAATGCTATTAATAGAAAAAGCAAATAATTATAAATTAATTGAAGTTTTTAGTAGGGAAAATCAACTGAATTTAGAAATTTTAAAAAATATATTTTATGTTAGAGTTATCAATTTAGAAGATTTATATATGAAATGTACAAAAGAAAAAGAAAGTTATTATATCCAATTATTTGACGAGAATGTTTTTGAAGAAAAAATTGAAATTAATAACATTGGAGTTTTAAACAAAAAGGATTTAGCTTTTAAGATAAATAAGAAGGTAAAAATTTTTAATTAGTGGAGGAAAATGGCGTGAAAATTACATTTTTAGGTGCAACTAAAACTGTTACAGGTTCAAACTTTTTAGTTGAAGCTTGTGGAAAGAAATTTTTAGTAGATTGTGGTATGTGGCAAGGTAAAGCAGAATTAGAACTTCAAAATGAAGAAAATTTTGACTACAATCCAAGTGATATAGATTTTATGCTATTAACACATGCACATATAGACCATTCTGGAAGAATTCCAAAATTATACAATGATGGGTTTAGAAATAAAATTTATGCCCACAAAGCAACTTGTGATTTATGTGCATTAATGTTACCAGATAG
>CANQTU010000116.1 GCA_947626925.1 uncultured Clostridia bacterium | reverse complement strand
CATAAAGTTACTTTTGCTTAATTGTATTCATGTATAACTTGGGTTAGAACTTGATTTATATATACAAATTTAATTAATTTTTTCTTGAAAATATATTTTTTATTCTATTTATAACTTTACTTATTATTGTCTCTTTATATTCTACTATTGCAACCGTATTCGGTATATTTTCTGCATTTTCAATTTCTTTATTTTTAAAAATATTATTAGAATCATATTTTTCAATTAATTTTTCTTGATATATTTTTTCATTTTGCTCATACTTTCTTAATAGAATATTTTTTTCATTGTCACTATCATTTATGTACTTTAAATATAAATATGATATATAAGCTTTTGTATTTTCATTATCTATTTGATATACTAATGGTAAATCTATATTAAAATCATACTTATATGATAAATCTTGATTTTGGATAATATATTCTTTTAGTTCTATAGGTAATTTGTAGAATAATCCTAATTTATTTAAGATTACATATATCTCTTTGCAGCTTTTTGAATCAATTGTTCTAACCTCTTCCATCTATTTCCTCCGTTTCTTTTTCTCCTACAACTTGTATATGAGTACATTTGCTCACTTCTTTAGCTGTTTTTCTTACCATTGCTGATGCTAGTCCAGAATCAGCAATACTCATTACACAATCACTTAAATATCCTATATTTCTATTTTCCTGCTTTTTAGCTATATCTCTATACTCTACTTCTTTTCCTGTAAACAATATATTTTGCTCTTCATCAGAAATACTTTCTAAACATGGATCTTCAATTTCATCTTCTAATCTTTTTTTAAACATATCATGTTTAAATTCTTTAGTTGATTTTAAGCAATATCTTAAAGGATATCTATCTGCTTTAATATTATTGGCATCCCAAGTTAAGTCAGTCCAATACTTTTTACCATCTAATCTAACTAAATTCCAAGCATGTCCACCTGGATCTCTTAGATTAAATTTACCTCCATTTTCCAAATCTGGCAAACCTCCAACATATTCAGAATAAATACCTGCACATGCTAAAACATTTTTTAAAATATCTGCATAACCTGCACATACACATTTATTTTCTAATAGTCCACCTAGTAAATTTCTACATGTTATTTGTAATCTTTTATTCTCTTTTTCCTCTTCCGAAATAGCTTTATAATCATAATTAATCCTTTTTCCTAACGCTTTATATATTTGAGCAAAAACCTTTTTCTCTTTATTAGGATCTGCTTCATCTGGTAACTCAATTTGTGGTATTATTTCATCTATTTCATTTCTTACCTTTTCATATTCTTCTCTTGAATATGGTTCCTCTTGTTGTGATTCAGTATTATAGCCATCTGATATTTGTACACTCGTTATACATTTATGCTTTTTTAATTCTTCTATATTTAATTCACTAGCATTTTTTATAATAGTTCTTGTAGGCACTCTTAATATTCCATCATAGTCTAACTTTGATAAATTTGCAGGTTCGATTTTTAAAGTAATGTTAGTCTTTCCATTTAAAAAATTAACAATTTGTTCCCTACTCATATTCCCATAATCAAATTCATTTTCCATTATTACAGTTAGCTCCGAAATGCTGTCAAAATCCATATTTTCCATAAGTCGTAAATAATCACTTAATCCTACTTGTTTAGTAAAATATATATGTGCAATTTCATCTAATTCTTTAACTGAAAATTTGATTCTGCCGTTTGAATTTTGTATTAATCTTAAAGTATCTTTATAATATTCAGGCTCAATTTCATTTCTTTCTAATGAAATAAACACTTCCGGGTTTATTTCTGATATTATCTCTGGATTAGAAATATTACATTTTTGCAAACTTAAATAACTCAAATTTTTAAATTTTTTAAATATGCTTGATTTTTCTTTTGATAAGTCTATACCTATCATTGATATATTTTCAATATCGTCATTAAGATGTTCTAAAAATGATATATCTAAATGTGAATATTTTTGACCTTTTGCATGCATAGAAAAGCTAAATGCCTTCAACTTCATAACAGCCAATATCTGAGATAACTGATTAGTAATATCTTGCATTTCTTCTTCTCCAACATCTCTTGATATTAAAGAAATTCTTAATTTTTCTAGTTTAGATAATATTTCTTCTGGTATATTCGCACTTAAGCCATCTTCTGAATATTCAATAAAATTATAATTTATTTTTTTATTTTTATCCTCTGCATTCCAAAATTGACTATTATATTCTGATATAGATTCCTCAATACTTTCTAATAATCTCCAATTGCCTATTTTCATTTGTTTCCTCCATTTTTATGTTATTATATATTTTATCAATAAAATTAACTTTTAGCAACATTTATTTTTCATTAACAAAAATCAATAGTTCTAAAAAAATCTCTTTTTTTGTTTATAAATCCATCCTAAATCATTGAAATATAAATTAAAATGTGATAAAATATCAAACGAAGTTGCTAAAATGCAACTATCAATTAGAAACGAGGGTATAACATTATGGTAATTGAGTACGCAATAATTAAGGATGCATCCTGTGAAAACTACGGCGGGCGGGAGCTTTTAACTCTTACCTTCCACACCATGAGCGGTGATGAAATGTATGAGTTTAGGCTCAACGAATTCAGCGACATCACTAAGGCAAATGCTCTTGTAAGATACGTGCAAGCAGACGGTTTTGATGATTTGAACGGAAAGGGCCTTCGGGTCGTAAAGGATAAAGAAAATGGCACGATTCTTGCTTTCGGTCATCCCTGCAAAGATAGATTTATTGCAACAAATAGCAGAAAGATCTACAAGGA
>CANQTU010000115.1 GCA_947626925.1 uncultured Clostridia bacterium | reverse complement strand
ACCAGGTAAATTTGGAGTTAGAATTGAAGATACAATACAAATTACAAAATTTGGTTGTATAAGTTTAACAAAATCTGAGAAGAATTATATTGTAATATAATCAAATCAGATGTTGATTTTTATAGGTAAATGTGGTAAAATAGAATAGTTAAAATTAGTAAATTAAAAAAAATAGGAGGAATAATTATGGCAGCAGTATATTCAGCAGGAGATTTTAGAAATGGAACAACATTTGAAATGGAAGGAAATGTATATAGAGTTGTAGAATTTCAACACGTAAAACCAGGTAAAGGATCAGCATTTGTAAGAACAAAATTAAAAAACGTTATTACAGGAGCAACCCTAGAAAAAACATTTAATCCATCTGATAAATACCCAGCAGCAGAAATAGAAAAAAAGGTAATGCAATATTTATACAATGATGGAGGTTTATATTATTTCATGGATAATGAAACATATGACCAAATACCATTAAATGAAGACCAACTAGGGGACTGTTTAAAATACTTAAAAGAAAACATGGAAGTAACAGTACTTTCATACAAAGGAAACACATTTGCAGTAGAGCCACCAACATTTGTTGAGTTGGAAGTTACATATACAGAACCAGGATTTAGTGGAAACACAACAACAACATCAGGAAAACCAGCAAAACTAGAAACTGGCTTAGAACTACAAGTTCCATTATTCATTAATATTGGTGATGTATTAAAAATAGACACAAGAACATGCGAATACATGGAAAGAATTTAAGAAAGGTGATTACAAAATGGGAATATTAAAAAACGAATACAAAAGTTTTTTAGATGACATAGAAAAAAATGTAAAGAATAAAGAAGACCTAGCATACGTAAAAGGAAGATTTGCATCATTTGTAGATGTAATATTAGACCAAATGGACTATATAATAGACTACAAAACAGAAGAAATGGCAAAACTAGAAGACACACAAAACAAAATAAACGCAAAAATGAATCAAATGCAACAAGTAATAGACAACATAGAAAAAGACATATACGCAGAAGACGGATTTGACTTCGAAATAGTCTGTCCATACTGCAACTACGAATTCATAATAGACGTAGACGAAAACAAAACAGAAATAGAATGTCCAGAATGCCAAAACATAATAGAACTAGACTGGTCTGGAGACGTTGACTCAGAAGAACAAGAACAAGGCGGTTGCCAAGGAAACTGTGGTGGATGCCACGGTTGCGACGAAGACGACGACATGTAAAATGTCCCGTTCTGGGACAGGCACGAGTGTACCCATTTTGTCCCTTTTTGGGACAGGTCTAAAAAAGATATAATAAAAGTCCAAGTTATTAAATCAAAAGTTTAATAATTTGGACTTTTACTTTTTGAATATAAAAATAATAAATATCAAATTTATATATACTTAAATAGAAAACTTGCCAAAAAGACCGTCCCCCTTGGCAAGTTTTAGAAAAAGTCTAAAGGATTTTGATATTCACCATTAATTCGAATTCCTAAATGAAGATGTGTGCCAGTAGTGGCACCATTTGTAGGATTTCCTTGAGCATCATGGTACTGATTTCCTTTTACACCATATACATATTTAGGTCCGACTTTTCCAATAACTTGACCTTGTTTCACATAGTCGCCAACTTTTACTATAAAATTTGGGTCACAATGACAATAGCTTACTTTAAAATTAGAAAAAGACAATGTTATTGTATAACCTCCGAGCACCTAAAAATTGGCAAAATGTAATTTCTCCGTCTGAAACTGCAATAAAAGTGCTGCCTTGTGGTGCTGGTATGTCAATTCCTGAGTGTGAAGAAGATGCACCGAGATGTAGGAGCATTACGTTTTCCAAAGTAGGAACTAATTCGTGTATATCCAGGAATTGGCCAAACAAATCCATTAGGATTTTTATCTAAAATTTCAAAATTATTATCTATTGAATAGGAAAAATTATTGGAATTAAAAATTGGAATAAAAAATATTACAATGAAAAAAGAAAGTACAAAAAGTATAATGTAAAATAATTTTAAATTTTTAAAAATTGAAATCACCTCGAAAAATTATATTAACTTTATTAAATTGTTTAGAAAATGAATAAAATTTTATATTATTGCAATAATAACAATGTATACAAATGTTGACAATTGTATACAAATATAATATAATGTAAATAGGTAAATAATCAATAAGGAGTGATAATGTATGTCTACTGTAAGAGTAAATGATAATATAAAAAAAGAAGTTATGCCAATTTTAGATGATTTAGGAATATCTTTAAGTGAAGCAATTAATATGTTCTTACATCAAATTAAATTAAATAATGGAATACCTTTTAAATTAAAATATCCTAGTTTTAGTGATGAAATGTTAGAAGCATTAGAAGAAGCAGATGAAATGATGAAACATCCAGAAAAATATAAATCTTTTAAAACTGTAGAAGAATTTATGGAGGATTTACACAATGAAATACAAAATTGAAAGAACTAATAAATTTATAAAACAATACGCAAAAATATTAAATAAAAAGGAATTTAAAGAAGAAGAATTTATAAAAGTATTATCTATATTAGCTAATAATGAAGTATTACCAGTAAAATATAAAAATCATTTGTTAAATCCAAAAAATAAACGGAATATGGGAATGTCATATACAAAATGATATATTATTAGAATATCAAAAATTTGATGATAAATTAATTTTATTGCTAATTGGAATTGGTACTCATTCACAACTATTCAAATAGAGTCAAAAAAGACTCTATTTTTTGTATAAACAAAAATTGGCAGGGGTAGAAGGACTCGAACCCTCACAGGCGGTTTTGGAGACCGATGTGCTACCATTAACACTATACCC
>CANQTU010000114.1 GCA_947626925.1 uncultured Clostridia bacterium | reverse complement strand
AGAATTGTGGTCTGTATCCATTGAAGAATGGTGTATGTCTTCCACCTTCTTCTTTTGTTAATACATAAACTTCTGATGTGAATTTTGTATGTGGGTTTATTGTTCCTGGTTTAGCTAATACTTGACCTCTTTCGATTTCTTTTCTGTCAATACCTCTTAATAATGCTCCAATATTATCTCCAGCTTCAGCTTGGTCTAATAATTTTCTGAACATTTCTACACCAGTAATAACTGTTTTCTTTCTTTCTGTTGTTAATCCTATGATTTCAACTTCGTCAGAAACTTTAACTGTTCCTCTTTCTACTCTACCTGTTGCAACTGTTCCACGTCCTGTAATTGTGAATACGTCTTCAACTGGCATTAAGAATGGTTGGTCTACTGGTCTTTCTGGTGTTGGGATGTAACTGTCTATTGCATCTAATAATTCTTTAATTGGTTTGTAAACTTCGTCTTCTGGATTTGTTGATGATGTTTCTAATACTTGTAATGAAGAACCTTTGATAATTGGAATTTCGTCTCCTGGGAAATCATATTCTGTAAGTAAGTCTCTTACTTCCATTTCAACTAATTCTAATAATTCTGGGTCATCAACCATATCACATTTATTTAAGTATACAACAATGTATTTAACACCAACTTGTCTTGCAAGTAAGATGTGTTCTCTTGTTTGTGGCATAGGGCCATCAGCTGCAGATACAACTAATACAGCACCATCCATTTGAGCAGCACCTGTAATCATGTTTTTTACATAGTCTGCGTGTCCTGGACAGTCAACGTGTGCATAGTGTCTTGCATCTGTTTCATATTCTACGTGAGCTGTGTTGATTGTGATTCCTCTTGCTTTTTCTTCTGGAGCACCGTCGATTTGATCGTATGCTTCATATTGAGCTTTTCCTAATAATGATAAATATTTTGTAATAGCTGCAGTTGTAGTTGTTTTTCCGTGGTCTACGTGACCGATTGTACCAATGTTAACATGTGGTTTTGTTCTTTCAAATTTTGCTTTTGCCATTTGAAATTCCTCCTCTTATTTTTTTTATTTTTTTAAATTTAATAACTTTGTTGTTTTCGCTTGCATTTTATAACATTTTTGCTAAAAAATCAAGCTTTTTAATTGTTATTCTTAATTTTGTTTTATTTTTAATTAGTCTTTTTTAGTTCTTGAAGCTACAATGTTTTCAAAAACTGATTTTGGAACTTCTTCGTAATGTGATGGTTCCATTGTATATGTTCCTCTACCTTGTGTTTTAGAACGTAAGTCTGTTGCATATCCAAACATTTCAGAAAGTGGTACAAATGAGTGGATTTCTTGCATTCCATCATTTCCGTCCATACCTTCCATTCTTCCACGTCTTGAGTTTACATCTCCAATAACATCTCCCATGTATTCTTCTGGAACAGTTATTTCTACTTTCATAATTGGCTCTAATATAACAGATTTTGCTTGTTTACAACCTTCTTTGAAAGCCATAGATGCTGCAATTTTGAATGCCATTTCTGAAGAGTCTACTTCGTGGTAAGATCCGTCAACTAAAGTAACTTTGAAGTCAATAACTGGGTATCCTGCAAGAACACCGCTTTCAGCAGCTTCTCTCATACCTTGTTCAATTGGTTTGATGTATTCTTTTGGAACAGCTCCACCAACGATTTTGCTTTCAAATTCAATTCCTTTACCTGGCTCTAATGGTTCCATTTCAAACCAAACATCACCATATTGTCCTTTACCACCAGATTGACGAATGAATTTACCTTGTACTCTTACTTTATTTCTAATTGTTTCTTTGTAAGCAACTTGTGGTTTACCCACATTACATTCTACTTTGAATTCCCTTTTTAATCTGTCAACAATTATGTCTAAGTGTAATTCACCCATACCAGCAATAATTGTTTGACCTGTTTCTTGGTTTGTATATGTTTTAAATGTAGGATCTTCTTCAGCTAGTTTTGATAAAGCAATTCCTAATTTTTCTTGAGCTACTTTATCTTTTGGCTCTATTGCTACATCTATAACTGGCTCTGGGAATTCCATAGATTCTAGTATTACAGGATTGTTTACATCACAAAGTGTGTCTCCTGTTGTTACTTCTTTGATACCAACTGCTGCTGCAATATCTCCTGCATATACTTTGTCAATATCTTCTCTATGGTTTGAATGCATTTGTAATATTCTTCCGATTCTTTCTTTTTTGTCTTTGTTAGAGTTAAGAACTGTAGATCCTGATTCTAATGTTCCTGAATATACTCTAAAGAAACATAATTTTCCAACAAATGGGTCTGTTGCAATTTTAAATGCTAATGCTGCAAATGGTTCTGAATCTGATGTTTTTCTTTCTACTTCGTCACCATTTAAGTCAACACCTTTAATATGTGCAATATCTAATGGTGATGGCATATAGTCAACGATAGCATCTAATAATTCTTGTACACCTCTGTTTTTGTATGAAGAACCACAAGTTACAGGTACTATTGAGTTGTTAATTGTTCCTGTTCTTAATCCTTTTTTGATTTCTTCTTGTGTAAGTTCTTCTCCTTCAAGGTATTTCATCATTAATTCTTCGTCTTGTTCAGCAACAGATTCTACCATTTTATCATGATATTCTTTTGCTAATTCTTGCATATCAGCTGGTATATCTGTTTCTTCAATTTCTTTTCCTAAATCGTCTTTATGGATAAATGCTCTCATTTTTATTAAATCAACGATTCCTTGGAAATTATCTTCTGCTCCAATTGGTAATTGAATTGGAACAGCATTTGCTTTTAGTCTGTTTTTTAATTGGTCAACACAAAGCATAAAGTTTGCTCCTGTGATGTCCATTTTATTAACATATACCATTCTTGGTACATTGTATTTGTCAGCTTGTCTCCAAACTGTTTCTGTTTGTGGTTGAACTCCACCTTT
>CANQTU010000113.1 GCA_947626925.1 uncultured Clostridia bacterium | reverse complement strand
ACTGTAACGAAATAGTACACAGTATAAAAATATGCAAGTGTTGGTAATATACTAAATCCTAATATTGATATGTACCATATTATAGCAAATGCTACATCTATTATTTTTCTCATTTTTTTATTTCCTTTCTTACTTTGTTAATTTATGAATAAATGCTTACGTTTATTGAAATAAATATAATTAGGATAATATATAGCACATAAAGCAAGGGCACTACCTAAAAATTGAAAAAATCCGTCTGTGCCATAAGGAAGATATGTAAAAAATTGTAAAATAAAAGTAATAATAGCATAAGCAATAAGTAAATTTAAAGCATTTCTTTCCTTTGCTATCATTGAATATTCTAAAATTCCTAAAAATATTGTAAATAAAAGACTTAGAATACAAGACATAATATTTTCATCTTCTATAGCTGCAAGTAATGTGCTACAACCATTAGTAAAGATACTTACTGGTATAGAAAAATAAATTAAAAAGTAATACCAATTCATTGGTAAATTTGTATTTGTAGTATTATTTATATTTTGATTTTGTGGCTGCTGCTGATTTTCCTCCTTTATAGATATATTTTCTTCTTTGATTTCCATAGCTTACTCCTTTCTTTTGTATTTCTTTTGTAAATTTTTAGAAAATTTTATGTTTTTATCATTGCGACTGAGATAAGTATATCATATTTTATCATAAAATCAATATATAAATTGTCGAAATTTTAAAAATTTAAAAATAATTTATGGAGGATTTGGTCTTATGAAATTATATAATGATAAAAGAAACATTGCAGGCGATGTTATTATGAATGTAAGAAATAGCAAAAGATTATCAAGAGAGGCTGTATCTGCAAGTTTAGCTTTAATTGGAATTAACATTACTGCACAAGAACTATACAGAATGGAATCCAACAGAATGATAATTAAAGATTTTGAATTAATTGCTATTACTAAAATATTAGAAATTGATTTGAATGCTCTTAAGGATTTAATTGAAGATTAATTAGATTATTTTATAGTTTATACTTGAAAATTCTCAGGCTTTATGATATTATGTAAATATAGCATATATTTTTAGAACATAGGAGGGAGAAGTAATTGGAGGAAAATAATATTGTAAAAAGTTATGTAGAATATTTGAATTTAAAAAATCTTTCAAAAATAACAATAAAAGAATATTGTATAAACTTAAAAGTATTTTTTGACTTTATAATCAATTATTATAATTGTAATATAGAAGTAAAAGATATTAATATATTTTTAATCGCAGAAGTAAATTCAAATACACTACTTAAATTTTTAGGAGAAATAAAAAGCAATAGAGATATTGGAATATCCTCATTAAATAGATATTCTGCAGCAATAAAAAGTTTCTTTAAGTGGCTATACGTATATTCTGATTATGCAAAAGATACACTAAAAGGGAAAAATAACCCAGCCGAAATATTACAAAATAGTTCTAAAGCTAAGAGGCTACCAAAATATTTAGATAAAGATGTAGCCATGAAAATACAAACAATATTTACTAAAGAAAATACAAGTAATTATATAAGGAATAATGCTATAATTATAATGTTTCTTACAACAGGAATTAGACTAAACGAATTATATAGTTTAAATATTAAGGATATTGATTTTGAAAGAAAACAAGGCAAAGTAATAAGAAAAGGAAATAAAGAAGGAACTATATATTTAAGTGAAAAAACCGTAAATCATTTAAAAGAATACTTAAATACAAGGAAAGATAATTGTGAAGCTCTTTTTGTAAATTATAACAATACGAGATTATCTAAACGTAGTATCGAAGAAATATGTGAGCAAGCTTTTGAATTATGTGGGGTAGGGAATAAAAGATATACAGTACACACATTAAGGCATACAGCTGCTACATATATGTATCAGTCTACCAAAGATATACTAATTGTAAAAGAATTTTTAGGTCATGAAAATATTAAAGCTACAGAAATATATACGCATATAGATAATAGCAAAGCAAGAAATGCAGTAAATAGCAACCCCTTAAGCAAATTTAAGATATATAATACTAAAAGAAGAAAAGGGAAGAGTAAGTGAAAAAGCAATATAAACATGGATATAAAATAACAGTAGTTTTAATGGAACATGAAGTAGACATAATTTTGCAGGCACTAATGGATTACAATTATGGAATAAATGCAAAATATGATTTCAGGAAAAAATCAATAACAGAAAGTGAAGCTTTAGATAAATTTATTGCAAGAAATGTATATGAAAGTATTTTATTGGAAAAATCAAAAATAAATCAAGAAAAACAAAATCAAGAAAATTTAGAAAGAAAAATTGCTTAAAAATCAATTGACAATACTAAAAATATATGTTATTATACATATATTAAATTAGGAAAAAATTAAAAATTTATGTATGTAAGCCAAGGGAGAAGAAGAGGAAAAAGGCAAGAATAAGTTTGATAAAACATTGCACAAAATCAAACTTTTGTGCAATAAATAATGAATATTTTTAAAATAGGTGTATCCCCTATCAAATTTTTACATCTATTTTATATCATAAGTTAAAAAAAAATACAATACTTTTTAAGAAAGTTTTTTATAAAATATTCCCAATTGTTCTACAGGCAAAGTAAATCGCTTGTATTTTTTTTCTAAAATTCTAAAATATAAAGCAGGCATATAATTATGATAATGAACAATAAATTTTTCTAGTACTACATTATCAACATAATATAAAGTTTTGCCATTACTACAATAATGTGCTAAAGTTTGTCCTTCGTAAAAAACACCACGTTCACAAATATAAAATTTTGGAAATTTTAATTTTGTTTTTGTTTTTGTCATAATTTACATCTCCTTTTTAATATAATTTGCAGAATTCTGCAATTAATTCGCCTTGTTAGAAAAGGCGAATTAATAATAAAATTATTTAAG
>CANQTU010000112.1 GCA_947626925.1 uncultured Clostridia bacterium | reverse complement strand
GCTATATTAGTTAATTCTTTCCCTGTTTTTTGTTTGAAAAGTTCTGCTATTTTTCCTTCTTCAATACAATATACGTAAATTTGAGAATCTTCTTCACCTATTTTTTGATAAAAGGCTATTCTTTCTTGGTCAGTCATTTCTTTATTAATATTTGCTCCTGAGTAAAGTACTTTATTTAAGTCAATTTCATCTGCATTGTTATATTCAGTTGTTACAAAACCATTATTTTCTATTTCTTCTAAAAAGCTAGTAATTTTTGATAGTTCTTCTGAGGTTAAGTTGTTTCCTTCACCTTCTTGTTGTTGCGATTGTTCTTGTGAGTTTGTTTGTGATTCTTCTGTTGTTGATGTGCTATCTAGTTTGTTTGATACAAATAAGAAACTATCTCCTTGTTTTTTTAGTGTTACTGTTACTGTGTCTGCAATATTAGAATCTTTTAACCTTACTCTTATTTCGTATTTGTCATCTTTTTTTGTGCCCCATAGACATTCTGCTTTTGTGTAATTACTTTTTCCTCGTGGTCTATAATATGTGTCATAGTCTGTTACATATACCCAAACATCTAGCTTTCTATCTATATTTTGTAATTTTTCACCAGTTTTTTTGAAGAAGAAATCTTCTATATCTTTCTTTTTTATTACTGTATAATACATAGCTCCACCGAATTCTCTTTTGTTTTTTAGCATATATTCATCATATTTTGCTTTTTCTTCATCACTTAATTCTAATTTTATTCCTGCACCATCATATAAAACTAAATCTAAATTTATTTCATTTGGTGTGTCATAGTCTGATAACAAAAAGCCATTATTTGATTCTTCATTGAAAAAGTTGTTAAAAGTTTCTATTTCTTTTTCTGATAAGTATTTTCCTTCAACTTCCTCTTTTTTCTTGTTTTTTACGCTATTCATTATACCTAATATTATTGCTATTAATACTATAATTACAACTATTATAATCATTATTTTTTTATTTTTCATAATAAATTCCATTCCTTTTAAATCTTATATATGTAGTAAGATACAATATTGTTGTGAACAAAATTGGCATCAAGATACCATATTTTATAGTCTCCAACAGTAAGTGGTTCTTTTGTTTGCTTAGCAGAAAGTTTAGCCACTTGCTTAGGACTTGTATTAGGATCTTTTACTAAAAATGAACCATTTTCATATCCACATAAACAAATTACATGCCCATCTCCTTGTGGAAAGAAACTTCCGTGAATTACATACAATTTGTGCTCCATTTTGTAATTCTTGTATAGCAGTATTCATACTACCATCAGTGCCTCTATCTATTCGTGTACATGTTAAAGTACTTAATTTTGGGTATCTACTGTCAGTTTTATATTTTTCAGCAACAGCTTGATATAATCCGAAAGATGCACCTATTCCTCCAATATGATACAATCCGGCTGATAACCCATATTGTGCAATTTCAATAGCTGATACTTCTTGATCTGCTAATTCGGAAAGGGCCATCGCAATAGATGATGGCCCACACCCATCTGTATTCATTGAAACCTCAGCTGGTCCCCCTATATCAATTTGTGAAACCATAAATCTTTTTCCAAATTCTCCTGATACAGTTTTACTTGCTGTTTCACTCGTTCCTGAAATTTCGTAAGATGTTTCATATGCGTTTACCCATTCTTCTGTTGTCATTTTATTACTTACAATATTTGCTAAATAGGTAAATGTTACTAAAAGAGCTATTGTAAGTATTGCTACTAATACTGCTGTTAATATTCCCCAAAAGACAGGATTTGTGAAAAGAGATGCTATTGCTGCAATTTTTGCAGGGGCCTTTGCAAGTGCTTTAGTAGCTTTTTTTGCCATTTCTACAGCTTTTTTTCCTGTATCAACTGCAGATTTACCTGCATTTAGCATTGTTCCCCCTGCATTAGATACCTTTTTTCCTGCGTCTTTTAGTTGTTTTTCTTCTGCTTTAGGTTTTTTTTCTTCTTCCATATATTTTTACCTTCCTTCATTTTTATACATCTACAGTATAATTAAATGATAGTTTGAAATCCATTTCATTTTGTAATTGCATCATTATAGTCATTCCTCCGACTTTTTCTGGATTATCTTTTTCGCTTATAACTATTTCTTGTATATAAACATCGTCTTGGTTTTCTGATGATTTTACTTCATAATTATAAAATTTTGGTGCATAATATTTAAAATAATCTATTAATTCTTGTTCTGTTTGAAAATGTTGTGCTTTATATTCTTCGTTTAATAATTTATAAATTGTATGATAATCTCTTGTGTTTAACATATTTATAAATTTTTCTGTGTTAAGTGATACTTTTTGTTCATTTGTTGCATTTTGATATTGTTCTACATTTTGTTGTGAAGGTATTGTGTATGTATCTAATTTGTAAGAATAATCTAATAAATTATCTTTTATATCAAATATGTAGTAGTTTTCGTTTTTGTCTTGACATACAAATTGATTTCTTTCGTCATTTATTAAAAATTTGCTTAAAGTTAATGCTTCTATTTCTTCTTTAAAGTTTTCTACATATAGTTTAAAATTATCTACATTTTCAAACCTTTTTTCTCTGTATTCTTTATTTAATAATTGATAAGCAATTTCTGGTTGTGCTAATGATAGCCTTTTGTAAAAATATAAATATTGTGTACATATATATTGGTCATTTACTACAATTTCACTTACTATATTTGTTTCGTTTTTTTCTATGGTTTCTATGTTTATTTCTTTTTCTATTTCTTCTAATTCTTCGCTATTATTTTCTGTTGGTTCTATTGAAAAAGTATTATTTTGGGTGTCTATATTTACACTTACATATATATTTCCTAAAAATTTATATTCTGTAGTTTCTGCTAGCCCTTTTACTAGATATTTTTGTATATTTCCTTTGGTTTTTACTTCCATTTCTAGTG
>CANQTU010000111.1 GCA_947626925.1 uncultured Clostridia bacterium | reverse complement strand
TACCATTGGAAAAAGAAAATATAATTCAAATAGTAAATGATATATTAAGTATAAATTTAGATGATGGAATTACTTTTAAAATAGAAGATGTAAAAGATATAAGACAAGAAGATGAGTACGGTGGATTTAAAGTAAATATTTTAGCTAAAATGGGCAATTTAAAAGTATATTTAGCAATAGAACTTACAACTGGAGATAAAATAACACAAAGAGAGATAGAATATAATTATAATTGCATATTTGAAGATAAAAAAATACCTATATTAGCTTATACATTAGAAACTATTATTGCAGAAAAATATGAAACAATAATTGCTAGAGATATTTTCAATACTAGAATGAAAGACTTTTATGATATTTATATCTTAATAAATAATAATAAAGAAAAAATAGACTTCAAAAATTTGATTTTAGCAATCAATAATACTTTTAAAAATAGAGAAACAGAATTAAATGTTCACGATATTAGAGAACAGCTAAATAACATGAAAATAAGTGAACAACTAATTAAATTATGGAAGAATTATCAAATTACTGCACCATATACTAGCAATATATCTTTTGAAAGTTTGTTTGACTCATTAGAGTATATAACTAATATATTAAGTGAAGAAGTTGTGGTATAGATACATAAAAAGCTAAAGGAAAGTGAGGAATTAAAAATGACAATAATAATAGTAATGTTAATTATAGCAATTATTATTGCTTTATACATATTAATAACTTACAATATGCTGATAAAACAAAAAAATAGAATAAAACAAGCAACATCAGGGATAGATGTATATTTAAAGCAAAGATTTGATTTAATACCGAACTTAGTAGAATGTGTAAAAGGATATATGCAATATGAACAAGAAACTTTAGCTAAAATAGTTGAAATGAAAAATGACTATATTAAAACTAAAGATTTAAGAACTGGAGAAGAGCTTAATAATAAGTTTAATAAAATATTGGTAACTGCAGAAGACTATCCAGAATTAAAATCTAGTGAGCAATTTTTAAAGCTTCAAAAAAATTTAACTAAAATGGAGAGTCAATTACAAGCAGCAAGAAGAATTTATAATTCAGAAGTTAATATATATAATAATAAAATTCAAACTTTTCCTAGTAATATTGTAGCAAAAATTTTTAGTTTTAAAGTTGAAGAATTTTTTGAAATAGAAAAGTAAATAAGTAATAATGTTAAAAATTAGGAGGAACAAGTGAAAAACTTTGACGAAATTTATAATGGAATTCAACAAATTTATGGTACGCAAATGGAAAAAAAGAGAAAAGCAAGTAGAAATAGGCTATTAATTGTTTCAACTGTTTTAATATTGTTAGGGCTATATTTAACAATAGAATTTACGAATGGGTATTATGGTGATTTAAGTTCATATTCACCTTTAGTGTTAGCTATTGTTTTGATTATATGGTACAAAAAGGGCTTTTCTAAAGAAACAAAGCATTACATACAGTTTTTCAAAGAAAATATTATAGGAGCATTTGTAAAAGGATATTGTGATACTTTAGAATATAAACCTTATGAATACTTAGTTTACATTTGTGCATATGCTTTTGCTGAATTTGAAAAATATAATAGTTTAGATTGTGAAGATTTAATAACTGGAACGCTGAATGGAAAATATAATATTGAAATGTGTGAAATAGATGTAAAAGATTCAGAGATTAACATATTTCATGGCTTGTTTGTAGAAGTTAAATTTGATAAAAAAATAAATACTAAAATTAAAATACGCAAAAGTGCAAATGCTTTATATAGTAAATCAAAAGCTATATATAATAAAAAAGAAAAAATTGAAATGGACTCAAGCGAGTTTGAAAAGGAATTTGATGTATATGCAGAAAACAAGATAATTGCAATGCAAATATTAACATCAGATATAATGCAAATGTTACTTGATTTTAAAGAAAATAATAAAATGATACCAGAAATGACATTAGAAGATAACGTGCTTTATATTAGATTTCCAACTGGAAAAATGTTTGAACCTAAAATATTTAATGAATCTTTGGCATATGACATATTAAAAAAATATTATGATACATTAAGTTTTACACTTGATATAACGGAAAAATTTTTAAAAAATGTAGAAGAAACAGAAATATAACTAAAATAAAAATTTATGAAGATAATGAATTAGAAGAAAATTCAACTATTCGAAATTTTCGAATAGTTCAACAAAGGAGATATAGAAAATGAGTAAGGATAAAAAAATTATATCTATTGGAAAGTTTAAAATAAAACTTAGTACTCTTATTATATTAATTATTGTTTTAGCTATAGTTATGGCATATATTTTTTCACCTAGTGCATATTTTATTGTTTCAGCAAGATATGGAAGAGGAACGGAAGAAGATAATAATAATGTAAAAATTGCATTAGGTGAAGAAAATACAGAAGAGCAATTTAAGTTATATTTTCAATGGTATAATGTTGTTCATGAGTTAGGTCATGGAATAATACGATATAACAGTAAAATAAAATTAGAGCCAGCAGAAGAAGAGCAGTTGGTTAATGATTTTGCAGTAGCGTATTGGTTATATTATGGGGAAGAAGAAAAAATTAATGAATTAGAAGATATAGTAGAATATGCTTCAAGCCATATAAAGTCAGATGTAGCGGAAAATATTTCATATATGGACTTTGCTAAAAGAAATTGGAACAAATTGGCGTTTAAAACTTTTAATAATTATGGATGGTTTCAATTTAATAGTGTTAAAGAGTCATTAAAAAATAGGAAAACTTTAGATGAAGTTTTGAAAGAAATGGGATTAGAAAATGCAACTTTGCCAAGTGCTAAAAAGCTAGAATATCCTGAAATTAACGAGGATGTAAGTACACAAATTATTAATGATGCAATAGATAACTTTCATGAATGGGGTATTAAATTTCCAAAATGTTTACATTTCTTTAGTGATAACCCAATGAATAATTATTCAGGAAAGATAAAAAATTTTTT
>CANQTU010000110.1 GCA_947626925.1 uncultured Clostridia bacterium | reverse complement strand
CAAGAAGGAAATATGGGACTAATTAAAGCTGTTGAAAAGTTTGATTACACAAAAGGTTTCAAATTTAGTACTTATGCTACATGGTGGATTAGACAAGCTATAACAAGAGCAATAGCAGACCAAGCAAGAACAATTCGTATTCCAGTCCATATGGTAGAAACTATAAATAAATTAATTAGAACATCAAGGCACTTATTACAACAATTAGGAAGAGAACCAACCCAAGAGGAAATTGCAGAAGAAATGGAAATTCCAATCGAGAAAGTAATAGAAATCCAAAAAATAGCACAAGATCCGGTATCTTTGGAGACACCAATAGGAGAGGAAGATGACAGCCATTTAGGGGACTTTATACAAGATGATGATAGCCCAGCTCCACATGATTCTGCAGCATATACTTTATTAAAAGAACAATTAGAAGATGTTATGAACACACTAACACCAAGAGAAGCAAAAGTATTAAAATTAAGATTTGGTTTAGAAGATGGAAAAGCAAGAACTTTAGAAGAAGTAGGACGCGAATTTGAAGTAACACGTGAAAGAATTAGACAAATTGAAGCAAAAGCTTTAAGAAAGTTAAGACATCCTAGCAGAAGCAAAAAATTAAGAGATTACATGGGATAAAATAATTGGGCATATAGTCTTTGATTATATGCTCAATTTTGCTAAAACACAAAGTTTTTTCACAAAATAGACACAAAAGGTTTATATAATTATTTAAAGCCAAAAAACAGAAAGGAAAGAGATAAAATGTCCAATAATTGTATTTTAGTAGTAGATGATGAACAAAGAATGAGAAAATTAATTAAAGATTTTTTAAAGGCAAAGGGATATTCTATTTTAGAAGCGGAAGACGGAGAAAAAGCTTTACAAGTTTTTGAAGAAAACAAAAATAAAATATCTGTTATTTTATTAGATGTTATGATGCCAAAACTTGATGGCTGGTCTGTGCTACGCCAAATTAGGCAAACTTCTAAAGTTCCTATTATAATGTTGACAGCTAGAGGAGAAGAACAAGATGAGTTATTTGGATTTGAATTAGGAGTAGATGAATATATTTCTAAACCATTTAGCCCAAAAATACTAGTAGCAAGAGTAGAAGCAATTTTAAAACGAACTACTAAAGATACAACAGAAATAAAAGAATATGCAGGAATTGAAATAAACAAAGAAGGTAGAACAGTAAAAGTGGATGGCAAAACAATAGAATTAAGCTTAAGAGAATACGAACTTTTATTATACTTAATAGAAAATGAAAATGTTGCATTATCAAGAGATAAAATACTAAACAATGTTTGGAATTATGATTATTATGGTGATTCTAGAACTATTGATAGTCATATAAAAAAGATAAGACATAAATTAGGCAAAAAGGGTAAATACATAAAAACAATGAGAGGTATTGGCTATAAATTTGAAGTCAAATAAAGGAAAAACATTGACTGTGAGTTTAAAGCCAAATAAAAGGAGAAATAAATGGAAAAACTCAAAAATGCACTAAAATCAGTAAGAGTAAGACTTTTTATAACTTTATCATTTGTTATTTTATTGATTATAGTATTTTTAATATTAGTAAATATCTTTGTATTTGGTCAATTTTATATGTTTAGCAAAACAAAAGCATTAAAAGAAGTATATGAAATTGTTAATAGTTATTATAATAATTCTCAAAATATAGATTTAGAAGAACAATTAGAAAAAATAGCTATTAACAACAATTTTGATATATTAATAAAAGATAATCAAAATGTTAATGTATATACATCTAATAAAGATTTTTTCTATACTTTAGGACAAATTAATGAAATGCCAAACAAACCTCATGAAAAAGAAGAAGTAATTATAGAAAATGGAAAAAACTTTACAATTAAGAGCATAACAGATACAAAAAATGGAATAACTTATATTCTATTATCAGCTACACTTGATAATGGATATTTATTATATGTAAGAATATCAACTACATCAATACAAGAAAGTGTAAAAATATCTAATAATTTCTTATATTTAATGGCAGGATTTACAATATTAATTTCAGCTGTAATAGTATCTTATATAGCAAGAAAATTTGGAGATCCAATATCAGAACTAAATGATATTGCTAAAAAAATGTCTAACTTGGACTTTAGCCATAAATATCAAATAACAGATGCAGATGATGAAATTAATAATCTAGGAAAAAGTATAAATACCATGTCAGACAAACTAGAAAAAACAATAAAACAATTAAGAGATACAAACATAGAACTAGAAAAAGACATTGAAGAAAAATCTAAAATAGACGAAATGAGAAAAAGCTTCATATCTGACGTATCGCATGAGTTAAAAACGCCAATAGCTTTAATTCAAGGCTATAGTGAAGGCTTACTAGAAAATGTAAATACAGACGAGGAGAGCAAAAAATTCTATGCAGAAGTAATTTTAGACGAAACAAATAAAATGGATAGACTAGTAAAGCAACTATTAGAACTAATGAAACTAGAATATGGAAAAAGAGAATTTCAAGACAAAGAATTCAACATAGTAGAACTAGAAAAAGAAGTTATACGAAAATCGCAAGTAATGCTAGAAGAAAAACAAATAAAAACACAATTCAACCCAAACGAAGAAATAAAAGTAATTGCAGACGATTTCTATATTGAACAAGTAATAACAAACTACATTACAAATGCAATAAAACATGCAACAGAAATAAATGGAGAAAAATACATAAAAATAGAAAACGAAATCAACACAGAAAAAAACAAAGTAAAAATAAAAATATTCAACACAGGAGAAAATATAAAAGAAGAAGATATAACAAGAATATGGAACCGTTTTTACAAAGTAGACGAATCACGAAACAGAGAAGATGGCGGAACAGGTATAGGCTTGTCATTTGTAAAAGCAATTATGAGTAATTATGGCAACAGCTATGGCGTAACAAACTTAGAAAACGGAGTAGAATTTTATTTAGAATTAGATTTAGTAAATTAATGTTTACAAAAAATTTCCTAAAACACTTGAATTTATTACAAAAATATGATACAATAACGCACGTATTAATCACACAAAGAGAGTTTTAAAGGAAGTGCCTAGTGTAAATT
>CANQTU010000109.1 GCA_947626925.1 uncultured Clostridia bacterium | reverse complement strand
TTTAATTAATAAAAAATAAAAATAAAAGATAAATGGAGAAATCGAAAGATAATTACTTCATTTATAGAGATAGGAAGAAACAAATGAAAAAAATAGAAGCTAAAACCCTTGAGGCTGTACACACACACACACACACACACCTTATGTTTACTAAATGAAAAAATAAATAAAATAGAAATAGAGAAGATAGTAGATAAAACCTAGAAAATAGGTGTTATTTGCTATCTTTTTTGCGTTCAAAAAGTTTTTAAATTTAAAAAGTATAAAAAATTAAAACAAGAGGAGGCATGAAAAATTATGAAATTAACATGCAAAAAAGAAAGGAAAATAGCCCCAAAAGGTATAACATTAATTGCCTTGGTTATAACAATAATAGTACTTTTAATACTTGCCGGAGTAAGTATAGCAACCTTAACAGGAGATAATGGAATATTAACAAAGGCACAAACAGCAAAAACAGAAACAGAAAAAGCAAGCGAGGAAGAACAACTAAAACTAGCAGCTATGAATGCAGCAATGAATACGCAGGGGTATAAATATGAAACAGAGGATGGACAAGCAGTACCAATTCCAGCCGGCTTTGCCCCAACGCAAATCGAAGGGCAAAACTCTATAAAAGATGGAGTAGTAGTTGTAGATGAAAAAGGCAACGAATTTGTATGGATACCATGTACAATAGAAGAATTTAATAAGCAAAGAAATACTGAAGATGGCTGGGAAAGTAAACAATGGTGCTATAATGGCAATGGTGCACAATGGGGAGACAGCCAGCCTAACAAAGAAGAAATACAAAATAGTATAACGGACGAGAACATCGGAGGATTTTATATAGGAAGATATGAAGCAGGAATACCAAAAGAAGCAAAGGAATTTTATGCTAATTCAGACGGAGCACCATATAAAGATGCTATAGAAAAAAATACAGATAAATATATCCCAGTAAGTAAAAAGGGAGTACAAGCATGGAATTGTATAGACCAAGCACATGCTAAAGATACAGCAGAAAGAATGATAAGCAATAATGGAGTACAAAGCTATTTAATAGATTCACATGCATGGGACACAACATGTAGGATAATAGCAAAATATGATACTACTAAATCCTTAACAGATTCAACAGAATGGGGAAATTATCGATTAAATAAGACAACAAAATACGAAAATCTAAATACCTTATATGCATTACACACTTATGAGAGTGATAGCTTGCATTGTGCAAAGACATATAGTAAAGGACAGGTAACAAGAGCGCCAAAGGGAAAAGGTATCAACAGAATAGAATTATCAACAGGAGCAAGTGAAGATTTCAAAGCATATAATATCTATGACTTAGCAGGAAATATGTGGGAATGGACAACAGAAAATGGAAATAATGTTGGAAGCAAGCCTTCAGAGCCAATGCCAAACTTGCAGACTACCGACGTGCCAGATGCTAAAAATTGGGTTAGACGTGGCGGTGGCTTCGTCAACAATGACGCTAACCCAGTAGTCTATTCCTTACGGAGGCGATTATGAAAGCAGCTGGGGCTGCGGGGATGGGTTTCGAGTCGTGCTTTATCTTCAGCCAAAATCAATTAAATAGACTTAAAATAGAGCCATTAATGGAGAAAAACTACAATAAAGTGTTTCAAAAACTTGATTTATGTAAAACATTATGATATAATAGAAAAACATTAGGGAAAACCCTGATAGTATACTGAAAGGAGAACAAAAATGAACAATATACGAATACGGTCACCTACAAAGTAAATAAATAATAATTATTTATTAGCTTTGAAAAGGGAGTATATTACGTAATAAAAATGTGTTTTTTTGTTCTTTGCAAGGTAAAAAGACCCCAGTTCTACTGGGGTCTTACCTTTATTTTTTCTTTTCTTTTTTATCAACAGTAACCTCTTTTTTCAAATCCTGTTTATCAATAAATCCTTTTTTATACAAATCTTTTATGTACATAATTAAAGCAAAAACAGTAGCAATTAAAGCAAGAGTATATAAAATCAAATAAACCTGTTGCCATAAACCACCAAGTTGTAGTTGCTTCAATAAAAGAGAAGTAACTATAGCAATATACAATAAAACAGTTGCAAGTTTTCCATACCATTTACTATAAACAACAACATCTTTTCCATAAAGGAAAGAAGCACCACAAATCATAATTAACTCTTTTAAAAATACAACTAGTAAAATCCAAATAGGGATAATACGAACAAACACAAGAGATGCCAAAGTTGATATTTGTGTTAATTTATCTGCTAGAGGATCCATTAATTTACCAAAGTTAGAAATTAAATTGAATTTTCTAGCAATAAAACCATCTGCTATATCAGTTATTGCAGAGATTGTAAAAAATATAAAAGCTAACATATAATTGTCTGTGAAAATACAAATTACAATCAATGGTATAAATAAAAATCGAATTATTGTTAATATATTTGGTATATGTTTTAACATAAGTATTCTCCTAGTTTATTTCGAATTTTAGTTTTTCATTTTTAAAATCTACAGTTACAGTTTTTCCGTCTACAAGTTCACTACGTAAAATCATTTCAGAAAGTTCATCATCTATATATCTTTGTATAGCTCTTCTTAAAGGTCTTGCACCAAATTTAACATCAGTACCTTTTTCCAAAATAAAGTCTTTAGCTTTTTTAGTAATTTCAATTTCTATGTCTTTATCTTTTAAAGCTTTTATTGTATCTTTTAGCATTAAATCAACAATTTGTAATAATTGTTCCTTAGTTAATGGGTCAAATGCTACAATTTCGTCAACTCTATTTAAAAATTCAGGACGAAAAACATCTTTTAAGCTATCCATAATCTTATTTTTATTGATAGTTTGACCGCCAAATCCAATAGAATTATTGTTTAAGTTTGAACCAGCATTTGAAGTCATAATAATAATTGTATTTGCGAAACTTACAGAGTTTCCTTGGCTATCAGTTAGTTTTCCATCATCTAATACTTGAAGCAAAATATTAAATACATCAGGATGTGCTTTTTCGATTTCGTCTAATAAAATAATTGAATAAGGTTTTCTTTTTACTTTATCTGTTAATTGTCCTGCATCATCATAACCAACATATCCTGGAGGTGCACCAATTAATTTTGAAGTTGAGTGGCTTTCCATATATTCAGACAT
>CANQTU010000108.1 GCA_947626925.1 uncultured Clostridia bacterium | reverse complement strand
GCCAATTTTTTTTGAGTAAAAAGCACTAATTGCAGTTGATATAAATAAGAATATCAATGAAAAAGTGATTCCTCTGTAAAATGGTAAAAAGTAGATAAACAGAACACTGATTATCCGACAAATCCAAGCTACAGCATCCATAGTTAAATTAATGTAATTTTTTGTTGTCATTTTGAGTACCTCCTAAAATTTTTATGCAAATATTATATCATAAAAATCATAAAAAGTAAAGAAAAGAAAGGAAAACAAAGAAAATGGAAGATTATACAGACCAAATAGAAGGAAGAAATGCTGTATTAGAATTATTAGAAAGTGGCAAAGATATCAACAAAATATTAATAACAAAAGGGGAAAGACATGGCTCAATAAATAAAATAATTACATTAGCAAAGCAAAACAAAGTAATTATAGTAGAAAAAGAAAAAAGAAAAATGGACGAAATAGCGCAAACACAAAACTATCAAGGTGTAATTGCAATAGTACCACCATTTGAATACTGTGAAGTAGATGATATTTTAAAAGAAGCTAAAGAAAAAAACGAGCCACCATTTATATTAATTTTAGATGAAATAGAAGATCCGCATAATTTAGGATCAATAATAAGAACAGCAGAAACAGCAGGAGTACATGGTATAATAATTCCAAAAAGACGAGCAGCATCTGTAAATAGTACTGTAACAAAAGTATCATGTGGAGCTGTTCAATATATGAAAATAGCACGTGTCACAAATTTATCAGACACTATAGAATATTTGAAACAACAAGGGCTTTGGATTTGTGGAACAGATATTAATACAACAACTTACTATTATAATCAAGATTTAACAGGAGCAATTGCAATTGTTATTGGAAATGAAGGAAATGGAATAGGTCAAAAAATAAAGAAAAATTGTGACTTTTTAATAAAAATCCCAATGAAAGGAAAAATAACTTCTTTAAATGCTTCAGTATCAACAGGAATAATTCTTTATGAAGCTGTAAAGCAAAGAATGAAATAAAAGACTTGCTTTCAATTTATAATAAATGTATAATAGAAAATGAGGGGGAATCAAAATGATGCCAAGAAAAAAAAGAAGAACTATTCTAATTGTAATAATTACATTATTAATTGTAATTTTAACTGCTACTTTAGTTTTTTTATACATACGTACTGATATGTTCAAATCAAGTCAACAGTTATTTACTAAATATATAGGAAAAAATGTAGAAAATTTAGAAACTATATATCAGACTGTAGGCAAAAGTGAATATCAAGAAATGCTGCAACAAAATAAATATACAACCACAACAGAAATAAAATTAAATCATACAGAAAATATAGGTACTACATCTGAAAGTACACAAAATTCTGTCAACCAATTGCGCTTAAAAATAAATGGACAAATAGACAAAAATGCTGAATACAACTATGAAGATATTAGTTTGGTTAATAATAATGACAGAGTTATGGAAATAGAATATTTAAAAAATCAAGATACACAATCAATAAGATTTTCTGATTTATTTGCACAATTTATAACATCAGATAATTTATTAGAAACATTTAAAAATATGAATAGTACACAAGAGATATCAGATTATATACCAGATGAAATGCAAACGAGTATAAACTTAGAAGATGTACTATCATTTTCAGAAGAAGAAAAGCAAACAATTACTACAAAATATATAGAAATTATTAATAAAAATGTATCAAAAGACAGATTTTCAAAACAAAGTAATCAAGACATTCAAATTAACAATAAACAGATGAAGGCCAATGCATATGTTTTGAAATTAACAAAAGAGGAACTTAATAATATTTTCTTAGCAATTTTAGAACAATTAAAACAAGATGAGATTATATTGTCTAAAATAGATAATATTGAAGAATTAATGTCAAGTTATAACGTGACTGAAATAAATTTAAGAGATGAGTTTATAGATAAAATTGATAATATAATTGACGAAATTACGAAAAATAATATAGGACAAGATGAAGCAAAAATAATTGTATATGAAAATGAAAAAAATACTGTAAAAACAGTTATACAAAATCCAGATTATGAAGTTGAAATAGACATGATAGCTAACACACAAAATCCATATATTAATATATCTTATAATAATATGATAGCAGGAGATAAGAAAGAAAGGGAATTTGTTTATCAAAAATCAGACGAAACAACAGATTTCACTTTCGAAAATACAGTTGATGGCGAAACAAAACAGTACAATATATCTAATACTGAAAAAATAAATGGTAATCATTGTGACAAAACTTTAGTTGCGAAGTTTGAAAGTGACTCAGATAGAGTAGAAGCAACAATTAATCAAAGTATAGATATTGTAAACAGTTTCACCAATGAAATAAGTTTAAATGATGAAAACAATATAAATTTAACTGGTTTAGACGAAGAAACTTCAAAAACATTATTAGGAACAGTAGAAACAGGTTTTTTAAATAAAATAAATGAAGTAATTACTACAGCAATAAATGTTGATGACTTTCAAAAAATATTTAAAGCCATTGGACTAATACAAGAAACACAAGAAATACAGTCAGAAGGAATTACAGAAACTGAAAAAACTCGATTTAATTCAAAATTTGAAATTTTGCAAGGAGATAATTTAGAAGGTGCTAGAATGTTAAACTTACTTAATGCAATTAAAGAAAATTTAGTTAGTGTGAATGTAGTATCTCCTAATCAAATAGAATTAAAATTAGATAAATCTAATAGTGATGAAGAAGCTAGTAATAAATTAAGTACTTTTTTAGAACAGAATGAAAGATATAAATATAGTGTTAAAGTTGTATATGATGAAGAAACAGGTCTAGCAAGTAGTATTCTAGTAACAGTATCTGAAGAATAATTAATTAGGTGATTAGGTGTAATTAGGGATTGTCCTTAATTACACTTTTTTAGATTATATTTTATTATAAAAAAGTGTAATATTTATAATTATTTTTTAAGGAAAAATTTTCTTTTAAAAAATTTTTAAAAAAGTGTTGACAAACGATAAAAACTATCGTATAATAAAAATCGTCCCATGCGAAAAGGGGACAAAAAGTACATTGAAAAGTAAACAATAAAATCCTTTAGAGAATAAACCTAAGCGGTACCAAAAGTACCGAAAAAGTAAATCAAAAAAGATTAAAAAATTGAAGTTTAAAAAGAGCTTGAAAAAACTTTTTACAATAATTATAATAATAATTTATCTTTAAGATAAA
>CANQTU010000107.1 GCA_947626925.1 uncultured Clostridia bacterium | reverse complement strand
ACTTCAAACAGTATTAATTTCAATTAAGTGTGACATATGTTTGACAAACCTACAAAATTAGCATTAGAAAATTTAAGAAAACAATTGACAAACCAGTAAAATTGTGGTAAAATAAGTAACTGTAATCCGCTTAGTCAAGGCCCCTAAATATTAACAAAAAGTTAATTGCCTGAAAAATAAGGATTAGCGAGTATACAAATAAGGAGGTGCATTTTAAATGTACGCAATCATTGAAAGCTGTGGAAAACAATACAAAGTAGCACAAGGAGATGTAGTATTTTTTGAAAAATTAGATGCAGAGGAAGGTAAAAAAGTAACATTTGACAATGTTGTTCTTGTATCTGACGAAGGAAAAGTACAAATAGGAAATCCTTATGTAAAAGGTGTAAAAGTAGAAGGAAAAGTAATTTCTCATGGCAAAGGTAAAAAAATAATTGTTTTCAAAATGAAAGCTAAAAAGAATTATAGAAGAAAACAAGGACATAGACAACCATACACAAAAGTAGAAATTACATCTATAAAAACAGCTACAAAAAAAGAAGAAGCAGTTAAAAAAGAACCTGCTACAAAGAAAACAGAAACTACTACAAAAAAAGAAACAACAGCAACAAAAACAACAACTGCTAAAAAGACAACAACTAAAAAAGCAGAAAAAGTAGAAGCTTAATTTTAAATTCTAGAAATCTAAAAACAAAACATAAATAAACTAAAACCGAAAGGAGTGAAAAAACATGGCTCATAAAAAAGGTCAAGGTAGTAGCCATAACGGTAGAGAGAGTGAGTCTAAAAGACTTGGTGTAAAAAGAGCAGACGGACAATTTGTTTTAGCAGGAAATATCCTAGTAAGACAAAGAGGAACAAAAATACATCCAGGAAACAATGTTGGAAAAGGTAGTGATGATACCTTATATGCATTAGTAGATGGAACAGTTAAATTTGAAAGAAAGGGTAGAGACAAAAAACAAGTAAGTGTCTATTCAGTAAACGCATAAAAATAAAAAGAATTAAATTTGTGCAAACGAAATTGAAAAAGTTTCAAAATTTAATTCTTTTTTTGTATTTTTAATGTTAAAATATATTTTAGCGAGGTGGAATATGAAATATATTAATTCAAACAAATTAGAAACATTAAAAATTAATAAAAACAATGTATATTTAGTTATAGACTTTGATAAAACAATTACAACAAAGCAAAGTGACGACTCTTGGGCTGCTAGTGGAATGATGTTAGGAGATAATTTTGCAAAAGAAATAGACAAGCTATATGAGCAATTTAGACCAATAGAATTAAATTATCAAATTGAGCCAAAAGAAAAAGCAAAATTAATAAGACAATGGTATAAAGAGTGTATGGAATTGTATTATAATTACAATTTAACAAAAACAAAATTAATAGAATCCATGCATAAAAGCAATCTATGTTTTAGAAAAGGTGCTAAAGAAATATTACAAAAACTGGCACAAGAAAAAATTCCTGTAATTATCTTATCTGCTGGAATTGGAAATGTAATAGAACAATTTTTAAAAGAGCAAGAATGTTATTTCGAAAACATTTATATTATAGCTAATTTTATTGAATTTGATAAAAACGGAAAAGCAAAACAATTTGATAATTCTAAAATAATACACACTTTAAATAAAACTATGAAAGACAAAGTACCAAAATTTTTCAACCAGAAAATCAAAGATTTACCTTATAAAATCTTAATTGGAGACTTGAAAGAAGACGAAAATATGGTTCCAAAAGAAGAATGGAATACAACATTAAAGATAGGTTTTTTAGAATATGAAACAGAAAATTTATTAAAAACCTATCAAGATACATTCGATATTGTTTTAACAGATGAAGATGCTACTTTTGACATATTAAATGAACTTATTTTTTAACATTTTTGTAGCACCACCAACATTTTTTCTTAATAAAAGTAGAAAATTCAGCAGATTTATCATTTTTAAACTTAGACTTATCAATAAGAAAAGAATGAGTTTTATCTATATAAAGATAAAAGAAATCTGCTGTTTCAAATACTTTATATAATTTATAATATCTCATTTTTAATATCTCTTTAAAATCTTCTATTGTAAAAAATTTTTCATAAAATTTAAAAGTATATTTTTTTTCTTTTTGAATTTTATCACTCTTATATTCTTTACTAACCTCTGATACAGGATGCAAAATTCTCCAAAGAATAAAAGCAGTTAAAATACCACATAAAGTAATAGCAATTGTAAAATTATGATATTGAACTTGCAAAATTAAGCCAAATAAAATAAAAGCAACTACTATTGCAGTATATGCTATATAGGTAAAACGGTATTTTTTTATGTGGAATGCAAGAAATTTATCATAAACATCTTTATTATATTGAGTGGTATTTTTAAATAATACTTTCAATTTTATCACCAAAAAAATTATATCATATATTTTAAAAAATAGAAATAATTACTTTTTTGCTTAATATAATATAAGTATTAGGAGTGATTTTTTATGGCATATTCAGATAGAGAATTAATTGCAAGAATTATTCAATGTGAAGCAGGAGGCGAAGGGGACAATCGGCATGAAAGCTGTTGCAAGTGTAACAATGAATAGAGTAAATAGCACAGAAGGAGAATATGCTAGAATTTCGCAAGGAGGCAGTATTAGAAATATTATTTTTCAAGAAGGACAATATGACTGTGCACGAGAAAGCATTAGAAATCAATATAATCCGCAAAACATTTATAACATGAACCCAACAGAAATACACTATTATATTGCCGATTGGGCATTAGCAGGAAATAGACTAAATGAAATTGGAAATTGTCTATGGTATTTAAATCCATTTAAACCAACTTGTTCTTCAACATTTCCAAGTAATGGCTCTGGAACATTTCATACAAGATATGGAAAGCACTGCTTTTACCGTCCAACTGCCAAATATGCGCGAACCTAAAACTAAAAACTATTTAGAAAGGGTGATTTTATTATGCCAAACATAGAACACCAGAGAAAAAAGAAAATAGACAAATAACATTAGACCAAAGTTCACCAGAAATATTAACAAATCCTATTTACACGCCAGCTTTTCTAAGAGAACAAATTGGAAAACTAATGAGAGTAGAATTTCTAATTGGTACAAACAACCTCGTAGACAGAATTGGAATACTGCAAGACGTAGGAGCAAGTTACATCTTATTACGTTCATTTGAAAACGACAGCCTAGTATACTGTG
>CANQTU010000106.1 GCA_947626925.1 uncultured Clostridia bacterium | reverse complement strand
ATACATATAAATATTGGCATGCCAATATTTATATGTATTGTACTTTTTTCAATTATTTCTTTTTTTGAACTACATTTGAAGGATTTACTTTATCTTAAAGTAGTTAATTATTTTGATTGTGGAATCGTCATAGTATTTTTTTCAACAATTATGTATTTAATATATTATTTAAATTTTGAATTTCCTGCAAATATTTATAAACTATATATTCTTATAGTGTTAATAATTATAAATTTCGGATTACTTCTATTCAGAAATTTTCATATTACTCATAATAAAATAGAAAAATATAATACAAATATTATTGATTTAAAAGATGCATATGATAATAAATTTCCTAATAATGAGTCAAATTTATATTTTATTGATGAATCACCAGTAGAATATGATATGCTGAATAGAAATAGTATTATAAATGAAATTTATACAAATATTAAAGAATGCAAAACTGAAAAACAATATGTAATTGGATTAACTGGAGAATGGGGGTCTGGGAAAACAACCATTTTAAATAATGTTAAAAAATTAATAAAAGATTATAATGATGGTGAATTAATTGTAATTGATTCTTTTGATCCATGGGTTTATGAAAATAAGACTGCTATGTTTAAAGCCATGTTTGATGCTATTCTTTCAAAGATAGATTTAAAATTCAGCATTATTCAAACAAATAAATATATAGATTATTTAACCGATACTATTTTCGGATATTCAAAACTTGAAAAATTTAAGTTTTATAAAGACAAGGAACAAGAAATAAATAGAATTAGAAATATCATAAATGATTATCTTGTTTCAAATAATAAAAGGATTGTTTTTGTAATAGATAACATTGAAAGAGCTACCAAAGAAAATATTCTTCTAATTTTAAAAAGTGTTTTTTCTATTTTTAATTTTAATAGAATAATATATATAGTTTCATTTGATAAAAGTAGGATGAAAAAAATATTTGAGAATTCTTTAGATACTGATTTTGAATACATAGATAAAATAATACAAAATGAAATTAATATTCCACAAATTTCAAATGACCAATTATATGATATTAATTATAAAGTTATATCAAACATTTTAAGTATATATGGAATTTCTGACGAAGATAAAGAATCATTGAATGAAATAATTATGGAATATAGTAAAAGCATAAAAAATTTAAGAGAATTAAAAAGAAATATAAATTCTATAATTAATAGTAATTTTATGAATAACAACTATTTAAACAAAATTGATACATTTATAATCAAATACATATCTTTAAAAAATCCTGAATTAATTAAACAAATATATAATAATAGAACATATTTTATTTCTCAAGATTATGCTATATATCAACAAGATTATTTTTTTGATAATAATCAATATAACATTAATGCCGATAAATTTTTTAAAGATTTATTTAAAGATGAAAATAAAAAATTTATAGATTTATTATCTATATCTTTCCCTAATGTTAAAAAATATAGAGATAATTATAATGGACAAACACCAAATTATAGAAATTCTGGTAGTTTCATATCAAATAATAAAGCAGAATATTATAAAACTAACAAAGAAAAAAGAATCTATGACGGAAAATTTTTTGATTTATATTTCACTACTATTAGTAATAAATTTCTAATAATTGACATGGCAGTTAATAAATTTATAGCGTATATTAATGAATCTCAAAAAACACAGAATGGCATCAATTTAGAATATATTAAATTACTTAATTTATATAATAACTCTACTCAAAAATATACTTTAGAAACACTTGAATATTATTTAGACAATATACACGATAATAAATTAGAAACAACTATAGCAATATACAATAATATAAGATATTGTGATGATACTTTAATATTTTTTGGAGGATTAACCGCCAGAGGAAGAGCGGAAGTTTTAGTAACGGATATGCTTTTAAAATTAAACGAAGAAGAGTTTAACAGATTTTTATTATATATAAACAATGATTATAAAAATTTATATATAATAAGATCATTAACTTATTGGATAAATCCAAAGAATCGACATTCTAATGATGGTAATGAGGATTACTATAATAAATTAAATAATGAATATGAAAAAATTAAATCTTTAATTATAAAAAAACATATAAATATTTATAGTGAAGAAAATTACGGAATCCATAATATATATTGTTTTTGGGATAGTGATGAACACTTAAAAACTATAAGCAAAATGATAAAAAAGGACACTATATATAAATTTTTAGCTGACATGATTAGTAAATCTGTTGGAAATGGCTATGGATATAATATAAATAATGATATAAATAAAGTAATAGAAATTGAAAAAATCGAAAAATTATTAAAAAACAATAATCCTTCAAACGAAAAAGAAAAATTTATATTAGAAATTTTTGAAAAAACGAAAAATACATCATCAGATTTGTTTGATGTTTTTAGAACAGATGAGTATTACAATTATGATTTATCCATTTAAGATATTGAATTAAAATTTAAATATGATATAATTGATTTATCAAGCAATTATGAATTTTACATTTGTTTAGTGTCCATAACCTAATAAGCACACGCTCCATGTTGAATTTATTCGAACCATTTTGGCTCGATTTTTTGTCGTAAGAAAACTCCTAGATATTTTTGGGGGAGATTAGTAAAATTTAAGCGACGAATTGAAAATAAAAACTCCTTCTAATATAATGAAGTTGCAACCGTTAGGAATCAACATATTAGAAGGTAAATGATATAAAAAGTTTCACAAATATACAATGGAATTGCAAATATCATATGGTATTTGAATCAAAGTATAGATAAATTTATAAACAATTTATTTGTTCAGAGCTATTTAAAAAGTTGTGATTTCTAAAATTTTTAATAATTTCTTTATCTTTAACAGATTCAATCATATCGATTTCATTATTTATAGAACGTTCCAATATTGAACTATCAATTTGAGATTTAATCATTTGATTATATTCAATACTTTTAATATCTTTATAATTGCTTCTATATCTCATTGTTAATCTTTTATAAAATCTATAAATAATTTCAAAATTTTCTTTTGAAGAATAAACATATCTTAAAGCATTTCTAAAATTGTTATCTTCTAAATTTTTTAACTCATTCCCAATAAAACCCAACAAATAATAAGAAATAGGGGTTCTATTATCTTCACTTTCTTTTTTATCTCTTTCAGCTCTTAAAAAAATAAGATATATATTTACTAAATCACTTGTAGTTAATGCTCCGTCTCTTATAAAATTAATTATTTCATTGTAGATTGGCGAATCTACTTTT
>CANQTU010000105.1 GCA_947626925.1 uncultured Clostridia bacterium | reverse complement strand
ACGTGGTTCTGGGTCAATATCTGTAATTTCAATTGCATACGCAATAATAGAACCAGCACCAGAACCACGTCCGAGGTCCCACTGGTATATTGTGTGTTTTTGCATAGTGAATAAAGTCCCATACAATTAGGAAATAATCTACATATCCCATTTTTTGAATGACACCTAATTCATATTCTGCTCTTTTTAGTATTTCTTGTGATGGATTTTCACCATATCTTTTTCGTATTCCATCATCACATAATTTTTTAAAGAAATCATAATGTGTTGCATACTCTGGTGGCACATCATAATTTGGCAAAATTGTATGTCCAAATTCAAATTCTACATTACACTTATCTGCAATTTTTACAGTGTTTTCTATTGCATCTGGAAAAGCCTTGAAATACTCTATCATCTCTTCAGGTGACTTTACATACAATTCATCTGTGTCAAAACGCATTCTATCCATATCACTCATTCTTTTGCCTGTTTGAATGCAAAGCAAAACTTCGTGATTATAACTATCTTCTCTTTTTAGGTAATGAGCATCATTAGTTGCAACTAAAGGAATATCTAATTTTCTTGCAAGTGCAACCAATTTTTGATTAGCCAAAACTTGTTCTTTAATTCCATTATTTTGAATTTCTATATAATAATCTTCTCCAAAAACTTTTTTATGCCAAAGAGCAATTTCTTCTGCTTTCTCGTTATCTCCATTTAACAAAGCTTGATTAACAGAGCCAGCCAAACAAGCACTTAAGCAAATTAGCCCTTCATGATATTTTTCTAAAACTTCTAAATCAATACGAGGTTTATAATAGTATCCATCAACAAATCCAATAGACACTAACTTACTTAAATTTTGATAGCCTTGTTTATCTTTAGCAAGTAAAATCAAATGGTTATAGTGGTTATCTACATTAGGCTCTTTATCGAAACGACTTCGTGGTGCAACATAAACCTCACAACCAATAATAGGTTTAACTCCTTCTTTTTTACAAGCTTTATAAAAATCAATTGCACCATACATAACTCCATGGTCAGTAAGAGCAATAGCATCCATGCCAAGCTCTTTAGCCCTAACTGGTAAATCTTTAATTCGGTTAGCACCATCTAACAAGCTAAATTCACTATGTATATGCAAATGAACAAACTTTGACATAACTTCCTCCTCATGTACAATTGTCCCTCTCATAATGTATCACATTTTTGTGCTTTTAGCAAATTTTTTATTTTTAGTTCTATATATCCAAAAAAGATAGCAAATAACACCTATTTCTAGGTCTTATCTACTATCTTTTTTATTTGTACTATTTTTATAGTAGTTTTATTCTTTAGCTTATTACATACCAGTAACTGGCAATTTTTCTCTTTTAATAGAAGATGCACTTACTGTTTTACTTTTTTGTTTTTTCTCTATTTCTATCTTCGGTTTTTCTTCTTTATTATTTTTTACTGTCACAGTATATTGCTCATGCAAAGCTACTTGCAATTCAATTAAATCTTCATATGGCACATAACCTTCTTTTGCTTTGGTTTCTTTTAGATAGTATTTTCCAGGTATCAAATGATTTATTTCAATTTTTCCGTCTTTATCAGTTTTTAAATCTGAATATACTACATTTCTATTTTCATCCAATAGTTCAAATTCAGTATTATCTAATCTTTCTTTGGTTTCTTCGTCTTCTTTTATTATTATTATTTTAGTTTCATTTTCTGGATATTGACCTATTTTTTCTCCTGTTCCATCTTCATAACTTGCTGTTGTTAGAGCATAATCTTGATAACTACTATCAGGTGCCATTCCATATAATACTGGTTTTGTTTTTACTTCACCACTTACTGTTAATTTAAATGCTCCTTCTTTTGTCATCTCTTTAATTGGAACTAATACTTTAAAATTCTCATTTGACGAAAATTGATTCATTTCCTGATTTTGTTCATTAGTAACTTTAATACCTTGTATCTGTTCACCATTTTCCTTTGTTATTGCTATTTGATAACTATTTAATTGAGCATTAGCTGTTACCTTATAAGTTTTTGATACATATTTGCTATCAATTTTATCTTGTAACCATTCATTTGTCACTTCTTGAATTGATATACTACTTGATAATTTAGTTTCCTTTGAATTATTTGCATTATTAATAATTGTTTTCATTGCTCTTAAAGTTCTTGCTCCAGCTTCCCCAATTCCTTCATAATCATCTATACTATTACCATACATATAACAATAAATTGCTTGTTTTGTTGCAGCATAAGCTTCTTGTTTATTTGCAACTCCTAATTCTTCTTTGGTTTTATAAGGATATCCATTAATAACTGTCCTCCATAGACCTATATCCTTTACTGATTCTTCTTGTAGAGAAACATCATAACTTTTTGTTTCTGCACCTGGTTTATTTGGATTCATACAATATGCTGGATAATTAGCTCCATTATGGTTATATTGCACATAACTAATTTTTATAATACTTCCTTTATATTTTAATAAATCACCACAAGTTCCTGTCGAATACAAATTAGCAGAGTTAATTGAACTTGCATAAACAGCATTCATAAATCCTAAACCATTAATAAGAAAAATTCCTAAAATTATAAGTATTTTTTTCAAACTATCATTCTTCCTTTCTATCGTCATTTTCAATTGCTTGTACGCATCTTCTGTAATTTGGCTCATTTTCTACACATGTAATTAGTGTAATTCTGTTGTCCTCTGTATTTTCTATATAAGATAAATCTGTATCTTTTATAATAATGTTTTTATTAACTATATATTTTCTAAAAGACTTTTGATAATAATAAAGAATTGTTTCTCCTTCTTGTAAATCTTTCAAATTGGAAAAATAATTATTTTCATAACCTCTATTATGTGCCGCTAAACATACATTTCCAGTCCACAATTGACTTTCTTCAAAATGCCCTATAAATTTATCCATAATTTCTTTTGTAGTACCATCTTCTATTTTTGCATTCAAATTAATTGATGGTATCTCTAAATGCCATTCATTATTTGGATTATTCGTTTCTTCATTAATAGAATTAGAAATTAAATTCTCAAAGTTTTTGGAAGTCTCTGGGATTTCTGAATTTACAGTAAATCCAGCTTTTAAAACCGCATTATGATTTTGAAAACTAAAATTTGAACTAAATATGTTTACAAAATAAAAAATAAATATTGAAATAATAAGACTTATAATATTTATATATAACGTACTATACTTAAAAGTACCTATCTTATCACCCTCCTTGTATAATATATTTAGGTTTTTAAAAGGTTACCCTTAAACCTTTATATAACAATTATTTCATGATATAAT
>CANQTU010000104.1 GCA_947626925.1 uncultured Clostridia bacterium | reverse complement strand
CATATTCATAAAATTAGTTGAAATATTCCATTTTCGTAGCCCAGTATAAATTACAATTGGAACTACTACAGGATAAATTTTATTTTTTCTTAAATATGTTTTTTGAGAAATTGTTTCTTTTCTCATAATTTCTCCAATATATTCCCACAATCTTATTGACATATTATAATCAATACTACTTTGATGTTCTATTAAAAAATAAATTGGTTTATCCTTCAATTTGTAAATTATATCTGATTGTCTAATTTTATATTGCCTGCTTATGAAATCTGTAGGATATGGAATAATTTGAGTTTCTTCTATTTTTTCTTTTTTTATACTTAAAACTTTTCGAAACATTTTGTCATGAATTTTATTTACTTTGTTTATTTCTGTTTCTTGATATATTTTTTCTTTTTTTGGATATGGAATTTTATAAATTTCATTTTTATCTTGTAATTGAAATATATTTTTACTTTTTAAGTAATCAATATATTGCTGATATGTAATAAACTTCACTATATACCTCTTTTCTTAATTATATTTTATTGTAATTTAATTGTCAATTTTTATTTAATAGTAAATCAACATTTTTTCTTATGTTTTTGTGGTTTTCTTTGGCTTATCACCTCTTTTTTATATTTTTTGTTTTTGGGAATTTTTTAGAAAATAATTTTTTGAATGAAATAAATAATTTAATAATTATGTGTTTTATAATATTATCTTTTGACAAATATGTCAATAGATTTTGGAAAAAATTTACAATTTTAAAATTGGTAAGAATAAAAAATTTCAATTGTAACCAATACCAACATTATTAATATGTACCCACCTTATTTTCTTAAAATTATATTCTGAAATTGGTTTTTCAAAGCTATCAAATGTATGTGACGCTATTTTTATTCCATGCAACACAAATTTATTTTCCACACTTACTATTACCAAAGTATGTGCAAAGGTTTTTCCATCAAATGATAATTGTGCAATATCTCCAATTTCTATCTTGTTTTGAGTTGTTTCAAATGCTTGTGGTCCTACTCCTTTATTATCAATCAAGAAATTATGCAAATATTCAACACCACTCCAAGAAGGAGATTTGTTGTTTCCATTTATGTAATACCATCCTAGTGTTTTTTGATAATTCATTTTTTGGCTACCTGCATATATACATTGTGATGCAAAACTTGTACAGTCTCCTCCTACTGGATCAAAGTTATAATATTTTGGGTTTCTAGAAAAGGCCCATTTTTTAGCATATTGTATTACAGCTGTTCTATTATATTCTCTATATTTCATCTTGGATTCCTCCTTGATAAAATATAATGAAAAAGGACTTTGGTTTATTCCAAAATCCTTATGCTGTTTCTTTTTCATCTTGGTTATCAGGTATTTGTCTTTTTCTTTTTACAACTGGTTTACGTACTGTTTTTTCTTCATTTATTACAGTTTCTGGAGCTACATTATTTAATACAGTATCTTTATTTATAATGCATTTTTCAATATTTGGGTTTGAAGGTATTTCATACATTATATCTCTCATTATTTCTTCAATAATTGAGCGAAGTCCTCTAGCTCCTGTTTTTCTTTCTATTGCTTTTTCTACAATTGCTTCAATTGCTTCTGGTTCGAAAACTAATTCTACACCATCTATTTGAAATAATTTTTGATATTGTTTTACTAATGCATTTTTTGGCTCTGTTAATATTTTTACTAATGCTTCTTTGTCTAATTCTTTTAAAGTTGCAATTATTGGTAATCTTCCTATAAATTCTGGTATAAGTCCAAATTTTAATAAGTCCTGTGGTAATAATTCTTGGAAAATTTCATATTGCTTAATTTCTTTTTTACTCTTAATTTGACTACCAAATCCAATAGCTTTTTCTCCAGTTCTATCTTTTATAATGTCTTCTAATCCTTCAAATGCTCCTCCACATATAATTAATATGTTTTCTGTATTAATTTGGATTAGTTCTTGGTTTGGATGTTTTCTTCCACCTTGAGGTGGTACAGATGCAACAGTTCCTTCAATAATTTTTAATAATGCTTGTTGTACTCCTTCACCACTAACATCCCTTGTTATAGATGGATTTTCTGATTTTCTAGTTATTTTGTCAATTTCATCTATATATATAATTCCTTTTTCTGCTTTTTGAACATCACCATCTGCTGCTTGAATAAGTTTTAATAAGATGTTTTCTACATCTTCTCCCACATAGCCAGCTTCTGTTAAAGTTGTAGCATCAGCTATTGCAAATGGCACATTTAATATTTTTGCTAATGTTCTTGCTAATAAAGTTTTTCCACATCCTGTTGGACCTAGTAATAATATATTACTTTTTTGTATTTCTACATCATCTTTTGCAGAATTTTCCTCATGTGCTATTCTTTTATAATGGTTGTAAACTGCAACAGATAATGTTTTTTTAGCTTCTTCCTGTCCAACAACATAATCATCTAATACTTTTTTAATTTCTTTCGGACTTGGAATATCATTTAATTCATTTAATGTATATCCTGCTTTTTCGTCATCATATAATTCTGCTTCTATAATACTTGTACAAAGTTCTACACATTCGTCACAAATGTATACTCCTGGTCCTGCTACTATTTTTCTAACATTTTCTTGTGCTTTTCCGCAAAATGAACATCTTACACTTTTTGGTGTGTCATTTTTTGCCATTTTCTTCTCTCCTTCAATTTTTTATTATAATTGGTTGCACTTTATTTTCTTTTGTCCATAATTCCATCTATTAAGCCATATTTTAAAGCTTCTTCTGCTGTCATGTAATTATCTCTTTCAGTATCTTTTTGGATAGTTTCTATTGTTTGGCCTGTTCTATCACTTAAAAATTTATTTAATTTTTCTCTTGTTTTTACTAAGTGATCTGCATGAATTTTTACTTCTGTTGCTTGACCAGAAATTCCTCCACCACCAATTAATGGTTGATGTATAAGTATTTCAGCATTTGGTGTAGCAAATCTTTTTCCTTTTTCTCCTGCTGCTAAAAGGGCTGCTCCCATACTAGCTGCCATACCTACACAAATTGTAGATACTGGGCATTTTATATAATTCATTGTATCTATAATTCCCATTCCGTCTGTAATTGAACCCCCTGGTGAATTAATGTATAAATAAATATCTTTGTCTGGATCTTCTGATTCTAAAAATAATAATTGTGCAATAATTAAGCTAGATGTAGTTGGATTTACATCTTCTCCTAAAAATATAATTCTGTCTTTTAATAATCTTGAGAAAATATCATAAGATCTTTCTCCTTTATTTGTTTGTTCCACTACATATGGTACTAAACTATTTTTTTCTAACATAATTTTTCCTCCCTTTGTGTTTTTATTTTATATTAT
>CANQTU010000103.1 GCA_947626925.1 uncultured Clostridia bacterium | reverse complement strand
ACATAATAGCCTTGCGAAGGTTTAAATCTTGTTGATATAACATAATTAATTTGAGATGGTACACAGTTGAATTGCTCCGCCAGTTCGTTTCTTTGTATTTCAATGCTGTCTGCATCATCAAATAATTCTTTAATGAATTCTTCTATTATGTCTGACATTCGCATTTTTTCATCACTCCATTCTTTTTATTTTTTATACTTATTGCAAATTGCATACATTTGCGTTTTGTTGACTTTGACTTTCTTTGACTTTACATTATTATTATACTACCTTTGTTCTTTTTTTCAAGAATTCTTTTTGACTTTCTTTGACCTTTTTCGTGCTTTTTATTTAGATTAATTTTTATTTTCTTACTTTTTCTCTTTTTTTTACTTTTTTTCTTTCTTTTTTGCCGTATTTTATTTCTCTTCGTCCCCTCTTTTTGTAATGTCTTCTAACTCTTCTGCCTTTTCTTTTTGCTGTGGTAATGATACCCATGCAAAATATGAAGAAATAAATTCTCCGTATTTTGTTGCATCTTCCCCAACTTCTTGAACTCCAAATTCTACCTGTTGTTCTTTGTCTTCTCTTTTTGCTTTTTTATCCATACATACTCTCTCTTTCTTATAAACCTTTTTATTGTTATGTGCATTTTTTTGAATTTTATACATTAACTAAAAAAACTCTAGTTTTTACTAGAGCTTTTAGTATTAAATTAAACAATTTCATTACAATGATATTCTTTTATAATATCATCTGTAATAATCTTATCAATAAATTTACCTTCTCCAGAAACATACCATGGAGTTGATTCATTATGGGTTAATTCTACCAATTCAAGAGCAGAATATTGACTATATTTTTCTAATGTTTCATCTATACTTTTAATTTTGTCTATTCCATCTTTTGCAAATAATATTCTACTTTTAGAAGGCATTTCAAATATATCAGTTGCATCTATATCTTCATCATCGTCTTTAATTTCTTTAAGACCTTTATATTTATCATAAACACTTTTTACTACAGGACCATATTTATAAGAATAAATTTTATCATCATATAATTTTTTATCATATTTACATAGATAATCAGCATAACATAAATAAACTAATTTTTCTAATTTCAAATGAGTACATTTAACTTTAGAAAGTATATATTTTGCAACATCAAGTCCAATTAAAAGTCTATCTTTATTTATTAATTTAATAAACTGTCCCACAGTATCAATCACTTTAACATCTTTGAAAAAATAATCTTTTTCCACTACAGAAGACCAATTTTTAGAATCAGTTTGAACAAAATGTGTTGAAATAGACACATCTTTTCCACATTTTTCTGTTATTTTTGATAATATTGTTTTTAGTTGTATATATTCAACTTCATCATCAATTGCATAATCTAAAGCTATTCTTTTTCCTTCAGAATAACTACTACTCATAATTATATAATGTGTTATCAAAAAGATTCACCTCCCTTATTTTCTTTTTCCCATTTTGTATATTCTTGTTTATATTGCTTATGTAATTCTATGTTTGACTTTTCATGAGCTTTATCCCAAATTTGTAATTCCCAAGGAAAACTAAAGTTATTTTCCTTGAAATAAACATGAGTGGCTACATAGCCAACTATTTTTGAAGCATCAATACATTTAATTTCTTTTTTATTGTATTTATCTTCTATAAATTTTTTTATAACTTTATGGTCTATATTTTGAGCAAATATAATTCTTATACCATATATATCATTAAAGCACTTATTAATGGGTACTTTTCCATATTTATGTTTTTCTTTCATATAATTATCTATTTTAAATTCAATAGAGTTCTGTGTTTTTACTCTTGTATTTATTTCGTTTTCTAATTTTAGTTCATTAAAATCCATCTTAAGATCCAAGTTATTTGTATTAATAAACAATCTATAGTTTAAAATAGTATTTAAAATATTAATATTATTGTTTATTTTTCTTACTTGAGTTTTTTTTAAATTTATTGGTTCGCATGAATTGATATTATTCCATTCATTCAATAAAAGATAATATTTTTGTTGAATGAATGTTATTAATCTATCAAGTTCCTCTAACATATATTTCTCGCTTTCTTACTACTTTTTATTATTATAACACTATTATTTTATTTATTATTACAGTAATTTTATTTTTTATTTACGGTTATATTACATTATATCACTTTAAAAAGATTATGTAAATGAAAATATTTAAATTTTTCGAAAAATCCATCGCAATATTCGACATTATTAATTTTTCCTAAAATTTACATAAAAGTATTTATTTTTTTAGTAATTTATGCTATAATAGTAATAGATTGAGCAAAAAGGAGGAATTTTACATGTGGCAAATATGGTTAATAATTGCAGGTGTATGTTTAATTATTGAAATAATGACAGTAGGATTTTTAATTTTTTGGTTTTCAATAGGAGCATTACTTGCTATGATAGTTAGCTTTTTTACTAGCAATATCATTATTCAAACAACTGTATTTGTTATATCTTCAACCATTTTAATTTTTGCAACTAAACCATTTGTAAAAAAATTTGCTAGACAAAAAGATTCAGTTCAAACAAATGTATATTCTTCTATTGGCAAAATTGGAATTGTAACACAAGACATAGATTCCATACATTCAATTGGTCAAGTCAAAGTTGATGGAGAAATTTGGTCTGCTATTGGAATGGATGATATAAATATTCCCCAAGGTACACAAGTAGAAATTAAAGAAATTAAAGGTGTAAAAGCAATTGTTGCACCAATCAAAAAATAGGAGGAAAAAATTATGTGGTTTTTATTAGTATTACTTGTTATTATAATAGTGATAGCAGCAATGTCTATTAAAATCGTTAAACAATCTGAGGTTTATATTATTGAAAGATTAGGTAAATTCTATAAAGTTGCTGATGCTGGTCTTACAATTATTGTTCCATTTTTTGACCATGTTAGAAGCGTTGTTAGCTTAAAGCAACAAACTATGGACGTACCACCTCAGGGTGTTATTACTAAAGATAATGTTACAATTACAATTGATACAGTTGTATTCTATCAAATAACTGACCCTGCTAAAGCAGTGTACGAAATTCAAAGTTTAAAGAAAGGTATTGAATACTTAGCAATTACAACTATTCGTGATATTATTGGTAAAATGGACTTAGACGAAACTTTCAGTTCTAGAGATGGTATCAATAATCAATTAAGGGTTGTTCTTGATGAAGCAACTGATAGATGGGGTTGTAAAATTGACAGGGTGGAAATAAAAGATATTACACCACCAGCAGATATTAGAGATGCAATGGAAAAAGAAATGAATGCAGAAAGAAATAAAAGAGCTTTAATTTTAGAGTCTGAAGCTCAAAGACAATC
>CANQTU010000102.1 GCA_947626925.1 uncultured Clostridia bacterium | reverse complement strand
AGACCAAATAATACCAGTAAAAGATATAGCTGATATAATGATTGAATATGACGAAAAAGCCAAAGAAGAAGTTGAAAACAAAGAAAAATTAGCAAATTGTCAAGTTACTAGAAATGAATTTTGGCATTTATTTCTACCAAAATTTAACGAAAAATCTAATTTATTTGCAGGTAGAAATATTGAACTAAATCAATATGATCATTGGTTTAGTACAGGTTCAGGAATAAGTGGAGTTCATTTTAGCTTTTTAATTACTAAAGATTATGCTGGAGTTGAATTGGGCATAAGTGGTGGGACCCAAGAAGAGAATAAGAATATTTTTGATTATTTTTACAAAAACAAAGAAGAAATTGAAAATAATTTTGGAAAAGAAATGGATTGGGAAAGACTAGATGACAAGAAAATGTCAAGAATAGCTTCAAAACTTCATGGTGTTAGTATATACAATAAAGAAGATTGGAACGAAATGATGGAATTTCTAACAGAAACAATGATAAAATTTGAAAAAGTTTTGAGAAAGTACATAAACAATTATTCAAGGAATATAAAAAAATAAAACTAAAGAAAAGCAAAATAATAATTGTGATTTGATATTACAGAATTATTTTGCTTTTTTTGATAATAAAAGACAAGTTTCGACAAAGTTTTCAAAATAAATATATTATAATTAAATATAAATAATTAAAAATGGAGAAATAATATGGAGTATAAGTTTTACAATAAAGAATCTAGAAATGAAATAAAATTTGAGACAAGCAGTTTATATACATTTATTTATGGACCAAATGGAACAGGAAAAACAACTTTTAGTAGAACATATTATGATAATAAAATTGATAATATAATTTATAAAGTTTTTAATGAAGATTTTATTAACAATAATGTATATGTAACAGATATGGATGGAAGTAAGCAAAGCTCAGATAACAAAAAGGGATTAAATAAATTATTTATAGGAAAAAATGTTAAGAAATATTCAAATTTTTTAACTAGAATAAGAGGAAGAAAAAATCAGTTTAATTCAACACCGATAAATACAGATTATAAAAAAATAAATGATTTTTTAATAAATAAAATCGATGAAATTTTTGGCGAAAATGATGAATATAAGAAAAATAAAGATCCTTTTGTAGAACATATTTTAAAGCCAGAAGATATAAATAATATTATAGAAGAAGTAAAGAATTCAATAGATATAGAAAATATAACAGTTTCTACTAAAAACATTTTAAATGATAAATATACTAAAAATTTTAATTATGATTATAAAGTAAATATTGACAATGATTTGTTAAAACAAGAAGTTATAAAATATTTAAAAGAAAAAAATAAAAATCAGATGGAAGAATATAATAAAAGTATAAATGAATTTGAAATAAATATTAAAAATTTACTAAATGCTTTAAGTACAGATTTATTATTACAAGTGGAAACAATAAAGAAAGAGTTACAAATTGAAGTAAAAAAATATGAGATTATAAAAAATATAGATGATGAGAATAAAAAATTTGTACAAGGGTTAATAGATGGAAAGGAGATAAATTATGATGAAGTAGAAAATTGGCAAAAAGAAGGATATAAATTTCATAAAGAAATAGAATTTAAAACTTGCTTATATTGTCATAATCAAGACATACAAAGTAATGTAAAAGAAAATTATACAACTCTCTATGAAAATAAATATATAAAACTATTAAATACACTAAAACTTGCTGTTGAAAAACAGATTAACAATATTATAAATAGTAAAGTCAAATATGATTCAATAAAAAGTTTTTATGAAAAAACTGATAGAAAAAAAGAGATATTAATAATTGAAGAGATTTATAAAAATATAGATGAAATCCAAAAAACAATTAATGAAATATATACGAAGAAAATGTTTGATGACAAAATAATTGAAAAAATAAAAGTTTTATTAGATTACTATGATAGAGTGAAAGAGATATTTGAAAAAGTTGAACAAGAGGCGGAAAAGAAAGAAGAAGTAAAATTTGAATTTAATGAAACATTAAAATTACTATATGCAAATGTAGATATTATTAGGCAAGTAAAAAAGGAAATATTTCTAAATAATTTAACAAGAATAGAAAATGAATTAAAAGAAAGAATAAATACTATTCAACAGCAGGAAATAGAAAAAGTTGAAACTTATTTACAATTTTATCAGAAAATATTCAATACCAAATATTCTATTGAAAATGTTAGATCAACTATGTCTTCTGCTCAAGAAGCAAATGCAATGTTAGAAATAAAATTTAATAATAGAAGGAAGATAAATGAAATAAGCACAGGAGAGAAAAATATCCTTGCTTTGATAGTATTTTTTTCAAATTTAGAAAACGAGTTAAAAAAATTGAAAGATAATGAAAAAATTACTATAATTTTAGATGATCCTGTTAACAGCAATGATTGGAATATTTTTTTTAGTTTGCAAGCTATAATTGAAGATTATTTGCAATTTTGTTATAAAGATAAAATTGAAAATATAATAATTTTATCTCATAATGTTGATTATGCAGTAATTCAATTACAGAATTTAAAACAAAAAAATGAAAAAATAAAGTTATTTAGACTGTTCCCTGATACCTGTATTAATATTGATATTGACCTTATTTATACAAATGATATAAAACTAATAAGCAATTTTATATTTGAATGGTTAAAAAGCTTTGAAAAAAATGACAACTATTACTATATGAGCCTAAATGAATCATATAGAGTATTCCTATCATATAGAAAGTTTTTTGAAGATTTAATATATGAACGTAGCTATATTTCTCAAGTAAAAATTGATGAAAAAGAGAAAGGTGACATAGAAAAAATAAAAAATATAAGCAATAATTCGGATTTCGTTGATTTGTTAGATTATTCAAGTAAAATATTGTATAATTTAGAAGATAGTGAAGTAGATATAAGCACATTCACTAAAAAATTTATAAATGTAATTAGATTAATAATTAATGATGAAAATATATTAAAAATGGACAATTCTGATTTAACGAAAATATTAAATGAAATAAAGATAGATGACTCAACTCAATTTGTAATTAAAGGAAAAGATGGATCAAATACTATAAAAGCTAAAGATTTTATAATTGATGGTAAAAATATAGACCAAGAAAAAATGAAAAATATATTGGTAAAGGCATTTACAATGAAAAAAGATTCAAGGGATTCAGATGAAATAAAATTTATGAATAATCAATCTAAAACATATTATATGAATTATATAAAACATAGTAATGAGCTTGTGGGAAAGCCATTATTAGCTCTAGATGTAGAACCTATGATTAAATATTTAAATGAAGAATAAAAATATCCTCCAATATTTTTGAACTTGTCAACAAAAAGTAGACACAAAAATTTTATTTAAACCCTAATTGAGTTTTATATTCAATTGGAGTTTTGTAATTTAGTGCATAACTTGGTCTATATTCATTATTATCTCTTA
>CANQTU010000101.1 GCA_947626925.1 uncultured Clostridia bacterium | reverse complement strand
CCATATAGTTGGAGCTGTATTAGGAATAATAGCTACTGTATTATGCATTGTATTTGCATCTGTAAATGGAAATGTATATGGAATAATAAGTGGTGCAATTTATGGAGTTACAATGATTGTATTATATACAATGTCAAGTATTTATCATGGTTTAAGTCCTAAATTAAAATCAAAAAAGGTATTCCAAGTATTAGACCATTGTTCTATATTCTTGTTAATTGCAGGTTCATATACACCTTTTGCATTATGCAGTATTAGAGAAAATAGTGCTTTATATGGGTGGGGAATATTTGGTGCAATTTGGTCTTTAGCGATATTGGGAATAGTTTTAAATTCTATTGATATAAAGAAATTTAAAGCTTTTTCAATGATATGCTATTTACTTATGGGCTGGTGTATTATGATAAAAGCAAGCATATTACCAGAAATTTTAACAATGAATGGATTTATTCTTTTATTGTTAGGAGGTATTGCATATACAATAGGTGCTATTATATATGGTTTAGGAAAAAAGCATAAATATATACATTCAATTTTTCATTTGTTTATTTTATTAGGAAGCTTTTTACAGTTTTTGTGTATTTTGTTGTATGTTATGTAGAAAAAGAAAAAACAGAGAAATGAAATTCTCTGCTTTTCACAACCAACTACTATTCTACCACATAAAAATAAAAAATGCAAATAGAAAAAATAATAATTGAGTGAGATTTTAATAGGAAAAGCAAGATAGAGATATATTGTAGCATAAATATAAATAATTAAGAGCACTTTTTGATTTGTAAACTTAATAAAGTCATGCTAAAATAATAATAACTTAATAATATAAACAAACTACCCTGCGTAGTGCGTATAGACAGAATTTTTAGAACCAACACACGATAAGAGGGGCCAAATCTCTGAATATGGCGTGCAAGCTCACATTATATAGTGAGAAGCCCATGAGTATTTAGGTAGGCACCCACCTGTTTAGGAACAGGTCCTTAAAAATTCAACACTTCTAACGGCTAAGGCGGGGGCTTTTTTTGTTTGCAATTATAAATTATTTAAGGCAATAATTGCTTCAGCATAAATTTTACAAGAGAGTAGTAATTTATCAATATTTATAAATTCATCAGTTTGATGACACATATCTTTATCACCAGGGAAATTAGCACCAAAAGAAATGCAATTATCAAAGGCACGTGCATAAGTAGCCCCACCAATAGCAATAGGCTCTAATTTAGAATTTGTTTCTTTGTTATAAATATCGCAAAGTGTTTTTACTAATATGTTTTCTTTTGAAATATGTAATGGTGGTCTATAATCTATTGTATCAAAATCAACATTTAAGTAAGGAGCAGTATGTTTTAAGAAACTGTTACCAATTTCAATAACGTCAATAGTAACAGGTATTCTAATATTTAAACCAATTTGCAGAATATTTTTCTGAAGAGAAAAGTCGCCAACGTTTAAAGTTAGTTTTCCAGTTTCATCTTCAAAATTAATTCCTAAATTTTCTCCATAGTATTGAGTATTAATATATTCATTAAAAAATTGTAGTAATTCTAATTCAATTTTATAATAATTAAATATTTCATATAAAATTACTAATAAGTGAGAAATAGCATTAATTCCTGATTCTGGGTGTGCAGAATGGCTAGGAGTACCATGTGAAGTAAGTTTAATTTCGTTTTCGTCAATTTTATATATATCTATTTCATAAGATTTTTCAATGATAAATTTTTTTATGTTTTTAATAAAATCTTTCATAGCTATTTTTTTTGAATTGATTTTTAATATGACACTACAATTTTTTGGTACAACATTAATAGCATTGCCATAAGTATTAATTTCTTTTATACAGATATTTTCGTTCATTAATTTAGAATAATCCATTTTTAAGTAAGATGTAAGAATAGATTTTTCTGCATAAATACAAGGAAAATCTGCATCTGGGCTAAAAGCAACAGAAGGGAGTTCTTCATGCTTTTTATAATATTCAATGCATTTCCAATCATTTTCTTCATTTAAACCTAAAATAAGTCTAATTCGCTTGTTCACTTTTGAATTTTCCATAACTGCCTTCATAGCATATAAAGAAGCAATTACAGGTCCTTTATCGTCAATTGCGCCTCTGCCATAAATATTGCCATCTGCAATTTTGGCACTAAAAGGTGGATATGTCCAACCATCTTGAACAGGTACAACATCTAAATGTCCAATTATTCCAATTAATTCTTTGCCTTCTCCAAATTCTATATAACCGCAGTAACCATCTATGTTTTTAGTTTTAAATCCTAAGCTTTTCCCAAGTTCTAATATGTATTCTAGGGCATTGTTTACTTGCTCTCCAAAAGGTTTCTTTGCATTATTAGATTTACTAATTACACTTGGTATTTGAATTAATTCTTGTGTCTTTTGTATAATTTCATTTTTATGCTCTTTTATATATTTGTTTATCATATAACCAGTCCTTTTTTAAATCTTATATTCTATTATACAATAAATGAAAAGAAAATATGAAGTATATTTATAAAAAAATGCGAATTATAATTTTGAAAATAAAAAAGTTTAATTTTTTTATAATAACAAGTTGACAAAAATGTAAATATGTAATATTTTATTAGTAATATATAAAAATATTGATATTAAATAATATAAAGGAATGAAACAAATGAAAAAAACAAACGCTGTAACCCTTGAGACTGTACACACACACACACACACACACCTTATGTTTACTAAATAGAAAAATAAATAAAATAAGAATAAAAAAGATAGTAGATAAGACCTAGAAATAGGTGTTATTTGCTATCTTTTTTGTGTTTAAAAGTTTTTAAATTTAAAAAATATAAAAAATTAAAACCAAGGAGGCATGAGAACTCATGAAATTAAAACTAAAAAGCAAAAAAGAAAGAAAATTACAAAAAGGTATAACATTGATTGCATTGGTTATTACAATCATTGTTTTACTTATACTTGCCGGAGTAAGTATAGCAACACTAACAGGGGATAATGGAATAATAGGAAAAGCACAAACAGCAAAAGAGGAAACAATAGTAGCACAAGAAAAAGAAATACTACAAATGGCATATACAACAGCTTTAGCAAAACAAAAAACATCAACTGAAAGTGCAGCAATAGACGGTTTTGTTGTAGATTTTAATAAGGAATTAGAAAATTTAGAAGCAGAAGCAACAGCTACTAAATTAGGGACAAGAGGAAAGATACAAGTAATATTTTCAAAAACACAAAATAGGTATATATTAAATTATCAAGATGGAAATATTAATTTAGAAGGACAAGGTGAAGAAGAAAAAATAAAAACAGTAGAAGAAGCAAAAACAAAGCAAAAAGAATTTGATGAAAACACACCATTAAATGATAAAACAATAACAATACCAGAAGGATTTAAAGTATCTCAAAGTTCTCCAACGAATATTGATGAAGGAATAATAATAGAAGATGAAAACGGAAATGAATTCGTATGGATACCATGTGATGTTAAGGATGATACAGCTTCAGAAGAAACTGC
>CANQTU010000100.1 GCA_947626925.1 uncultured Clostridia bacterium | reverse complement strand
GCTGCACCAATAGTTGCTTCAACAGCAAAAGAAATGGGAATTTTAACAATAGGTGTTGTTACAAAACCATTTACATTTGAAGGAAAGAAAAGACTTTCTCAAGCAGAAAGAGGAATTGAAAGCTTAAAAGGAAAAGTAGATACCTTAGTAGTTATCCCAAATGATAAATTGCTACAAATTATAGACAGAAAAACATCAATAATAGAAGCTTTCAAAATGGCAGATGATATATTAAGACAAGGTGTGCAAGGTATTTCAGACTTAATTGCAATGGCACATATGGGAGTTGGAACTGCATCAGGAGAAAACAGAGCAGAAGATGCAGCAAAAGAAGCTATTCAAAGTCCATTACTAGAAACATCAATTGAAGGAGCAAAAGGTGTTATTATAAACATAACTGGTGGAGAGGACTTAGGACTACATGAAGTAAATACAGCTGCTGAATTAGTACAAAGAAGTGTAGACCCAGAAGCAAACATTATCTTTGGTACAGTAACAGATACAAGTATGAATGATGAAATAAAAATAACAGTTATAGCAACTGGATTTGAAAAAAATGAACCAATAACAAGTATTGGTGTAGATAACATTGTATCTAAAACATGGGAAAAGAAAATAAACTCTATACCAGCAAGTTCAGAAACAAATTCATCACAAAATGATTTAGACATACCTTCTTTCCTAAGAAAGAATAAAAATAAAAATATGTAATTATATAAATTGAAACCAAAAAGAAATAATCGAAAAAAGTCGATTATTTCTTTTTTTCGCCAATAAGAAAAGACAACTTTTTTAAAATAAAGGTACTATAATAGTAATGCAGGTGATAGTATGACTATTTATATTGATGTAGTTTTAATTGAAAACCTAATTATGAATTTTATAATTATACTTGCAACAGGATTAATATTAAAAGAAAAAATAAAAATAATAAGAATTTTAATAGCAAGCTTAATTGGGGCAATTTACTCAGTAGTTTCTTATATGTCTATTTTAGAAATATATTCAAGCATGATATTAAAATTCATACTATCCATTGTAATTGTATACATAGCCTTTAATCCACAAACAATTAAAAAAATGTGGAAAAACATATTAATATTTTACTTAACATCTTTTGTATTTGGAGGAGCAGCATTTGCCTTTATTTACATTATAAAACCACAAGACATTTTAATGAAAAATGGCCTATTCTTAGGAACATATCCACTAAAAACAATTATATTGGGAGCCATTGTAGCATTTATAGTTATAATAACAGCATTTACTGTAGTTAAATCCAAAATAACTAAAAAAGATATGTTTTGTAAAATAGAAATAATGTTAAACAATAAAAAAATTGAAACAATTGCCATGATTGATACAGGAAATTTATTAAAAGAGCCAATTACTAATACGCCTGTAATTGTGGTAGAACATACTCTTTTGTATGAGTGTATGCCAAAAGAAATATTAAACAATTTAGATAAATTATTAGGAGGTGATTTTAACAATATATCGGAAGAAATAAAAAACAAATACATAACAAAGCTTAAATTTATCCCTTTTTCATCTTTAGGTAAGCAAAACGGAATGTTAATAGGTATAAAAGCAGAATCAATTAAAATAATAGAAGAAGAAAAAGAACAAATAAAAGAAAATATAATAATTGGAATTTATAATAAATCATTAACAAAAAGAGGTGAATATAGAGCTTTAATAGGAATAGAGTTATTATAAATTTTAGAACGGAGGGAAAATATGAATATAATTGATTTTGTTAAAAATGGAATTAACACAATATGTGCTAAATATATAAATGATAAAGAAGAGATAGAATATTTACCCATATTTTATATTGCAGGAAGCCAAACACTTCCGCCACCACTATCACCAGAAGAAGAAGCAGAACTAATAGAAAAATTAAGTCAAAAAGACAACTTACCAATTAGACAAAAGCTTGTAGAAAGAAACTTAAGATTAGTAGTTTATATAGCTAAAAAATTTGAAAATACAGGAATAGGTATAGAAGACTTGATTTCAATTGGAACCATTGGACTAATGAAGGGAGTTAACACTTTTAATTCAGACAAAAAAATAAAACTAGCAACTTATGCATCAAGATGTATAGAAAACGAAATACTAATGTACTTAAGAAAAAATAACAAAATAAAAGGCGAAGTTTCAATAGATGAGCCACTTAATAAAGACGGAGATGGAAACGAATTGCTACTTTCAGACATATTAGGAACTGAAGCAGATATCACCTCTAGAAATTTAGAAGATGAGGTAGATAAAACACTTTTGCGAGCATCAATTAGCAAATTAAATGATAGAGAAAAAAACATAATGGAAATGCGTTTTGGTTTCCAAACAGGAAAGGAAAAAACACAAAAAGAGGTGGCAGACGAATTACGGAATTTCACAAAGTTACATATCCCGTTTGGAAAAGAAAATTATAAATAAAATGAAAAAAGAAATAGCAAGTAAAATTGGATAATTAAAAGGAGCGAAATAAATATCGCTCCTTATTTATAAAACCTTTTAATATGACCAATTGCACTTTTTTCTAATCTAGAAACTTGAGCTTGTGAAATACCAATTTCATCAGCAACTTCCATTTGAGTTCTACCATCAAAAAAACGTTTAACCACAATCATTCGTTCCTTCTCATTTAACTTTTGCAATGCACCTTCAATAGCCATCTTTTCAGTCCACATCTCATCTGTATTTTTTGAATCTCTAACTTGATCTAAAATATATATACTATCAGAACCATCATTATAAACAGGTTCTTGCAAAGAAACAGGATCTTGGATTGCGTCAAAACTAAAAGCAATTTCTTCCTTTTCAACTCCTAATTCTTTTGCAATATCTTCTATTTTAGGTTCTCTTCCAAATTCTTTTGTATACCTTTCTCTAAATTGAATAGCCTTATAAGCTAAATCTCTTACAGACCTACTTACACGTATACTATTATTATCTCGCAAATATCTTTTAACTTCTCCTATTATCATTGGTACAGCATAAGTACTAAATTGAACATTTTGGCTTAAATCAAAATTATCAATTGCTTTAATTAAACCTACACAACCAACTTGAAATAAATCGTCTGCTGATTCGCCTCTTCCATAAAATCTTTGTATAACACTTAATACTAATCTTAAATTTCCATTAATAAATGTAGTTCTTGCATCCTTATCTCCTGCTTTTATTTTTACGAATAGTTCTTCTTTTTCTTCTCGGCTTAATACTGGCAACTTTGAGGTATTAACGCCACATATTTCGACTTTGTTGTTTAACAAAAGAAAAACCTCCTTTGAATTTACTTATTTTCAGTATTTCCAAATTTGATTTTTTTATGCTTGTAAACTAATTAATAAAATAAAAATATTTGAATATATTTAAGTAGAAAATAAAGGAGAGAAAATATGCAAGATAAAGGGTTAGATTTTAAACATAAAGAAGTAGTAAATATTAATAATGGTAAAAGATTAGGGTATGTACAAGATGTATGTGCAGATTTAGAAACTGGAAAAATAACTTCTAT
>CANQTU010000099.1 GCA_947626925.1 uncultured Clostridia bacterium | reverse complement strand
CTATGGGAAGTACATACAGACCAAAAAGTAAAACTACTAAAATTAGTAAAAGATAGCACAACTGAAAGATTAAGACGTTCTGGCTATAGATATGAAGAAATAAGTGAAATTGTTTCAAAGCTTAATCCAAAAGCTTTAACAATAGGATTTGCAAGAAGATTTGCAACATATAAAAGAGCAACTTTAATTTTTAAAGATTTAGAAAGAATTACACAAATTTTAAATAATGAAGAAAGACCAGTTCAAATTATATTTGCAGGAAAAGCACACCCAGCTGATAAAGAAGGACAAGACCTAATTAAATATATTCACGAAATATCTATGATGCCACAATTTAAAGGAAAGATATTCATTCTAGAAAATTACAACATTGCTATGTCAAGATATTTAGTTAGTGGTGTAGACGTATGGTTAAATAACCCAAGAAGACCTATGGAAGCATCTGGAACAAGTGGACAAAAAGCATCAGTAAATGGTGTTATAAACTTTAGTGTTTTAGATGGTTGGTGGGCTGAAGGATATACACAAACTAACGGATGGACCATTGGAAACAATAGTGAATACGATTCTTACGAAGCACAAGATATTGCAGATAGTCAAAGTATGTACCGTACATTAGAAGAAAAAATAATACCTACATATTACGAAAAAGATAAAAACGACATTTCTAAAAAATGGGTGGAAATGATGAAAAATTCTATTATCACAACAGGAGGTAGATATAGCACTTCTAGAATGTTAGTAGATTATACAAACAATTTATATATTCCACTTTGCAATTTAACTAAAAAATATTATTCTGATGTTGATAATGTAGCTGCATATAACTCTTGGAAAAAAGACTTATACATGAATTGGAAAGATATAAAAATTACGCAAGTTAACAACTTAGATGATATAACAATTGATGCTGGTAACAATATAGAGGTTGCATGTGAAGTAGTTTTACCAAACATCTCTGTAGAAAATGTAACAGTAGAAGTGTACTATGGAAAAATTTTAGAAAATGGTGTTGTAGAAAACATTAGTATTATACCAATGCAACTACAAGAACAAGATGAAGAAAATAAAAAATACTATTTCACTTCAAAAATTGAATTAACAACAGGTGGAAATTATGGTTATACATTTAGAGTTATGCCAAAACATGAAATGTTGTTAGAACCAGCTAACTTAGATTTAGTAAAATGGATAACAAAATAAAGCAATAAAAGGAGAAAAAAATGCCAATAAAAATGATTGTAGGTCTTCAATATGGAGATGAGGGAAAAGGAAGAGCAGTTCACTATGAAGCAAAGGATGCAGACATTGTAATACGAGCAACAGGAGGAAGCAATGCAGGTCATACAGTAGTTGCAAATGGAAAAAAATATGCTATGCATTTATTACCATCAGCAATTATTAGACCAGAGGTACTTTCTATGATTGGACCGGGGGTAGTAGCAGATTTGAAAATTCTAGTAGATGAAATTGAACAAATGCGCAAAGCTGGTGTAAAAGTAGAAAAAGATAACTTTGTAATAAGTGAAAGAACTCATATAACTTTTCCACATCATAGGCAATTAGATAGACTTTATGAAATGTTAAAATCAGAAAAAGTAGGAACAACAGGAAGAGGAGTAGGAACAACATACGAAGAAAAAGCTCGTCGTACCAATTTAAGAATGCATGATTTATTTATAGGAACTTCTGAATTAAAAGAAAAAATTAAAGAAAATCTTAAAGTATACAATGTTTTAGTGTCAGAAGCAAATAAACTTATTGAAGACGGCATTTATAATGAAGAAAAATTTCCTGCTATCACAGTAGATGAAGAATACAATTATTGTATGGAATACAAAGAAAAATTACAAGAATTTATTACAGACACACATGTAATTATAGATAATGCAATAGAAGACAATAAATTAATAATAATAGAAGGAGCACAATCATTCTGGTTAGATAATGACCATGGAGACTATCCAATGACAACATCATCTAATCCAAATGCAAGTGGAACAGCTTCTGGAGCTGGAATAGGTCCTACTCTAATAGACGAAGTAATCGGAGTTATAAAAGCATACACATCAAGAGTGGGAAACGGACCTTTTATTACAGAACAAAAAAACGAAATAGGAGATTCTATTCGCGAATGGGGACATGAATATGGTACAACAACAGGAAGACCAAGAAGAACGGGTTGGCTAGATTTAGTTATGATAAAACATACAAAAAATACAAGTGGATTAACAGCTTTATGTGTAAACCATTTAGATACAATTGGAAAATTTGACAGCATTAATGTTTGTATAGGATACAAATACAAAGGCAAAATAATAAAACATGTACCAATTGATAAAGAAAACTGTGAGCCAGTTTATGAAACATTAAAAGCAGGCTGGAACACAGAAGGAGCAACAACTTTTGAAGAACTTCCAAAAGAAGCTCAAGAATATATTAACTTTATTGAAAAATACACAGGTGTATTTGTTAAATATATTGGAGTTGGTGCTGACGAAAAAAGAACAATAATAAAATAATAAAACTTTCCAAAGTTTGAAGGTTGCCAAAGGGGACGGTCCTTTTTGGCAACTTTTTTTATTATTAAATTAATTCAATTTGATATTTATTATTTTTATAGATATAACTCGGTTTCGTAACATCCATTAAGAATTTCTAAAAAGATTTACTCACATTCGTTGATATCTCTAAAAATACTAAATATCAAATTTATATATACTTAAATAGAAGATTTGCCAAAAAACACTGTCCCCTTTGGCAACTTTTCTAGTTTTTATGCTAATACAGCACCTAAAATTAAAATACCTAAATTATCTTGATAAATTTCATCAAATTGAGAAATTGGCAGAGGATTTTCGCCAAGACCAGCTTCAATAGTATAACCAGGGCGGTTATAGTCTTGAATGAACCAATCTTTAAACCCTGCAAAGCTAGAGTTATATGGAGTTTCTGCCAAAAGATAACCACTTGCTTGTGCAAAGCTTTCTCCAATGATACGGCTATTAGGTGGATTATAATTTTGAAATTGCCAGTAAATTTCTTGCCCTTGAGTGTGATATGCTATTACTAATTTAAAGTCATGTGATAATGTGAAGTTATAAATTGTAAGTGCTTCTGGTTCTGTTAAAGGTCCATATCCTACGAAGTCTCGTGGACTAGGGCGTGTAAACCCTTGAGAGTATTTGATGTCTTTTGCATTTTCCCATCCTGCTGGAAATTGTAAGTTTAAATCCACACCTCTCGTGTTTAAAATATACCAACAACAAAGAAAATTTAATAAAATCATTCTAAAAAATGATTAACATTTGACAAAATAAATAAAAAATGCTAAAATGTTATTAGAATATGAATATAAATATAAAATATTCATAAAATAGTAACAAGGAGGCAAAGAAAATGAATTGTCGTAATATGGTTATAAATTATATACAAAATTGCGAAAAAAATGAGCCTATCTTTATAGAAGATATAAAAGAATATATTATGCAATTTTATAAAGATGAGGAAAAAGAAAAAATTTTTAATAATATAAAAGAAATATTAAATAGATTAAATAAAGAAAATATAATTAAAACAGCATATAAAGGCATATATTACATTCCAAAAACTAATATTTTTGGAGAAGTACCACT
>CANQTU010000098.1 GCA_947626925.1 uncultured Clostridia bacterium | reverse complement strand
GAAAAAAATAGAAGCTAGAAACCTTGAGGCTGTACACACACACACACACACACCTTATGTTTACTAAACAGAGAAAATAATAAAAAAATAAATAAAATAGAAATAAAAAAGATAGTAGATAAGACCTAGAAAATAGGTGTTATTTGCTATCTTTTTTGAATTCAAAAAGTTTTTAAATTTAAAAAATATAAAAAATTAAAAAAGGGAGGCATGAGAAATCATGAAATCAAAACACAAAAAAGGAAGTAAATTACAAAAGGGTATAACCTTAATTGCATTAGTTATAACCATTATAGTTTTATTAATTTTAGCAGGAGTAAGCATAGCTACACTAACAGGGGATAATGGAATACTAACAAAGGCACAAATAGCAAAGAAAGAAACAGAAAAAGCAAATGAAGAAGAACAAATAAGACTTGCTCAATTAAATGCAACAATGAACACACAAGGTTATAAATATGATACAGAGGATGGTCAAAAAGTACCAATCCCAGCTGGATTTGCACCAACACAAATAGAGGGGGAAAATTCTGTAGAAAATGGATTGGTAATAGTGGATAGTAATGGAAACGAGTTTGTTTGGATACCAGTAAATGAGAGCGAATATGAAATTGATACTTCATTTGATAATAATTTGAATGGTAATGAGTTGACTTATATTCCTAATTATCTTCCAGAAGGTATAGAAAATTCAGAAAGTAATAATGAGGAAGAGATAGAAAAAGAATTAGTAACGAAAGAAGGTATAAATGGATTTTATATATCAAGATATGAAGCTGGAGATGAGGCAGTGTCTAAAGATAGAACATCTGATTCTGAATATGGAAAATTGGTTAGTAAGAAGGGAACATATCCATATAATTGGGTTAGCCAGGATGAAGCTAATGAAATAGCAAAAGAATATGTAAATAATGATTCAGTAAAAAGTGGATTGATTACTGGTCGTCAATGGGACGCAGTTATGAAATTCATACAGAAAAAAGAAAGGTATGATGGGATTGGAAATATTTATGATGTGAAAAAATACGACAATTCTAGGCACCTAGGAGGTTGGAGAGAAACAGGAAAAAACCCAGCTGATATGGTATGTAATATATACGACTTAGAAGGCAGTTGTCTAGAATGGACCACTGAAAGAGTAAAGATCAGTGGGTATAATATGATATTTAGAGGTGGTTGCGACGGTAATGACGAAACGGCTTTAAGGTGTGCTTCGTATAGGAAATGTAAAAATTATGGGTATGAGTGGCATGCTATTGGATTTAGATTTGTTCTATATGTAATTAATTAGTAGCATATTGTTTCATAATAAATTAATATAAGAAATAACCCAATATATTAAAAATAAGTTAAACCTCTAGTATAATATAATTATGTAATTTTAATTATAAATGCTAAAAATTTATTAACTCTCAAAAAACAAATAAATAAAAAATAGATACTACAAAAAATAGTAGTATCTATTTTTTTGTGCCAAAATGAATAAAAAACTTAAAAAAAAGAAAAATAAATATAAAAATCAATAAACAAAAGGAGGCAAAAAGTGGAAGAAATAAAATATAAAGACATCATAGAAATGATATATCAAGCAGAAGAAAAAACACTAGACGAAAAAATAAAACAAATAAACAAGCAAATAAAAAGTAAAATAAAAAACATAGACTTAGAAAAAATAAATAATCAAATATCTAATCCAAAAGAATTAAATAAAATACTTGAAACTATAGAAGAAAATTATAGTATAAAAATAGCAGAATATAACAGAAATTTTTATAAACAAGGTTTTATAGACGGAATTAATTTAATGATAAATTGTATAAAACAATAAATAAAAAATAAAATGATAGAAATCTTTATATCCCTAAATTTTTTCTAGTTTTTAGGGCTATTTTGCTTGCAAAAATTAACACATTTTAGTATAATACAAATGTAAAAAATAAAAAAGCAACGAAAGGATGTTAGAAAGAAAATGGAAGAAACACCACAAAGAATGGACGGAAAAATAATAGAAAGAGACATAGAAAAAGAAATGAGAACAGCCTATATTGACTATGCAATGAGTGTTATTGTATCTAGAGCGCTTCCAGACGTAAGAGATGGTCTAAAACCAGTACATAGAAGAATTTTATATGCTATGCACGAAGACGGAATTACTGCGGACAAGCCATACAGAAAATGTGCTAACACAGTAGGTTCTGTGCTTGGTAGATACCACCCACATGGAGATAGTTCTGTATATGATGCTATGGTAAGGTTAGCACAAGACTTTTCTATGAGATATATGCTAATTGACGGTCATGGAAACTTTGGTTCTGTAGACGGAGACGGCGCAGCTGCCATGAGGTACACAGAAGCAAGAATGGCTAAAATTTCAGAATATATGCTTACAGATATAGAAAAAAATACTGTAGACTTTATGCCAAACTATGACGATAGGTTACAAGAGCCAACAGTATTACCAGCAAGAATACCAGCACTTTTAATAAATGGATCTTCAGGAATTGCAGTAGGTATGGCAACAAACATACCACCACACAACTTAACAGAAGTAATAAATGGAATTATAAAAATAATTGATGAAGACGAAGTATCAGACGAAGACCTAATGAGTGTTATAAAAGGGCCAGACTTCCCAACAGAAGGAATAATACTTGGAATAGAGGGAATTAAACAAGCCTATAAAACAGGCAGAGGAAAAATAACACTTAGAGCAGAAACCGAGATAGAAGAAATGAGTGGAAACCGTCAAAGAATTATAGTTTCATCATTACCATATCAAGTAAACAAAGCTAACTTAATAAAAGCAATTTCAGACCTTTCAAAAGAAAGAAAAGTAGAAGGAATTGCAGAATGTAGAGACGAATCTGACAGAAAAGATAAAGTAAGAGTAGTAATTGAATTAAAAAGAGATGCAAATCCACAAGTAGTATTAAACCAATTATTCAAACACACACAAATGCAAACAACATTTGGTATAATAATGCTAGCTTTAGTTAATGGAGAGCCTAAAATATTAACATTAAGACAATGTATTGACTGCTACATAGACCACAGAAAAGACGTAATATTAAGAAGAACACAATTTGAATTAGACAAAGCACTAGCAAGAGCACACATATTAGAGGGGTTAAAAATAGCACTTGATAACATTGACGAAGTTATAAATATTATTCGTTCTTCTTATGATGATCCAAAAGAAAGATTAATGGAAAGATTTGGATTATCTGATATACAAGCACAAGCTATATTAGATATGAGGTTAAAAACATTATCAGGTTTGCAACGTGAAAAAATAGAAGAAGAATATAATCAATTAATGGAATTAATTGCACATTTAAGAGAAATTTTAAATAGTGAAAGACTAGTATTTGAAATTATAAAAGAAGAATTAATAGAAATTAGAGACAAATTTGGTGATGAAAGAAAAACTAAAATTGTAGCTGCAGAAGGTGAAATTGATGTAGAAGACTTAATAAAAGAAGAACAATGCGTTGTAGCTTTAACACATTTTGGTTATATAAAAAGAATGCCAATAGATACATATAGAAGCCAAAGAAGAGGAGGCAAAGGCATTACAGGAATGACAACAAGAGAAGAAGATTTTGTAAAGCAAATTTTCACAGCTTCTACACATGATATGATATTATTCTTTACAAATAAGGGAAAACTATATAAATTAAGAGGATACGAGCTACCAGAAGCAGGTAGAACAGCAAGAGGAACTGCAATAGTTAATTTATTAAGTTTAGACCCAGGGGAGAAAGTATCAGCTGTTATTCCACTTCAAAACTTTGCTGACGGAAAATATTTATTAATGGCAACAAAACAAGGTATGATTAAAAAGACAGCATTAAAGGAATATGACTCTG
>CANQTU010000097.1 GCA_947626925.1 uncultured Clostridia bacterium | reverse complement strand
CATCTTCTACTTTATAATTATATCTTTCTGTATTCATTGCTGCGTTCATAGCTGCAAGCTTTATTTGTTCTTCTTCGCTTGCTTTCTCCGTTTCTGTTTTGGCTGCCTGTGCTTTTGTTAGTATTCCATTATCTCCTGTTAACGTTGCTATGCTTACTCCTGCAAGTATTAAAAGTACAATAATTGTTATAACCAATGCAATCAAGGTTATACCTTTTTGTAATTTACTTTCTTTTTTGTGTTTTAATTTCATGATTTCTCATGCCCCCTTTGTTTTATTTTTTATATTTTTAAAATTTAAAAACTTTTTGAGCGCAAAAAAGATAGCAAACAAGACCTATTTCTAGGTTTTATCTACTATCTTTCTTATTCTTATTTTATTTAATTTCTTATTATTTTCTTTATTTAGTAAACATAAGGTGTGTGTGTGTGTGTGTGTGTACAGCCTCAAGGCTTCTAGCACTTATTTTTTTCATTTGTTTTATTCCTCTTTTTCATTTTTATATTTAAATTATACCTTATGTTTTTTATTTTGACAAGAGCTTAAATAAAAATTTAAACTTCAATTTTTTTATATTATTTTATATATAGTGTAAGACGACTACCGTTATCACCGTAAGTGACAAATGGGTCAAGTTTATTTCTGTTACTAATAGGATAACTATTTGTAAAAGCACCTCCACGACTAATTCTATAGTAAGTATTATATGCTTCTAAAGTAAATTCAAATAAATTCCCACCTAAATCTTTTATATTATTTATAATATCATTACTATATTCTTTATTTCCTGTCGTTGAAATACTCTTTTTATGATTTCCAATTGAATTGTCTGTTATTTTCGAAAAATCAGGACTCTTTGCATTTTTTACCCAATTTAATATCGCATCATATTGACTTCCCCATATCATACTGCTTACAACTGAATTTGTGTTTATCACATACCCCTCTTTGTGTGCTTTATACAATCCATACCAACTAGAAGTTGCCGAATTATTTATTGATGTTGGTATTACTCCTGATTTTGATTGTACTATTCTACTTGTTCCAACTGAATTCTCAGTAGCATCAGACAAACTAGTTTCATATCTTCCTACATAAAATCCTCTATATTTTGCTACACTTTCCGCCATAGATTTATAGGAATCTTGCATTTCTTTTAATGTTAATCCTATATTATTATTGGGTGAAGCATCTGCAGTACTAGCACTTAAATATGCTGGTTCTCTTAACCCAGACTCGGAATTATAATTTTTATTTTCATTTTCGAATCCTTCTTCTATATTTGTAGCCCATAACTTTCCTACAATTTCTGTATTGTTACTATGAGTTTCACAACTTAAATGCCCATCTTCATTTAAAATTAATTTGCAATTTCCTCCTGCTGTTGAACATTGCGACATGATATTAATATCTGATACTGGTACCCATACAAATTCACTTCCACTACTATCTACTACTACTAGTCCATCTGCTACTGTATTTTCTCCCTCTATTTGTGTTGGTGCAAATCCTGCTGGGATTGGCACTGTTCCATCTTCTACTTTATAATTATATCTTTCTGTATTCATTGCCGCATTCATAGCTGCCAATTTTATTTGTTCTTTCTCGCTTGCTTTTTCTGTTTCTGTTTTCGCTGTTTGAGCTTTTGTTAGTATTCCATTATCTCCTGTTAGCGTTGCTATACTTACTCCTGCCAAGATTAATAAAACAATAATTGTTATTACTAATGCAATTAATGTTATACCTTTTTGTATTTCCCTTTCTTTTTTGTGTTTTAATTTCATGATTAACTTCCTCCTCAAATTATATAATTTATATTTTAAATTTAAAAACTTTTTTAACGCAAAAAAGATAGCAAATAACACCTATTTCTAGGTCTTATCTACTATCTTTTTTATTTCTGTTTTTTTTATTTTTCTATTTAGTAAACATAAGGTGTGTGTGTGTGTGTGTACAGCCTCAAGGGTTTTAGCTTCTATTCTTTTCATTTGTTTTATTCCTCTTCTTTATTTTTATATCTAAATTATACCTTATGTTTTTTCTTTTGGCAAGAGTTGTTCTATAATTTTTTAAAATTGAAAATGGTAATAGAACTATTCCTATTCAACATTTAATTACTTTATCTAAATATTATGGAATATCCATTGACTATATGGTTGGACTATCTAATGAAAAATTAGTAAAAAAACATAAAAAAACAAGTTAATTTCTTAATATTAAATATAAGATTTTAACTTGTTTTTATTTATTTTATATATCCATTTGACTACCTAAAAATGTAGCAGCTGATTGGGCAACCTTTTTTTCCACATCATTCATTTTTCCATTTGGTTCTTTTGCCATTAAAATAACTGTTCCTATTGTGTCCCCATTAGAAACAATTGGATAAACAACTTGTGCATTGTTTTGTCTTTCTTGGTTATCATTTTTTGTAATTGGCATTGCTTTATCACTATTTTCTGTACTAGTATATACCTCTTTGTCTTCCATTAATTGTTCTAATTCTTGACTAACATCTTGCTCTAAAAATTCTTTTTTTGAACCACCTGATACAGCTATTATTGTATCTTTATCAGTTATACAAGCAATGTGACCTGTTGTTTTAGATAATGTTTCTGCATACCCTGCTGCAAATTCTGAAAGTTCACCAATTGGAGAATATTTTTTTAATATAACTTGACCTTCTCTATCTGTAAATATCTCTAATGGATCTCCTTCTTTAATTCTTAATGTTTTTCTTATTTCTTTTGGAATAACTACTCTTCCCAAATCATCTATTCTTCTTACAACTCCAGTTGCTTTCATAATTTTCCTCCTCATCATGTTTTTTGTTTATAATTTTATTATGACAAATAAGGAAAAAATTATGCACATAATTTTAAAAATCGAAAATTAATTATAGAAAACTTGGTTTGTATTTATCTAAAATATATCCCATATCTTTTGAAAATTCTTTTAACATAACAATTTTTATTGTTGGGTCTTTTCCTTTTAAATAATCATCTATTATTTGCTTTAATTGTTTTATATTTTTGATTTCTGGTTCGATTTCTTTTGTGTGTCTATCTGCTCTGTCTATTAATTTTTCTTTTATTAAAACAATATCTTCATTACTTGCACAAGAAATTCTTTGGAATAGTTGGAATGGGTCATAGTATTTAAATATTGGAACATCCATACATTCCTTGTCAAATTTTTCATAAAATTGTTCCATTTTCATTGGAATACATTTCATAATTTCGTCTGCTTTTTCTTTGTACATTTTATCTAATAATTGATTATTTAGCATATCAAAGTGTTTTAGAATTTCCTCCATATCTTCGCCTACTTCATCAATTGCTATCTTATTTAATTCTTTGTTTGGATCTTCACAATATTCTGAATTTAAAGATGCTATATTCATTCCTGTAAAAAACACACTTTTTAATGTTTTTAAATCATATTCAATTAAACCTTTTCTAGAAAAATAACTAAAATAAGCAAATAACTTAACTGTATCAATTAAAGATATTTTTCCTTCTTTTACATCATCTATTACTTCCTGTATTACACCATCAAATTGGTCATCAGAAATTTTCCAATATTCTTCTGTTAATAATCTTTTATATCCTGGCAAGTTTTCTGTATCTACTGTATTTCTAATTGTTTCCATGTTGTCTTTAAATATTCTCATATCAAAAATACGTGTTCTAACATAATATTCTATAAATTTAAAGAATCTATAATCACATTTGAAATTGTAATAGTAATTATTATCGAATTCTTTAATATAAAATTGCCTATTATCCATTAAAATTCTAGAAGATACTAATATAGATTTATATTCTTCGTTGTCTTTTATATTTATAAATTTATCTTTTGTAATTTTTCCTGCTTTTATTTCAAAAGATACTGCTATTGTAAATATAAGCATTGTTTGCATTACTCTGTGGTTAGTATTTGGATAAGATTTATTT
>CANQTU010000096.1 GCA_947626925.1 uncultured Clostridia bacterium | reverse complement strand
ATTATTCGTGAAGATGATGAAAGAATAAACTCAGAAATTTCTTTAATAGAAAATATGCAAAGAGAAGACTTAAATCCAGTAGAAAAAGCAATGGGAATAAGAACTTTAATTGATACTTATGGTTTATCACAAGAAGAAGTTTCTAAAAAATTAGGAAAAGGTAGAAGTACTATTGCTAATTGGGTAAGAGTTTTAAATTTAGAGCCACGTGTATTAGAAATGGCAAAAGAGGGAAAAATATCTGAAGGATATTGTAAAGCACTTTTAGCAATAACAGACCCAGAAAAACAATATCAAACTGCAATACAAATGTTAGAAAGAGGCTCAACTGTAAGACAAGTAGAGAAAAAAGCACGAATAAAAGAAACAAAAGAAGAACAACAAAGAAATCACATTTTATATAAAAATATAGAAGACAACTTCCAAAGCTTTTTTGGAACAAAAGTAAGATTAGATGCAGGAAAAAGAAGAGGAAAAATAATAATTGAATATACATCAAATGATGACTTAGAAAGAATTTTAGGATTAATAAAATAATCAAAAGGAGGGTATATATGGAAAACATAATGGAAATAATTAAAACAGACAATGTTCAAATATCTATGGTAGCCTTGATAATCATTTTATTAATAGGTTTTATAATTTTATTAGTTAGATTTGCAAAACTTAATAAAAGATATAATAATTTTATGAAAAAATTAGGAAATGGTGAAACATTACAAGAAGATTTAGAAACTTATATGTATCGTGTAGAAAAAGTAGAAAAACAAAATGCGGAAATAACAAATAATATTAAAAACATAGAAAATGATTTAACAAAATGTCTACAAAAAATAGGAATGGTAAGATATAACGCATTCAAAGATACAGGAAGCGATTTAAGTTTTGCATTGGCTTTATTAGATGAAAATAATAATGGTGTAGTATTAAATGGTATTTATTCTAGAGAAATGTCTAATATTTATGCAAAACCTGTAGAAAACGGAAAGTCTTCATATACACTTTCAGAAGAAGAACAACAAGCACTAAAAAAAGCAATAGATACAAATGATATTATAAAATAAAAATTATAATACTAATATTATTATGATAAAATAGGAGAAAAACCAAAATTTAGTATTGACAAATGTTTAGAAAAATGCTAATATAAATACTGTCGCTGGACATTTGTCTAATGATTTGGAGAGGTGGTCGAGTTGGTTTATGGCACCAGTCTTGAAAATTGGCGTGCGTTTGTAGCGTACCGTGGGTTCGAATCCCACCCTCTCCGCCAAATAATAAAAATTAGACATAGTCTATATGTCTAATTTTTATTTATTAATCAAGGAGATGTACCCAAGTGGTGAAGGGGACTGTTTGCTAAACAGTTAGGTCGGTAATACCGGCGCGGAGGTTCGAACCCTCTCATCTCCGCCAAAATTATTTTATAGTTGTAAAAATATATTAATTGTAGTATACTATATATGGTATACTACAATTTTTTGTAAATTTGTAAATAAAGTATTTAAAGGAGAAATTATGCCAATAGAATTAAAAAAATATTTTTGGGATACTAAATTTGAAGAATTAGATAAAGAAAAAAATAAAAGATATATTATATCAAGATTATATTGTTATGGAGATTTAAAAGAAATAAGATGGATAAAAGCTAATTATAGCAATGAAGATATAGAAGACGTAGCAAGAAATTCAAGAAATCTAAAACCATTAGTTGCAAACTATTTAAGACAACAATTTAATTTAAAAAAAGAAGAAATGGCATATTATAGATGGATAAAGGCAATGAATTACGAATATTGGAGGATAAATAATTAATGTATTGGAATGTAATTGATAAAGATAGATATAATTTATTAAAAAATATAACAGAGACAATAAATATTACCTAAAACTTTTGTGGAATATAACTGGGAAGAAATAAAAAAGTTTTTCTTAAATTTTCAAGTAGATTTTAGAAAAAAACTGGAAATGTTGGGAGAATAGAATATTATATTTTAAATATATAGTATAGAGAATAGTTCTTTATACTATTTTTATATATAAAAGTTAATAAAGAAAAATATTGTAAAAAAAAGAAAAATAATGTATAATTAAAATAGAAGAAATAAAAGAAGGTGATAACATATGAAAAAAGTTATAAATGTATTGATTGTATTATTTTCATTTATATTGTTTACAGGATTTTTTAGTCATGAAGTACAAGCATCTACAGATGTAACTATAAAATATAAATGGAAAGAAGAATCTTTTGAATATAATTATGGAACGCTAACTATGAAAACGTATACATTTTTATTACATGTATTTGAAGGAAATACGGATAAAGAATTGGCATTCAAAGCAACCATATGTGAAGATGGTAAGACTAAAAACTTGTTAAGAGTCGCAGGAAAAAGTGCAAAGTCTTATAAAGCAGGAAAATCTGTTGAATTAGGATTTGGTACAAAAGATAGAGTTCCAAATAAATTGAAGGTTACTGTAGAAGTTGAAGGTGAATCAAAAACATTTTATACAAGTTATGCAACTGACAAGACTACAGAAAAAACTATAAAAATGAAAATAAAAGCAGATGCAAAAGGAACAGCAAATTATAAAGATGAAGCAGATGATTTCATAAGTAAATATACTATTGAAGCATATGACACAAATATAAAGGATGCAATATTTTCAAATTATACTGAACAACAGTTAATTGATATTTATGCACAAGGGCAAGCAATAAAGACAAAAGAAAAAGTAACAGATAAACAAAAAAAAGACATTGATGAAATATTAGACAAAATAGTAGAAGAATTAAAAAATAAAGGATTTGATACAATTGGTAAAGGTAGTGATGAAAACTATCAAGCTACAGGCAATGGTGAAACGGTATCATCACAAGATGAACAAACATTATTAAATAATGCAATAAATGATGATTACGAACAAGTAGTAGGTCAAAATGAAAATATATATCAAGCACCATCTAAAGACGGAACAGGTGGTAGTGCAGGAGATAATTTAGATGATATGATAAAAGATGCAGATAGTTTTGTAACATCAGGAGATACTACTAAAATATATGAAGAAGGAAAATTAGAGAGCTTTTCAACGACTATGTTTAACATATTTGCAACAGTCGGTGCTGCAGTAGCCATTATTGTAGGACTTATTATAGGAATTAAATATATGACAGGAAGCATTGATGCAAAAGTGGAAGTAAAGAAAATGTTAGTTCCATATTTAGTAGGATGTATAGTAGTATTTGGTGGATTTGGTATATGGAAATTAGTAATTATAATATTAAGTGAAGTATAAAGGTGTGAAAAGAGGATAAAAATATGAAATATATAAGAAAAGATAATGTTATAAAAATAATAATTTTATTTTTAATATTATGTTTAATACCAATAAGTACATATGTCAATGCAAGTGTAAAAAGTGACCTAGGAACTACATTGGAAGATTATGCAAAAAAACAAGATGTATCATCAGAGTTTACTAAGAAAGCAGATGTTATTATAGGTGTACTTCAAGTAGTAGGATCATTGTGTTCAGTTATTTGTCTTATAGCATTAGGAATAAAATATATGGCAGGTAGTATAGAGGAAAAAGCAGAATACAAAAAGACACTTTTGCCTTATTGTATAGGAGCTATAATAGTCTTTGGAATTAGTAATTTATTGCAAGTTGTATATATAGTGTTTTCCGAATTGGCATCTACAATATAAAATATGACAAATATATAACAAATATTTAACAAATTTATTAAAAAGTTGCAAAAAATGTTTTTTAATGGTATAATAGTAATGGTAAGTAGTTTTTAATATTCCAAAAAGGAAATTAACATATAAAAATAGAGGAGGGGAAAACAATGAAACAATTATGGGAAAAAATAAGTAAAAAAATTATGATGTTTGGTATAACTATGTCAGGAATAATGTATTCAACATTATCTTTAGCAGCAGGTACTACAGTTGCACCAGATCCAAGCAAATTTACAGGTAAGACAGATAAGGGTGGTGCTGGAATTAATGCCGTTGAAAACATAGGAAATAATGTTTTAGGTATCGTTTCAACAGCAGCATCTGTAATATCAGTTATTGTATTAGTTGTATTAGGTGTAAAATATATGATGGGTAGTGCAGAAGAAAAGG
>CANQTU010000095.1 GCA_947626925.1 uncultured Clostridia bacterium | reverse complement strand
GCATTTTTTATATAGTTTAAAAAATCTTGTGGAGATACTTTATTTAAATTTTTCATTCCAATATGTTTTTTATAACTACTATTAAAATAGATTAACTTACAATTTGTTTTTTTTGCTAAGTTTTTTGCAAATTCAAATATTGTTGGTGTGGATGCTATTGTATATACAAATATATATTTATCCTTTTCCAATCTTTTATTTTCTATTATACTTTCCCATTGCGTTTTATTAAGTAGTAATGTAGGATCTAAAACTAAATTAACATTTCTGTTGGTTAATTTTTCTACTATTTCTTTTCCTTCTTTTTCTCTTACTGAAATCTTATTAAAATCTTTTAGTTCTCTCTTTATTTCTTCTTTTTCCTTACTTTCAAGTATATTTGTTCCAAAACTTGCAGCATAAGAGTTTTTCTTTCTATTGTCTGTTACAAAATTAAGAAAATAATTATTATCGTTATAATTTAATTTTGGATTCCAAACTTGGTCACTTCCTGTTATAAATAAATCATAAATATCATTTGCTTTTTGTATGTTGCTTTTATTATATTTTTCGACAGATATTTTTTGTATATTGTTATTAAATTCATTTCTTACTTTTTCAAATTCAGTATTTTTCTTATTTAATAATATATTTTTTAGTTTTCCCTTTATAGATTTAATTTCATTTATCTTCTTAACTTTATAAGCTTCTTCCATATTTTCATTTCTATAATCTATAATTTCGCAATCTCCAATATTTCTTTCTACTGTCTGCTGTAATGCATAACTTTGTAACATAGCCCCTAAATTCTTTGCTCTATGATATGTAATTATTCCTACTTTCATTCTTTTTTTCACTTCCTTCTGTTGAAATGCCATTGATCATTGCGATAGCTATAATATACGGTGTAAAAAATATATTGCTAAACAATGGATTTCCTGTAAATCCATATGTTATAAATAAGAGTTGCATAAATATTGAAAAACTACAATATATTTTGTTGCTTTCATCTTTTTGTTTTAAAACTACTGAAGCTTTTTTAAGTGATATCAATAACGAAGAAATAATAGCCATAATATATGTAATAAATCCAATTATTCCTGTTTCAGATAGTAATTGTATATATATATTATGTGGTGCATCTCCTAGCAAAAAATTTACATACCCTATTCCAGCTCCAAAAACTTTATTTTCTGAAAATACATTTAAACTTTGCTTCCATAAATAATCTCGACCATTTAGTACATCATTAGCTTCTTCCAATCTAGTAAATTTATCAAAAATTATTTGTGTTTCAGGAATATTTATAACCGCTATATATCCTATAGTACCTATTAACATTAATATTATTAAATATTTAAATATATCTTTTTTATTCTTATTTAATAAAAAAATGTATACAAAAATCATAGAAACTAAAGTAAATATAAGTATTCCTCTTTTAGCTGTTATAAATAAAGCTATAATAGCAATCATTAATAATATAATATTTACTTTTTGTTTTGGTTTCAATACTATTCGTACAAATGTTATTCCTATAAAAATTGCTATAAAATATGCATTTGCTGCTGTTTGTATATTAATTCCTGCGTAAGCCCCTGCTGAAAAAAACATTTGATTTTGTGCAAAACCTTCAGCTGTTAATAATACTTTATTTATATTTGCTATAATGTTAGGAAATATTAATTGAATTATTGTTGCAAAAACATTTATTCCACTAGCAATTGTCATCAGCGTTATAAATTTTTTTTGCCATTTATCATGATTTTCATATATAATTTTTATCATTATTAGCATAAGTATTGTTAGTACATATGGTATTGTTGTCTCTTTTTGTTTTGATATAGCTATTGAAAGCATTGATACAATTCCTGCTAATATCCATATTAATGAATCTTTTTTTATCTTAAGTTTACTTATATTACACGTCATTATCGCTAATCCGCAAGATACTGCTTGTATTATATATAGATTTCCTAATTTTCCATTAAAGAAAATTAGCATAACACTTATAAACATAGATAAACTTAATAATATATTAGTTCTTTTGTTCACTCTGCTCCTCCTTAATTAATTGTAAAAATCTTTGAGCATATTTTTCTTTTGTAAAATCTTTTGCTCTATTCAAAGCATTTATACTCCTTTTTGTCATTTCTCTTTCTGATATACTTGTGTAGAATTCTATTGCTTTTTTTAAATTTTTTATATAATTTTTATTTTTTTTAATAATCTCTCCACAAATTTTTTGCATTTCAACAATTTCTTTTATTGCACCTCTATCACTTGTAATTAATGGCTTTCCCGAAGCTAGAAACTCTATTACAACTAATCCAAATGGTTCTTCCCATATAGATGGAACAATTCCTATGTCTGCTATATTGTATATTTGTGGAAGTTTTTCGTAATCCATGTATCCTTTAAATATAATTTTATTTATCTTAGGTTTTGCTACTTCTTTTAATTCTTTTGTAAATTCTTCTTTTCCCTTACCTAGAATTAAAAGTTTGCATTTTTTATCTTTTACTTTGCAAAAAGCTTGTATCATTTCTTTTACACCTTTTTCAGGTACTAATCTTCCTGAATACATAAAAATAAAGTCATTTTCATTAAATCCATATTGTTTCCTTAATTCTTTTTTATCGTATTTTGTTGGATTGAATTTTTTTATATCTACTCCATTGTATAAAACTTTAGATTTACCTCTTTGCTTATCATTAATTGATATATCATCAACTCTTTGTTTTAAATATTTACTAATACAATATATAGAATTATAATCTTCTTTCATTTCTGAAGCATTTTTTGTATCAACATTTAAATAATCATTATGCAAATGTAATATAAGTTTTGCTTTTCCTTTTATTTTTTTTATAATTTTTCCATATTGTGGTTCGTTTTCAATTATGATAATGTCGTATTCTTCCTTATTTTCTTTCATATCTTTTGCAACACTATGTATAAATTGATTTCCAATATACCTAGGTGAAACTCTATTTATAATATGTCTTATAACTTTTTTAATAAAATATAATTTTTTATTTGAATAAATAAATTTAAAATTACAATTTATATTTTTTATTTTTTTATTCAATTCTTCATCATATATAGAATATACTGTTATTTCATGTTGTTTGGTTATTTCTTTACTTGTTATCAACATTTCTATTAAGTTTTCTACCGCTCCACCTTTTATTGCTGGAACAGGTACAACTCCTGGACTTATTATTAAAATTTTCATATTATATTTGGTTCTTTCTTTTATAATTTAATATTCTTTCAATTCCGACATACATACCAAAAGGAAAGTATTGAAATGCAAATTTTCTCATTTTTACTTTTTTATTTAATGGCTTACTTGTTATTTCCCCATTTACTTTGTTATAATAATTTAAAAATTCATCTTTATATGGATGTGTACATTCCTTAAACCATGGTCTGTTATAAAATTTTGAAATAAAATGTACTATTACTGGGTTTTCTCTTGCTTTTTGTAATTGTTCTTCTTTATAAAACTTCTCCATTTTATATAATTTCTTTAATTGTTTTTCATTCATCATAATCATTTCTGGCATTAAGTTATATTTTGGGTCTAAATATAATATTTTCCCTTTACATATACCATTTATAATACCTTGGTCATGATGTACTACATTTTTATTATGTTCCTTAATAAATTTTATTACCTTGCTTTTAAAATCAATCTCTCTCCATTTATCTAGGTTTATCAATAATACTCCTGAATTTATATATCTTTCTTGGTCATCTACTTCAATTGCTTCTTTTAAATAATTTGGCAATGGGTCTTGAATTCCTCCAATCCAATATCCTTTTAACTTACAGTTCCATAAACTTTCTACATTTCCTTTAACTAATGTATCACAATCTATATATATAATTTTTTCTTCTTTTATACTATCTTGTATAAACAACCTTGCATAAGCTGAAATTGGAAAATCATTTTCTTTTTCTAAATCTTTACATATTTCTTCACATGAAATAAATACAAGTTCTCTCTTATATTTATTTTCAATTAAATCTTTCATTTCTTTTTTTGTACTCTCTGTTATTTGATTATCAATTATATATATTTTCATTTTTTCAACAAACTTGTTTGAATCTAACAAAGACCATATTGATGCCATACATATTTTTGCATAATTTTCATCAGTTGAATAAAGTATATTCATTTTTATTCTCCTTTTTTTGCTAAATTTTTATATAAATTTTCTAACTGTTTAACTG
>CANQTU010000094.1 GCA_947626925.1 uncultured Clostridia bacterium | reverse complement strand
ACTTTTTCTCCATTTTCCTCCTCTAATTGTCCTGGATTTTTGTCTGTAACTTGCTCTACTACTGTTTCATTTGATAACAATTCTTCTAATTCTTCTAAATCTTTTCTTTCTTCTTCGCTTGCTCTTTCTGTCTCTTTTTTTGCTGTTTGAGCTTTTGTTAGTATTCCATTATCCCCTGTTAACGTTGCTATACTTACTCCTGCAAGTATAAGTAAAACAATAATTGTTATAACTAATGCAATTAATGTTATACCTTTTTGTGATTTTCTTTCTTTTTTGTGTTTTAATTTCATAATTTTTTATTCCTCCTCTTATTTAAAATATATTTTTAAACTTAAAAACTTTTTTAACGCAAAAAAGATAGCAAATAACACCTATTTCTAGGTCTTATCTACTATCTTTCTTATTTCTATTTTATTTATTTTTTTATTTAGTAAACATAAGGTGTGTGTGTGTGTGTGTGTACAGCCTCAAGGCTTCTAGCTTCTATTTTTTTCATTTGTTTCTTCCTCTTTTTTATTTTTATATTTAGATTATACCTTATGCTTTTGCTTTTGGCAATAGTTTACCAAAGATTTTTTTATCTTAGGTGTAATATAAACAGACCTGTCCCAAAAAGGGACAAAATGGGTACACTTGTGCCTGTCCCAGAACGGGACACCAAAAATATCCAAAACTTTTTTGTCTTTTTTTGTAGACAAGTTCTAAGGATTATTGTATAATAAATGTGTATTATTTTATTTTATAAATGTTAGAAATGGAGATTTGTTATGTTAGATGATAATAATAACAGAAACTTGTCTGATGTTTTTAGGGAGTTACAAGAATTACAGCATACTCAACCTAATGAAAAAAATACGAAATTTAAAAAACGTAATAAACCTGTAAAAATTAGAACTAATAGAAGTTTTTCATTTCCTTTTTGTATTAATCGCTTTAATATGGGACATTATAATAGAAATTCTGATTTACAACTCTCACATATTATAATAGGTTGTGCTATTTTAATTGTTGGACTAGCTGTTTTCTTTCCAAAAAATACTTCTTTTACTCAAAGTTATGCAAAAGAAGAAGATGTACAAGCTATTTCAGAGTATGAATTAAATCGTCACCGTTTAAATATGCAAAGTATTATTTCTGAAAATGCTGATATGGATAGAGTAAAAGAGCAAGTTACTGAAGAACGTGATGTAGAGTTTTTAACTGAGTATAATAATAATCCAACTCTTCCAAAAAGTGAAGAAGTGGTAACACAAGAAGGTGTTCTTGGTAAAGAAAATGTTACAGCTGTTAAAACTTATGAAAATGGTAATTTTGTAGAAGAAATTATTTTAAGCAAGGAAACACTTTCTGAACCAGTTTCTAAAAAAATAGATATTGGTACTTCTGAGTTCTTAGCTAAGCACAAAATACATATTGGTGATATTGTATATTTCGTAAATACTGCTAATTTAAAAGAAACACCAGATGATAAAGCTAAAGATGTTGCAGAAGTTAAGAAAAGTTTAGATGTAAAATTATTAGAGTTACCAAGTGAAGAATGGTGTAAAGTTTCTTTTGATAATGTTGAAGGATATATAAAAACTTCTAATTTAACATCTGCTTATACAACTCCAAATATTGTTGAAAAGAATAGAATTCAAAGAATATTAATTAAAGTTAATATAGATATGGAATTAAATAGAACTAGTGGACTTACTTTAAATGATTATAAAAAGATATTCACTAATCTACCAAATGATAGAAATAATATTTTCCAAGATAATTATACAGCATTTTATAATGCTGAAAAGAAATATAACATTAATGGTATTTTCTTAGCATCAATTGCTATACATGAAAGTGGTTGGGGAACTTCTCAAATTGCTGAAGATAAAAAGAATTTGTTTGGATATGGTTCTTATGATTCTTCTCCTTATGAATCTTCTATGGAATTTAGTGAATATTCAGAAGGTATCGAAACAGTTGCTAAATCTTTAGTAAAATATTATTTAAATCCATCTGGTACTAAAATATATGATGGAGAAACAGCTGCTGCTTGGTATTATAATGGACCTACTTTAAGTGGTGTAAATACTCGATATGCAAGTGATAGCGATTGGCATACAAAAGTATATAAATATATGGAAACATTGTACAACAGACTTAATAATTAAGTCTGTTGATGCTTACAATAGAAGGGAGATTACGAAATGAAGAAACTTAAAATAAAAAATGAAAGATTAGTATTTACCATTTTAATTATTGCACTTTTTGTTGTCTTTCTTTTGTATTATAATTTAGTGTTTTCAGTTGTATTTGCTAGAAATGCTTTTGCTAACGAAATGATTGAAATTGCAGATGAAAATGAAAATTCTATTTTCAATGTTCAAAAAATATTACTATATAGTAGTGCTAATGCTATTGATAACTCAGATGACTTGTCTTTAAAAAATATGAGTATTAGTCAATTTACTGATATTTCAATTTTTATTGATAACACCAGTACAATTTCTGAATTAACAAATGAGAACACAATAAAAGAATTATATATTGATAATATAGTAGCTTCTTCTAATGGAAATATAGGAACTAAAATCTTAAACTATAAAAATCCTTTGAGTTTCGGCAAATATGAAGATGTTAAAGAGCCTGAAAATAATAGAATTGATTTTAATATTGTTAACACAAACCAAGAGAATGAAAACAATGACTATTCAAACCCTACTTTTTATACAGATTGTTCAAACCCTATTTCTTTAGGGTACTTAAATAAAGATATTTTGACTAATTATTCTGTTTCTCAAGATGCTAATACAGTTTCATTCAATGGTAAAGTTTTGAAAGAAGCTAATATAAATTTAGATGATATTAATTATAGTTTAAGTTTTCAAATTCATATTGTAAATAATTTAAATCAGAAATTTTTATATAATATGAAATTAAATGTTAACTTAAATAGTGATGACGGTGGTATTTATAATGGCTATGTTTATAGAGGAAAAACATTAACTGGTAATGAATATAAATTTTTTAAAGAGATTTAGTAAAAAACTAAATCTCTTTTACATTTTTCGACATCTTTTTCTTTTTATATGTGCTATATTATATAAGTTGCAAAAGAAAAGAGGTGTTTACATTGGAAAAGCTAGGTACTATTACCGTATCTGTTTTTAAAGGTGAAGATAATAATACAAATTTTCATATAGAAACAGACAATGATACTGTTTTGCCTGTATCATATGTAATAGAAGATACTTTAAAACTTTATTAGACTGACTTTTTAGTTAGTCTTTTATTTTAATTGGCAAAACGTCATATCTTCATATAATCCATTTAATCTTAGCACTAATTCTTTATGAATAACTATAAGTATATATTTGAAGTAATAATATAGAGAAAAGTAACAAGTATAGCCCAAAAACTATACTTGTTTAATTTTTCTGTAAATATCAAACCAACTAAATACCCTTGTCATATTGTTATATATTAAATCTCTATTATACCTATTATCAAAACATAATACTTTTGTAATTTTAACTATTTCAGGTATTACCTCTGGACTATCATCTATCATTATATCTATATTTTTTTCTTTTATCTCTTTAGTTTTAGGACAACGAGCATAACAAATTTCATCATAAATAATGTTATTTTTATTTAACCAATTTACCGTATATTTTCTCATTTGTTCTCCAATACTTGATTTTTCTTGCGTTTTATATCTTCCAGTTATAATTATTATTTTATTACCTTCATCATGTAATTTTTTAATTACTTTTGAAGCAAAAGCTCTTGCAGGCATATTTTTTACATATTCAAAATAATATTTTTGCCTATATTCTTCTTTAATTTCATTTGACCAATTGCATTTACTTTCATACCCATATGGATTATCTAAATCAGGCAAATTATTCTCATAACAGTATTTTGTTATAGTATCTAATCTATATGTATCATCATCCATCAAAACTCCATCTATATCTATTCCTATATTCATCTTAGTTTTCCTCCAATATAATTACTCTTTATCTTATTTATTCATAATATATTAATCCTCATTTTGTAATTGTTAAAAGTATATCATAAATTGACATTTTAGTAAATAATTATCAATGCTTACGAAACTCATGAAATAATTTTTAATGTAACTGGGATTGCGTTTGTAAATTTTAAAAAATAATAGAAAATGTATAATAATATATTTGACATTTTCAAATAAATCTTGTATAATATAAATAGAAAATGAGAGCCACAGAAAATGTGGTTACCACTATAAAATAGTTTTAACAACACATTTCCACT
>CANQTU010000093.1 GCA_947626925.1 uncultured Clostridia bacterium | reverse complement strand
AGGCTCTTTTTCAAGTTATATAAACGGTTATACAAAAACAGCAGAAGAAATTCTTGCATATTATTTTAGTGGAACACCAGAAAATTATTATTTCACTTTTAAAAGTGAAGAGATAACATATAATGAATTAGACCGGAAGAATTACATCAATTACATTTAGAATGTATCAAAAATAAAAAGAAAAATATAAAAAAAAGATAAAAATATTGCGAATAATAAAAAATAATGTTATAATATTATAAGGGTTATTATGAAAAAAACAGTTATATATATATTATTAATTTTATTTATTATACTTATTATTGTTTTAGTTAATATAAGTAATAATAACATGAAAATTAATAATGTTAAAGAATTTAATAGTCAATTTGAACAATATAAGGGAAAAGAAATATATGGAGCAGATATATTGACTATTATAAATAAGGCAATAGATAATAACGAAAAATATGAAATAAAAAAAGATGAAAATTCAGAATACATAGATGACCGGAATGTATGCAATAAAAATAGATGTCATTTTGTTAACCCAAAATGATAAAGGTGAACAGGTTGAAGTAAAACGACCAATGGAAGCACTTCAAAAAGCGGGATTAGAAGGATTTATTACAAACTTTTCATTAATTGCATTTGAGTGTACAAATATAGAATATAACGGTTTAGGCAGAATATCGAAAATAGAAGTGAAACAGCTAGAACTTTAAAAAAATATGATTTTAATATTGACATTATGCAAAATAATGTTAAAATATAAAAGAAAACAAAAAAATATTAATCAAAGGAGGAACGTTTTTTATGGAAAACGCATCAAAAGCATTAATTATAGCAGGAGCTATATTAATTTCAATTATCCTAATAAGTATAGGAATTTTCGTAATAAATGCAGCAAGTTCAGTAACAGATAGAGCAGAATCTACAATGGATGCTCAAGCTGTTGAAATATTTAACCAACAATTTGCAAATTATGAAAAATCAGATCAAAGGGGATCTAATGTAAAAAGTTTGTTAAACATTGTAAATACAAGCAATTCTAAAAATCCTGATGATTTAGTATCTATTATATATAATGGAACAACAACTAATGTACCTAGAGAAATAGATAATATTAGACAGGAAATAGTAAATTCTAAAAAATATGATGTAAAATGTTATACTGCTGATAATGGACAAATTAATGAAATTGAGATAGTACCAAAGAGTGGAAGCAGCACAGGCACTGGAACCGGTACAGGAACTGGAACAGGTACTGGTACAGGCACAGGAACAGGAACTGGAACAGGTACTGGAACAGGTACTGGTACAAGTGATACTTAAGTTATAATTATATAGCAAAAAAACATAAAACTTTTGGAAGGAATCTAGAGAAGATATGGAAAATGCCTCGGATGCATTACACTTTGTATTTGGTGTATTCATTTTTTTACTCGCATGTGTTCTGCTATTTATAATGGTAGACCTTGTTCTTAATGTAACAACAGATGCAATTTTAAAAGGTGATAAAGCAGAATATTTTACATATGTGAAAAATCCTGATGATACGATAATAGATGCAAATGGCAATAGAATTGTAACATTAGAAAGCATAATTCCAGCCCTATATAGATATGCTATAGAAAGTTACTCTGTAACTATAATAGATAAAGATGGGGATATAGTTACTAGATTTAGTTCAAACACAGAAAGTTTATGTGCAAATTTTGATGACACAAGGGTTACAAAACAGACAAAATTAGATCATATCAAGGAACTTAATAAATGGGTTTTAGCACCAACAGGAAGTAATTTATTAACAGAAAATTTAGACCGTAGTGATGAAATATTAGGTGAACTTTTTGAAAGAATTTATGGGCAAGATCAATATGCAAATAACGATAGAACAAAATTCAATGCTTATTGGTTAGGAACAGATGCATTAATTGCTCAGAGGGTAGACTCAGACTTATCTCGGAATACAAGCATATTTTAATGATAATCCTCCAGGAGAGCAAGCACCTTCAACAAATGTCCCAAATCATATACCTTGTTATAGAGAAAACCATGAAAGTACAAAAGGACTTTTAAATATTTTTGACATGAACACACAGTTTGTAGAATATTTAGTTTTACATGATGCAAATACATATTATCAAGAGGGCGAAGATAAATTAATAACACACCGGAACAAGAGAAACAATACAAAGAGAAATTATATACAAAGAAAAATAATTGCAAAATAGGAATAAAAGGAGGAAAAAGCAAGTGGGAGACTCATTAATAACAGTTGTTACAATATTACTCGCTGCAATACTTATGTTCATATTCCCGATGATGGCAATATCAGAGAGAAATGATGATGTATCTGAGCTTACAGTTCAAACTGCAGTTGCAGAATTTGTTAACAACTCACGAAACATAGGAAAAATAACTGAGGCAAATTATACTAAACTTATGAATACTTTAAATTCCACAGGAAATACTTATGATTTGGATATAGAAGTACAAGTATTAGACGATAATCCAGCTAAAAAAGGAAGTCTTGTAGCTGGCGAAACAAAAATAGGAGAAAACATTTACTATTCAATATATACAACTCAAATAATAGACGAATTAAACAATAATCGGAGTTTATATTATGAAAGAGGGAGATATATTAACAGTAAAGGCTTCTAATACAAATAATACAATATCTCAAATGCTTAAGAACTTCTTTTATGGTTTAACTGGAAATGATGCATATAGTATTGTAGGTTCTCTTTCAGGTATTGTTACAACGGACGGAACAGGAAAATAAAAAAAGAGTGGTCTTTATCAAACTATATGATAAAGGCCTTTTTCATTAATTTACTAAGGAAAGAAAGGATGTAGTATGAAATTATCAAATCTAATTATAATATTCTTAGCACTTGCACTTCCGATAGTTCTTGTATTATCGGTTTTTGTAAGTCTACAAGTTGATGCTGCATCGCTTAGGGGAGACTATGACAGTTTCCTAATTAATGCAACTCATGAAATGATGCTTGCTTTTGAATTGAATACAAATTCAAGTGATTATTCTGCAGTTGCAGATTCAAAAATTAGAGATATAGAGGCTGCAAGAAACGTATTTTATTCAAGTCTTGCAACACAATTAGGTGTTACAGGAAGTAGCGAGAGCTTTATTGTATCTTATGTTCCTGCTTTACTTTTTACATTATATGATGGATACTATATTTATACGCCAACTAGAGTATGGGATGGAACTGGAAATAATGTATTTACGCATGAACTTAAACCATATGTTTATTATTCGAAAAAATATTTAAATGATTCAGGTTCACAAGTTTTAACTATAAACTATTCATTAGATAATTATGTTACAGTTTATTTTTCGGATTCAAATGCCAGATATTATATATCTAGAGCTGGATATCTTGCAACAGAAGATGAATTAAATGAGCTTGCAGGAGCATCGGAAGCAGATTATCCAGAAGTTAAAGCTTATTATGATAATGCTAAAAGCTTCACCGAGTGGTTTAATAAATTATTAGATGAACATCCAAGTGTTAGAATAAAAACTCCGGAAGGAGATATGGTGCCGGTTTCAAATGTACTAAAAGTAAAAAATGGAAATTCAGCAGAAACTCGGAGCAGTAGGGTTATTTAATGATGAAAGAACATCTGTAATAAAAAATACTATTACTAATAATTTAATTCAGTCTATGTATATTTATACTCAAAATAGTGATAAAGATTTTCAAATGCCCGAGTTAACAGAGCCAGAGTGGGAAACAATTTTGACAAATGTTTGTTGTATTTCGTTTGTGCAAGGTTTGCCTGCTGGAACAACAACATATAACGGATATGCAATTGCTGTAAGTTCAGAAAATAAAGAAATTGTAACAACAGACGACTTAGTATTTCTTGACAAAAACTATGATGATATTGCAAAAAATATAACAACAGAGGATGAAGAAAATGCAAGGATGGCAAGTTTAAATGGAGCAACATATCATAGAATTTGGTGCAAAGAGTTAAATAAATCTGGAGCAGATAATAACATTATAGGACAAGATAAACTTAAATTTAGTGTTACAAAAGGTGATTTAGGATATAGAAAGATTTCTGCATGCTATTATTGTATAATAAAAGGTTCAGACGCTAAACTGAATGCCGTAGATGATTTCTTAGCTGCAAATTCTTATCTTGCAAATTATAAAAAAGAAGAGAGAAAAAAAGCATATGCTTATGCTCTTGCAACTCAAAAAATGAAATTATCAAAAGCAGGAATAAAACCAGTAAGATTAAAAGAATTAGAGAGGTGTCCACGCCGGTCCAGGCGGGCTGCATCCCGCCGATGATGGCCTGGCAGGAC
>CANQTU010000092.1 GCA_947626925.1 uncultured Clostridia bacterium | reverse complement strand
CTTAGCTCAGTTGGTTAGAGCTCTCGGCTCATAACCGAGTGGTCGATGGTTCGAGTCCATCAGGGTCCACCACATAAGTAATTAACCCTTATAAAATAAGGGTTTTTATTTTTTAGAATTAAAATAGGTCTTAATTAGGTCTTAAATTTAAAGCTATTTAACTTAGTTACTGTTTCTTTTTTCTTCTTAGGAAACATATGATAATAGGTTTTTTCAACAACTTCTGGTGTATCTCCAATGCGTTCAGCTACGTCATATATATCACATCCTAAATAGATCAATAAACTTACATGAGAATGTCTGAATCCATGTGGAGTTATACCTTTAAAATTTTCATCTTCCTTTTGAACTAATTTAATATTATTGTTTAAGTGTCTTTCAAAAGTAGTGTATGCTGTATGCTTTACATTTCCAAAAAGAAACATATTTTCATTGAAACCATAAATTTTACTTTCTCTTTCTTTGAACTTAATCATTATTGCATTAAGATCATCATCTAAGTCGACAGTTCTATAAGAGTTTTTTGTTTTAGGCTCAACTAATTTAAAACCACCTTCTTCAGTTTTGTTAGTACCAGCTTTATAAACTTTTATGGTTTTATCAATAGGATTATAGTCCTTCCATAACAATCCACAGAATTCTCCGTATCTAAGGCCTGTAAAATATAAAAAGTTATACATTACATAATCGTCATAATTTTTTACGTGTTTTATAAAATATTCCCATTCATCACAAGTCCAAAAATTGATTTCAGAGTCCTTTGGTTTATCAATTGGAGTTTCAACTCTGTATTTTTGAATTTTTGCAACGACTTTACCATCGAAATCATAATTATCTTTTGCATATGTAAATACAGCCTTTAAATCTCCTATAATTTTATTTTTATGTTCTGTAGACATTTTGTGTTCTTCCATACTTTTATACCATGAATTAACAGAATTTATTTTTATAAAATGTAATTTAAAATCTTTAAAGAAACTTAAAATATATTTATTAGTTCTATTTTTTTTACCATAATAGGTAGTTGACTTTAATTTTCTTTTTTCTAATTCTAACCATTCGTCATAAACAACTTCAAATAAAATATCTTTATCTATAATATCATGTTTTTCAGACTCTTCAAGAAACTTTCTTTCAGCATCTTTAGCAACTTTCTTACCCTTAAACATTTTACTCTTTTTTTGCTTTCTTTTTCCATAAATATCAGTGTAGTAACATCTATAGTACCAATACTGACAATTTTTACTTTTATCCTTTGGATATACAGGCATTATATCATTCCTTTCTATTGATTTATACACGAAAATCTGATATAATGTAATAGAAAAATCCAATAGCATTATATCTATGATATTTTGTTTTAGTCGTGGTAGACTTTCGTGATTTTTCATTTGATCTCGTGTTACTGCACGAGGTCTTTTTTTATTTTTCTAAATTTTCATAAGTTATTATAACTCTGATTCCATAATCTAAATTTTTAGTTTTTACTACATCTTTTCCGTTTTCATTAAGTCCAACATATTTAGTCTTTCCACCATCTACAAGAAAACCAGTTCTAATTACTTTTTTGTTTTCTATAATGTTGATATATCTATCAATATCTTTTCTTGCAATATTAGCTACTTTATATTCTTTTTTGTCAGTATCCTGTAAATATATTGCAAAAGCTCTTTCTCCTTGATAATTATATTCTTTAATGTTTCCCAAAAAAGGAATATCATCAAATTCACTAATTGAAGTGTAAAACTCTATTATTTCTTTATTAGATAATCCACCATATAAAAATTCTTTAGTGATAAAATCGTCTCGTTTATAATGTTGTGTAATCTGCTTTATTCTTTTTTGTCTATTTATTCCGTCTTCATTATCAAAAGATTCACCAACACAATGAAAAGTTTCTATATGTGGTTTAGGCTTTTCTTTTTTTATAAATTCTTCATCCTTTTGTTGAACAATATCTTTTTTGTTATTCTCTTGCATTTTTTTTAGTATAGTTTCCTTTGTGTCTTTTTTTCTTGTTACCTTTTTAAATCCTCCAGCATTTTTTATACACGAACTACATAACCATCCATCGGCAAGTTGTAATCTACTTCTAAAAGTAAAAAGTCCTAAATCTTTTCCACAAATACTGCAATTAGCTTTTATATCGAAGTATCCCATTATCAATCATCTTCTTTCTATATATATAATTTAATTTAATCTTGTTCTTTTTTCTCTAGCGACTCCAACTACTTTAATAGGTAAGTTCTCAATTTGTTTGTTGCTATACATCATAACATCGTACAATCCTAAATTGTATGGTTGTAGTACAATGCCTTGTTCATTTAATAAAACTTTTTTAAATGTTGATTCACTGCCATTTATCATAATAGCACAATCTTTTCCGTTTGCAATTTCAAAATCTTGTATATATTCAAATATAACAATATCTCCCTCATCATATTTAGGATACATAGAATCACCACTAATTTTTATTCCATAAAAAGATTTACCACCTTTTGTCCATTCTTTTGGGATTTCTACATATTCAGTTATATCTGTTTGACTTTCTATCGGTATACCAGCCTTTATAGTACCATAAACAGGTATTTTAATCATGTTTGAACTAATATCAACTATTTCTCCATTGTCAAATTCTAGAATTGGAGCTATTTTCTTATTATCTACCATGTCTTCTACAGATAATTTTAATTCTTTGCATATTTTTATAACATTTGACACATTAGAATTGTCTATTCCACGTTTCAAAATGGTGTCAATGGTTGTGTATGGAACATCAATTTTTTTAGAGAATTGCATAACCGATCCATATCTTTCTATGATTATTTTTTTTAATTGTTCTTCTAGCATATATTTCTCCTTTCAAGCTTAATTATACACCTGGATATACGAAAAATCAAATATTTTTTGAAAAATCGTAAATTTTATGTTGACAATATACGAAAAACCGTATATAATGGGGGTACAAGTTAAGAAAATTATTATTTTTTTAACTCGAATATACGAAAATTCGTAGAAAGGAGAAAAAGATGATAGATTTAAATAAAATTTTAAAGGATTTAGGGATAACTCAACAAGAAGTTGCAGATGAATTGGAAATTAAATCTTTAGGGACAGCTAATTTAAAGATTAATAGAAAAGCCGAATTCACTACAAAAGAAGCTAATATCTTAAAGAAATTAATCAATAGCAAATCCGAAAAAAAATATACATTGGAAGATTTATTTGCTGATTCAGTTAAAAATCAAAACGAAGGAGAAATATAATATGGAAAAAATAAAAGAAAACAATAATTTAAAAATTGATGAAGAATTTATAAAAAACTTTCAAAGTTTAGGTAAAAGTTTAGAAAATTTAGTGAAAGAAGAAACAAAGGTAATTGAAACAATAAACAATATAAATAAATGTATAGAGTCTAAAAAAGAAGTAAAATTTGAAGTTGAAATAACAAGAACTGAAGATGGAGAAAAAGTTGAATATTTATGTGGAAGTGTTGACAGTTTAGATGAATTGGTTACGAATATAGATGATTTTGTTAAAGTTATGAGAATGAGACCTAAAGACTACTAAAAAAGAAGAAATATGATAATTTAGTTCTTCAATTTCTTCTCGGATTCATTAATAAAATTTTGAGTTTCTTCCCATGTGTCAAATATTCCAATGATTATCCAATCCATTTCTTGGTTATTGAAACAAGCATTTTTATTTCGATTGACTGATGCATCTAAACGATCACAATGAAATTTATTTTGGGAAAAACTATATTCAGCAACATAGTATTTATCCAAATTCAAAATGACACCTCCTTCCTAATAGGAGTATAACACAAATTAGGAAAGTCTGCGACGACTTTTAAAAATATATAATGAAAGGATTTGATATTATGAAAAAATTAAAATTAAAAAGTTGGGTTAAATATTTTTTACTAGGTGTTTTGATAGGAATAGTAAGTTATTTTTTAATCCATTTTATTTTGTCTTATAAAAATAGAATAAGTAATATTAGTAATCAATGCGACGATTTTTATGGTAGGACTTGTAGTTGGTACGAAGTAGAGAATTTTAAAGGACAAGCATCATGAAAAAAACCATTTTATCGGCATCAGAGTTACTAAAATTGATATCAGAAAAACAATGGGCTAATTCTACCGACTTAATGAAAATTAGTGGTAAGTGTCGTAATTATGCTGATAAAGACAAACGTGAAATAATAGAACAATTAGAAAAACAAGGATATAGACTACCTAGAGGTTTAGTACCAATGGATGTAGTAGTTGATTACTATAAAATTAATATTACTTATTTAAAAAAAGTTGCAAATATAAACAAAAAATAGGGGATTCGGTAATCTTTAGGGAAAGAGAGG
>CANQTU010000091.1 GCA_947626925.1 uncultured Clostridia bacterium | reverse complement strand
ATTAGCATTTATAGATGGAAAAATAGATGGAAAAGGCCAAATTTATGATATTAAAAAAGCATCACAAAGTAGACATACTAAAAAAACAGCAGCTCCATCAGGACAAAATGAAGCAGACAGAGTATGTAATATTTATGATTTAGAAGGGAATTTAATGGAATGTACTGCTGAGAGAGTTGTTGAGAATGCGAGCCAGACTAACGATCCTGCACATAGGGGTGGAGACCACTGGAATGTAAGACCGGCTTCTTTTCGAGGGGTGTATGGAGGCGCACGGTATCAAAGACCCAGGAGTAGGTTTTAGATTTGTGCTTTATATATTTTAAGTTACACTTTGAAAGAGTTAAGACCATTTGTTGATAATCAATTAGAAGAAATTGTATTATAGGTAAAACACTATAAATAGTGCTATTTATAGTGTTTTTGTTATATTAAAGAAGACTTAAAAACAACCTCTTGAAATAAAAAGCCAAAATATGATACAATAGGAACAGAAAAATTAATGAAGCAAACTATGGAGGAATTGATGAAAAAACTAGTTGTTATAATAATAATTTTAATCTTAGTCTTTGTAGGAATGATAATTTATAAAAACATAACAATAAGTACTAATAATAACATAAGTGTTGAAGAAATAAATCAAATAGAAACTTATCTTGTAAAAATTTATATGTGGAAAGAAATAACTGGTGATGCCCTGCCATGCTTTAACGATATTAACCAAGCAGATGAAACATGGATTTGGGAGGCTGTTAAAAAGAATTTAGAAGATTATGAGTTTTCTTATGAGCAAATCAATTCTAAAAAACAAGAATTATTTGGAGAAAAATTGACAAAAGATTTTCCAGAAGAGGGAACAGATTATTTAACTTATAATGAAGAAACTAACGAATATTATGCAACAGGTGTAGGGCTAGATCAGCAGGAAGATGAATTTTTATTAAACAATATTACAAAAACAGATACAGGATATGAAATAGAAATTGTAGAATATTTAGAAGATTATTCACAAACAGAATCTGATAGTATAATTATTAGGAATATAGCTGAAGATGAAATAGGAAAAGTTTCTAGTTTAGAAGAAGAAAGTGTAAAAGAGTTAATAAAAAACAATTTAGATAAATTTACAAAAAAGAAAGTGAAATTAAGAAAAGAAAACGAACAATTATATATTGAAAGTGTTAGTAAAATAGAGGAGATGCAATGATATCATTAGAAGAATGTACATTATGTCCGCATGAATGCAAAGTAAATCGTAATATTGGCAAAGTCGGCAGATGTAGAGCAACTAATCAAGTAAAAATAGCCTTATATAGTACCCACCATTTTGAAGAACCATGTATCAGTGGTCAAAATGGCTCTGGTACTGTCTTTTTTTCTAATTGCAATTTAAATTGTATATATTGCCAAAATTATGAAATTAGCCAGCAAAGCAAAGGAAAAAATATAACAGTAGAAGAATTAGCAAATATATTTTTAAAGCAACAGGAAAAAGGTTTAGAAAATATTAATCTAGTTACTCCAACAAGTTATGTTGTACAAATTATTGAAGCCATAAAAATTGCTAAGAAAAAAGGCTTACATATTCCTATTGTATATAATACCAACAGCTATGAAAAAGTAGAAACACTTAAATTGTTAAATGGATATATTGATGTATATTTACCAGATTTAAAGTATGCAGAAAATGATTTAGCTTTAAAGTATTCCAATGTAAATAATTATTTTGAAACAGCAACAAAAGCAATTAAGAAAATGGTTAATCAAGTAGGAATGCCAAAGTTAAATGAAAATGGTGTTATGCAAAAAGGAGTTATAATTAGACATCTAGTTTTGCCAAATCATTTAGAAAATAGCAAAAAAGTTTTAAAGTGGATAAAAGATAATATGCCGAATGAAATTTATGTTAGTGTTATGGCTCAATATTTTCCAACTTTTAAGGCAAAAGAAACTAAAACATTAAATAGAAAATTGTATCAAAGTGAGTGGCAAGAGATAGAAAGTTATATTGATGAATTGAATTTTGAAAATGGCTATGTGCAGGAATTGGGCGAGCATGAGGAAGAATATGTTCCTAAGTGGGAGTTTTAGTAAAAATTTTTAAAAAAATTTATTGCGAACATAATTCCCTTATGATATACTCTAAAAAAGAAACAATAGAAAGGGGAATAAAAATGACACAAGCAGACAAACATTTTATAGAAACATGTAAAGAAATACTTAAAAATGGATATTCTTCAGAAGGTACCAATGTACGTACTAGATGGGAAGATGGAACAGAAGCTAATTATATATCAATAGTGGGAGTATCAAACAAATATGATGTAGGAAAAGAATTTCCAATGATTACTCTAAGAAACAATAGTGGAACAGTAAAAAGAGCAATAGATGAAGTACTATGGATTTGGCAAAAAAAATCAAATAATATAAAGGACTTAAATTCTCATATATGGGACCAATGGGCCGATAGCGAAGGAACAATTGGAAAAGCCTATGGATATCAAATGGGAAAAAAATATCAATTTAAAACAAAAGATGGAATCAAAGAAATGGACCAAGTAGATTTTGTTTTATATTTATTAAAAAATGATCAATCTAGCCGTAGAATTATGACAAATATATTTAATCATTCAGAATTAAAAGATATGGCTTTAGAGCCATGTGTATATGGTACACAATGGTTAGTAAAAGAAGGAAAATTACATTTAATTTTAAGTCAACGTTCTCAAGATATGTTAGCAGCAAATGGTTGGAATGTAATGCAATATGCAGCTTTACAATATATGTTTGCTCAAGTATCAGGTTTAGAAGTAGGAACATTAACACATAATATTGGAGACTGCCATATTTATGATAGACATATACCATTAGTTGAAAAGTTATTAGAAGCAGAAACAAAAGATGTACATCCAAAATTAATAATTAATAATCCAACAAAAAATTTCTATGATTTTAAAGTAGAGGACTTTGAAGTCCAGGGATATGAATATAATAAAGAAATTAAATTAGGTAAGATTCCAGTAGCAGAATAAAGGAGAAATAATACATGTTAAGTATAATTGTAGCAAAAGCTAAAAATAATATTATAGGAAAAGATAATAAACTAATATGGCATTTACCAGAAGACTTAAAAAGATTTAAAGAATTAACAACTGGGCATACTATAATTATGGGAAGAAAAACCTTTGAATCATTAGGAAAGGTATTACCAAACAGAAAACATATAGTATTTACACAAAATCCAAATTTTGAAATAAAAGACGAAAATGTACAAGTAGTACATTCTATGTTAGAAATACAAGAATATATAGAAAATGAAGAAGAAAATTTTGTTATTGGCGGAAGTATGATTTACAATTTATTAATGCCTTATGTTACAAAAATGTACATAACAGAAATAAATGCAGAGTTTGAAGGAGACAGCTTTTTTCCTAAAATTGATACTGAACTTTGGGAAGAAACAAGTAGACAAAAAGGCAAAAGGGACGAGAAAAATAATTTAGATTATGACTTTGTAATTTATGAGAAAAAACATCTTTAAAAGGAGAAAGACGTGAAAATAATAGGTATAACAGGGAAATCTGGAAGTGGAAAATCTACACTAACACAGGAGTTATCTAAAAAAATAAATTGTAGCACAGTTAATGTAGACAAAATAGGACATAAAGCCACAAGTAATAAAAATATAACAAAAAAATTATGCGAAATTTTCGGCAAACAAATTTTAAATGATGACGAAAAAATTGACAGAAAAAAGCTTGGAAATATTGTGTTTTCAGACAAAGAAAAAATGGATATTTTAACAGAAATTACTTGGGGATATATGCAAGAAATTTTAGATGAAATATTAGAAAATGAACAAGGAAAATACATTATTTTAGAATGGGCTTTATTACCAATTAGTAAATATTGGGAAAAATGTAATACAAAAATATTAATTGAAGCAGAAGATGAAGAACGAAAAATTAGAGTAATGGAAAGGGACAAAATTTCAGAAGAATATTTCTTAAAACGAGATTCAGGATGTATTGATTACACACCTTATGATTTTGATTATAAATTTAAAAATGATTACACAGAAAAAACAATGGATAACTTTGCAAATGAAATAAAAAATCATATTGAATATTAAAAATTGCTTTTGGTTAGAATAAACTCCAAATAGGAGGAAATAAAAATGTTCAAACCAAAAGCAATTTATTTTGAAAAAGACGTCGTCAATTATCCATTAGGACAAGAATTAATGGAAAAATACAAAGACATTCCTAAAGTAGAAATTGAAAACCATAATAATATAGAAGAAATGAGAAAAAAATCTAACAAAGAATTTGCTGACATGAAAAGGAACTTAATAATAGGAGTTAGAAAAACACATAAATTTGTAGAAAACCATAAAACATCAGACTAT
>CANQTU010000090.1 GCA_947626925.1 uncultured Clostridia bacterium | reverse complement strand
ATATATAGCAGGAATAATGAAACCAAAAGAGATATCAAAATTAAGAGATGCAAGAGTATATCAGCAATATGATGAAAATAAAATAAAACTAAGAGTAACAAACGGAGATGGAGCAAAATGGACAAAAGGAATAACGGCAAAAGGTGGAATATATCAAAAAGACCAGTTTCACATTATGCAAGAAATAGTAAGAGATGTACCAAAAGAATATAGAAATATAATAGAAGAACTAGTAAAAACTAAACAATATAAAAAAATACATGCAGCAATAGAAGGACTAAAATATGAATTAGGTGGAGAAGAAAAAGTAGTAAAGAAGTTAAATAAATTACAAAGTTATCTAAGTAACGATTTAGGAAGGTATCAAGATTTAGTAGAAGTACCAGAAGCACCAAAAGGAATAGAATACAGAAATATGGGAACACAAGAAAGTCAGATATTTAGTAAATTAAAGAAAAGGTTTTGTAGTGGAAGGAAAGCATTTAGTGAACATGGAGCAAATAGCTTAGCGAAAGTATGTGTATTAAATGAAAGATTTAGTTTAGAAGACATAGAAACACCAATACCAATAGATACAAGTGTAAGAGATTGGATAAAAGAGATAGAAGAAAATGTAAAGAAAAATATAGGGAGGAAAGATAAATTTTTAACAAAAGAAGTAAAAACAGAAAAGACAGGAGTACATTATGGACAAACGGAGTATTATAGGTTTATGAAAGAAATAACAAAATTAAAAACATTTAGCGAAATGAATTATAGCTAAAAAAAGTGCTATGATTTATTAAGAAAGCAAAAAATAAAGAGTGTTGAAGCAATTAATTTAATTGGATTATAAAATATTTTCAAAAAAGATAAAAAAATTGCCTACATTTACTTGACACATACAAAAATCATACAAAATCTTAAAATATTTGAAAATTTTACATAAAATGTGATATAATACACTTGTCTAACATTCTAAAGTACAATCAAAAAATATTAAAAAGAAAGGAGTAAATAATGAGTAGAGAATTAAGATTGATAATAACTCAAAATTGCAATTATCAATGTTATTTTTGCCATAGAGAAGGAATCGAAAGAGAAAGTGAAAGTATTTTGAATAGTTCAGACTATGAATATTTATTTTCTGTTTGTAAAGAAACTTATGGATGGAAAGAAGTCAGCTTGACTGGAGGAGAGCCACTAATGAATAAAGAGGTAGATGAAATTATAGAAAAAATTTATAATAATGGGGGCGAAATTACAATAATTAGTAATGGGGAATTGTTACTTAATCACAAAAGCATTATTCCTTATATCGAGCGAATAAACCTTTCTTTACATACTTTAGATAAAAATAAATATGAAAAGATAATAAATAGAAAAGGCAAAATGGAAAGAATATTAAAGAATATTGCATATATCAGAAATATTTATCCTAAAGTAAAAATTAGACTTAATGTTGTAGTAAACAAAGGAGTGAATGATACTGAAAAAGATATAATGGATATGGTATCTTTTGCTAACACGGTGGGTGCATCAATAAAATTTATAGAATTATATACAGAAAATAAAAAAGAAATTGTAAAATTAGAATATGTAGAAAATATATTATTGAAACATAATTTTAAATATTATGAAACATCAAATATTTCAAAAAAATATATGACTAATGGTATTATTGATATTGTAATGTCTAGAATATTTTGTGCAAATGCAGAAAAGCAATTTAATCCTGCATACTATTGTAATAAGTATAATGATTTATTTATAACACCCGACGGTTATGTTAATGTGTGTAGAAAAAGAGCAGATGAAATATCAATATTAAAAGAAATAAAAGAAAGAGATACAGAAAGGTTGATAAATAAGATGAATGAAGCAATAAATCAAATAGGGAAAAAATGTGTGTTTAGTCATGAAAATATGAAACTGGCTATAAATGGAGGCGAAAGTATATTTAAAGATGACCAAGAAGGGAAATATATACACCCTAAGATTACAAAAAAAATTGAGGAAGCAGTTATAGAGCAGTTACATGATACTATTTCGATATATGATAATTCAAATATTTTTAAGGAATTTGAAGATGATTTTGCTAAATATCATAATAAGAAATATGGATTAGTTACTAGCTCTGGTACAGCAGCACTATGGTCAATGTATGATGCGATAGATTTAAAAAGTGGAGATGAAATAATCTGCCCTGCATACACCTTTTTTGCGACTAATACACCTATATTTTTTACTGGTGCTACACCAATACTAGTAGATTGTGATGAATATGGAAATATTAATATTGATAAAATAGAAAACAATATTACTGCCAGAACTAAAGCGATTGTAGTTACGCATATGTGGGGATATCCTTGTAAAATGGATAAACTTAGAGAAATAGCAGATAGATATCATTTATACCTACTAGAAGATTGTTCTCATGCTCATGGAGGAAGTTATAAAGAAAAGAAACTTGGAGAATGGGGAGATGTAGCAATATTTAGTTTACAAGGAAACAAAATAATTACAGGAGGAGAAGGTGGTATTTTAATCACAAATGAGAAACAAGTTTATGATAGAGCATTATTACTTGGGCATTACAATAAAAGATGCAAAAAGGAAATCGATAAAAGTAGTGCAATTTATAAATATTCAGTTACTGGAAAAGGCATGAAACTTAGAGCTCATCCATTAGCGATTAGAATAGCATATGAACAATTTAAACAAATAGATAAAATAAATAGACAAAAACAAAAATTTGCTAATCTTATTATGGAACAATTAAAAGATATTAAAGGATTAGAAGTATTAAAGCCATTAAAAGATGCTAAAAATAGTTGGTATGCAATGATTATTAAATATCATCCAGAACATATGAATAATGTTAGTAGAGAGAGATTTGTAGAAGCAGTTATTGCAGAGGGAGCAGTAGAAGTTGATATTCCTAATTCTACATGCCCTGTAAATTATTTGGAATTATTTAAGTATCCAGAGTTATTGTTTGAAAGATATAAAGACAAGGTTAGATATACAGAAAATGATTTTAAAAATGCTTCAAATTTTTATAATAGTGTTATAAAAATTCCAGTGTGGGATAATAAGGAAGATGAAGAAATTGTTTATAAATATATAAGAGCATTAAAGAAAGTATCTAATAATATTGATGAATTATAAAAAAGGAGGAAAAAAAATGGAATTTTATCAATTTTTACAAAAGGAAGCTATTGAACAAGGTATAGAGAAATTTGTGGTTGGAGCTATTATAACTAACGAAAAAGGTCAAATTTTTTTAGCCAAAAGAAAACAAGATGATTTTATGGGAGGAATTTACGAGATACCAGGAGGTAAGGCTAATAAAGGAGAGAATATTTATGATACTCTTGTAAGAGAGATAAAGGAAGAAACAAATTTGACTATAAAAAAGGTTACAAGTTATATAGGTCAGTTTGATTATCTTTCAAGCAGTTGTAAGAAATGTAGACAATTTAATTTTAAAGTAGAAGTTACAGGAGGACCAGTTTTATTAACAGAACATGATACATATAAATGGATAAATTTAGAAGAAGTTAATGATGAAAGTAATATATCACCAGAATTAAGACATGCACTTTTAGTATATAAATTTAATCAAGAACAAGCTAATCAAAGGAGAAAATAATGAAAGAACAAATAGAAAAATTAAAAAAATATGTAAAAGAAAAAACTATTTCAGAAGAAAGTGGACATGATTGGTGGCATATTCAAAGAGTATATAAAAACGCTTTAAATATAAATGAAAAAGAACAAGCGAATGAATATTTAATTGAAATTATTGCATTACTCCATGATTTATATGATACTAAATTTTATACCGGAAATATATCAAATCAAATTAAATATACATTAAAGGAATTAGATATGTATAAGTCTTTATCAAAGGAGGATATTGAAAATATTGCATATAGTTGTGAGAATTTAAGCTATAGTAAAAATATAAACAATAAAAAATCCTTATCTAAAGAAGGGATGATTGTTCAAGATGCTGATAGATTAGACTCAATAGGAGCAATAGGAATTGCTAGGGTATTTGCATATGGAGGAAAAGTCAAAAGAAATATATATAATCCTGAACAAGAGAGAATTGAAATAAAGACAGAGAAAGAATACAAAGAGCTAAAAAGAGATTCAATTAATCATTTTTACGAAAAATTATTAAAATTGAAAGATTTAATGAATACAAAGGCAGCTAAAGAAATTGCATTAAAAAGACATCAATATATGGAGGATTATCTAAATGAATTTTATAAAGAATGGAATGGAGAGCTATGAAAAGCGACAAAATAATTGCCGTATGTGGAGAATTTATCTCTAGGAAAGCACTATATAAAGATGTTGGAGTATGGAGAAGTAGTACCAACAATTAATCCTTCATATGAAATATTTAAGAAATATTATGAAGTTTATATGAAAGACTAACCATTGACAATTAATAGTTAGTCTTTTACTAAATGAATTTTTACTGGTTATGAATTAGTTATTTTATTTCTTTTATTAATTCGTTTAGGTCAATATCTAAAATAATACAAATAGCGATTAGTTCAAAATCTTTTAAAATCATTTTTTGAGTTTCGATTCTATAAAGTTCATCCA
>CANQTU010000089.1 GCA_947626925.1 uncultured Clostridia bacterium | reverse complement strand
GTTAAATACATCAAAAGGACCAGCAGTACATTCTTTAAGGGCACAAGCTGATAGGAAAAAATATCAAGCAGAAATGAAACACACTTTAGAAAAACAAGAAAATTTAGAAGTAAAACAAGCTGAAGTAATAGATATAAAAGTAGAAAATGGAAAAGTAACAGCAATAGAAACAGACTTAGGAGCAATCTATAAAGTAAAAACTATCATTGTAGCAACAGGTACATATTTAAAAGGAAAAATATTTATAGGAGAATTTTCAAAAGAAAGTGGACCAGATGGAGTAGCATCAGCTAACAAATTATCTGAATGTTTAAAAAAATTAGGTATAAACTTAATTAGGTTCAAAACAGGTACACCGGCTAGAATTAATAGAAGAAGTATTGATTTTAGTAAAATGGAAGTACAAAAAGGAGATAAAGGTATAGAAGCATTTTCTTTTGAAAACGAACCAAAGGAATTTGAACAAGTAGATTGTTATTTAACATATACAAATGAAAAAACTCACGACATAATTCGACAAAATCTACATAGATCACCATTATATGCAGGTGTTATAGAGGGAACAGGACCTAGATATTGCCCATCAATAGAAGATAAAGTTGTTAGATTTAGCGATAAACCACGTCATCAAGCTTTTGTTGAGCCAGTAGGGCTAGACACGGAAGAAATGTACATACAAGGAATGAGCTCATCATTACCAGAAGACGTACAAATTGCTTTATATAGGACTATTCCTGGATTAGAAAACGCAGAATTTACTAGGCCAGCTTATGCCATTGAATATGATTGCATAGATCCATCTAACCTTAAACTTTCTTTAGAATATAAAGGTATAGAAGGACTTTTTATGGCAGGGCAAATAAATGGTACATCTGGTTACGAAGAAGCGGCATGCCAAGGTTTAATTGCAGGTATAAATGCAGTACAAAAAATAAAAGGTAAAGAGCCTTTAATTTTAGATAGAACACAGGGTTATATAGGAGTTTTAATAGATGACATTGTTACAAAAGGAACAAATGAACCATATAGAATGATGACATCTAGAGCAGAATATAGACTATTATTAAGGCAAGATAATGCAGATTTAAGACTAACCCCAATAGGACATGAAATTGGGTTAATTTCAGATGAAAGATATGAAAAATTTAAGAGTAAAAAAGAAAAAATAGAAAAAGAAGTACAAAGATTAAAAAATATGGTTGTCAAACCAACTGAAGAGGTAAATAATTTATTGAAAAAACATGGAACTACGGAATTATCAACAGGAACAAAGATGTCTGAATTATTAAAGAGAACAGAATTAAACTATGAAATATTGGCAAATATTGATAAAGAAAGACCAAAACTTAGTTATCAAGAAAAGCAAGAAGTAGAAATTCAATTAAAATATGAAGGCTACATTAAATTACAAGAACAACAGGTAGAAAAATTTAAAAAATTAGAATCAAAAATTTTACCAGAAAATATTGACTATGAAAAAATAAAAGGAATTAGCCTAGAAGGCAGGCAAAAACTAAATAAACTTAAACCACGCTCTATTGGGCAAGCATCTAGAATATCAGGAGTTTCTCCTGCAAATATATCAGTATTATTAGTTTATTTACAACAAAATAAGGAAGGAAAATAATATGTTAAAACAAGACTTTTCAAAAATTATGCAAGAATATGCAAAAGAAATAAATATTTTATTAGAAGAAAAGCAAATAGAACAATTTTATTCCTATATGGAACTTTTAATTGAGTGGAATGAAAAAATTAATTTAACAGCTATTATTGAACCAGAAGAAATTATTTTAAAGCATTTTATAGATTCAATAACCATTAGTAAATACATCAATAAAAATGCCAAATTAATTGATATTGGTACAGGAGCAGGATTTCCGGGGATTCCATTAAAAATAATTAGAGATGATATAGAAATAACTTTAGTGGATTCATTAAATAAAAGAATTAATTTTCTAAAAGAGGTAATTAATAATTTAGAATTAAAAAACATTGAAGCTATACATTCTCGTGCAGAAGAAATTGGAAAAAATAAGGTTTATCGTGAAACTTTTGATTATGCTACATCAAGGGCGGTAGCAAATTTATCTACTTTAGCAGAATATTTAATACCCTTAGTAAAACAAAATGGTTATGTTATAGCTATGAAGGGAGCAAATATAGAAGAAGAAAAAAATAAAAGTCAAAATGCTATTGAACTATTAGGTGGTAAAATAGAAGAAATAGAAAAATTCCAATTGCCAAAAAGTGATATTAATAGAAATATTATAAAAATTAAAAAGGTAAAAGCAACACCTACTAAGTATCCAAGAAAAGCTGGAATGCCAGCAAAAGAGCCAATTTTATAATATAATTTAAGAAAAAATGAATAATTGTATTTTATAATAACTTTGTGTGTCGCAACTTCCATAATAAAAATACTTGTATGTAAGTTGCTCCAATCGCACTCACTTCGTTCGTTTGGTCGCTTACGCAGTTATTATAAAATACAATTATTCATTTTTTCTTTAAGTAATAATATGTTTTTATAGGAGCAAAAAAGTCAATAAATTTTAGGTTTTTTATTGACTTTTTTTTTATATTTTTATATTATAATAGTGTAAAACAACAAAAACATATAAATAAATATTAACTAAAAAATGGAGGCAATAAAATTGGGAAAAATTATATCAGTAGCAAACCAAAAAGGTGGAGTTGGAAAAACAACTACAACCATTAATTTAAGTACAATTTTAGCTCAAAAAGGAAAAAAAGTATTATTAATAGATGCAGACCCACAAGGTAATGCTAGTAGTGGGCTTGGAGTTGAAAAAGACGTAGAATTTTCAACTTATGATATTTTAGTTAATGATACTAAAATTGAAGATACCTTACAAGAAACTAGTATAAAAAATCTAAAAGTATGTCCGTCTAATATGAATTTAGCAGGGGCAGAAGTTGAGTTAGTTTCAATGATGTCAAGAGAACAAAGATTAAAAGAAAAATTAGATGAGATAAAAGAAAATTTTGATTATATATTTATAGACTGTCCACCGTCTTTAGGTTTAATAACCTTAAATTCTTTTACAGCTTCTGATAGTGTATTAATACCAGTACAATGCGAATATTATGCATTAGAAGGCTTAGGTCAACTATTAAATACTATCAACTTAGTAAAAAAACATTTAAATAAGGAAATTCAAATAGAAGGGGCATTACTTACAATGTATGACATTAGGACAAACCTTTCAAACCAAGTTGTTAAAGAGGTAAAAAGATATTTTAATAATAAAGTTTATAAAACTGTTATACCACGTAATGTAAGGTTAAGTGAAGCTCCAAGCTATGGAATGCCAATTACAGAATATGATCCAAAATCAAAAGGAGCAAAAAGTTATTTGAAATTTGCAAAAGAATTTCTAAAAAATAATGAAGAAGGAAAAAAGGCAAAACATATGTAATGAATATAAAATAGGAGGAATGTGAAATGGCAAAAATGACAGGATTAGGAAAAGGATTAGATGCATTATTTGGACCTGCACCAGAAGAAGAACAACTACAAGAAAATGATACTTTAAGAAATTTAAAAATAACTGAAGTAGAGCCAAATAGAAATCAACCAAGAAAGAGATTTGAGCAAGAGGCATTAGAGGAATTAGCACAATCAATTAAAGAATATGGGTTAATACAACCAATTGTAGTTACTCCAAAAGAAGGATACTACAGTATAGTAGCAGGGGAAAGAAGATGGAGAGCAAGTAAAATAGCAGGATTAAAAGAAATTCCAGCCATTATTCGTGAAGATGATGAAAGAATAAACTCAGAAATTTCTTTAATAGAAAATATGCAAAGAGAAGACTTAAACCCAGTAGAAAAAGCAATGGGAATAAAAACTTTAATAAACAACTATGGAATGTCACAAGAAGAAGTTGCAAAAAAATTAGGAAAAGGAAGAAGTACAGTAGCAAACTGGGTAAGAGTGCTAAATTTAGAGCCACGTGTATTAGAAATGGCAAAAGAGGGTAAAATAACCGAAGGTCATTGTAAAGCATTACTTGCAATAACAGACCCAGAAAAACAATATCAAACAGCAATACACATGCTAGAAAGAGGACAAACAGTAAGAGATATAGAGAATAAAGCAAAAATAAAAGAAACAAGAGAGCAACAAAAAAGAAACCATATATTATATAAAAATATCGAAGACACATTCCAAGGATTTTTTGGCTCAAAAGTAAGGTTAGACCCAGGAAGAAGACGTGGAAAAATAATAATAGAATACACATCAAATGACGACCTAGAAAGAATACTAGGACTAATACAATAAAGAAAAGAGTTGATTAAATGGAAAGCATAATAAATACAATAGGAGTGAGCAATATAATAGGCATAATGATAGCAATAAACATAATATTGCTAATAACAGTTATAATATTAATAACAAAAACATCGAAACTAAATAAAAAATATCAACAATTCATAAAAAAACTAGGAAATTCAGAATCAATAGAAGAAGACCTAGAAAATTACATGTATAGAGTTGAAAGAGCAGAAAAACAAAATGGGGAAATAACAAATACAATAAAACAAATAAATAAAAATTTAGAAAAATGTATACAAAAAATAGGCATAGTAAGAT
>CANQTU010000088.1 GCA_947626925.1 uncultured Clostridia bacterium | reverse complement strand
TTCCACTTTCTGATAAAAATGCTAGAAACTTTGTAAGATTTTTCTTATCAGGTGCAACAGAATGTGAAATAGACAAACAAGGAAGATTTTTACTACCTAATAATTTAAGAGCAGCAGCATCTTTAGATAAAGAAGCAGTAATTATAGGTGTAGGAACAAGACTTGAAATTTGGGATAAACAAACTTGGGAAAAATGTGATGAAAACATATCAGCAGATGAAATTGCTGAAAATATGACAATGTTAGGTATATAACTTGCAAAAGTTTATATAAAACACAAAAGACAACATTACAAAAGAAAAAACTACCAAAGAAAAGTTTAAAGGTACAAAAGATAAAAATACAAAAGATAAAATTATAAGTTTCAAAAGATTAAAAAACACCTCAGAAAAAGAAAAAATAAACAGAAGAAGGTTTGAACTTAAGAAAATTAGAAAAAACCAAAAGATAAAAACAAATAAAGAGGTCAGCTGGTAGTTTTGGGAAAATTACCAGCTTTTTTATAAAATGTGTTACACATTTTTATTTGACGTGTTTATATAAAAATCAAAATTAGAGGTGTTAAATGGAATTCAAACATATACCAGTAATGTTAGACGAATGTATAGAAGGTTTGAAAATTAAAGAAGATGGAATTTATGTAGATGGCACATTAGGAGGTGCTGGGCACAGCAAAGAAATTGCAAAAAAATTATCAAGCAAAGGAAAACTTATTGGAATTGACAGAGATGAGCAAGCACTAAATGCTGCAAAAGAAAACCTGAAAGAATTTTCAAATATTGTATACATACATGATAATCATGACAATATAAAAAATATTTTAGAACAATTAGAAATAGAAAAAGTAGATGGAATTTTACTAGATTTAGGTGTTTCTTCTTATCAGTTAGATGAAAGAAATAGAGGCTTTAGTTATCTAGGTGAAAATAAGTTGGATATGCGAATGGATACAACACAAGAGTTAACAGCAGAAATAGTAGTTAACCAATATTCAGAGCAAGAACTTGCAAAAATTATTTATGAATATGGCGAAGAAAAATTTTCTAGGCAAATAGCTAAAAATATTTGTAAAGCAAGAGAAAAAAATCCAATAAAAACAACTAAAGAATTAACACAAATTATAGAAGCATCTATTCCAAAATCAAAACAAAAAGATGGACATCCTGCAAAAAGAACCTTTCAGGCAATTAGAATTGAAGTAAATAATGAGTTAAAACCATTATATGACACAATAAAAGATTGTATACAATGCCTAAAAGAAAATGGAAGGTTATGTGTAATTACATTCCATTCTTTAGAAGATAGAATTGTAAAAAATGCTTTTATAGAAGCAAAAGGAAAATGTACTTGTCCTAGCGATTTGCCATATTGTGTATGTGGAGCAAAATCACTTGGTCAAATTATAACAAAAAAGCCGATAATAGCTCCAGATGAAGAACTAAAAATAAATTCACGAAGCAAAAGTGCAAAACTAAGAATTTTTGAAAAACGATAGAAAAAGGGAGGTGAGTAACTTATGGCAAAAAGTAGATATGAATATGGAACTAGCCCACGAAAGCTACAACCTAATCAACCAAAGAAAAAACAAAATACAAAAAAGAAATTAAAAGTAGTAAAAGACTTGCCAAGACAAGATGTGCAAGTTTCAAAATCTCAAAAAAAGAAACAAATAAAATTAACATTAGTAGTTGTAGGATTATTTATACTACTATTAACCATAAGTTATAGAAACTCACAAATAAATGAAAAATTTAATCAAGTACAAACATTAAAAAGAGAATTATCTTCTGTACAAAAAGAAAACGAACAATTAAAAGTTAGTATAGAAAATAGCTTAAACTTAAATACTATAGAAAAACTAGCAAAAGAAAAATTAGGAATGCAAAAATTAACAAATAAGCAAACAGTATATATAGCATTACCAAAAAAAGATTATGTAGAAGCAGCATCTGAAGAAGTAGTTAAAGAAAAAGAAAAAAATTGGTTTCAGCAATTAATAGATAAAATACTTAATTTTTGAATAAATAAAAATCCTTCTAATAGAATAAATTAGGAGGATTTTTTATGAAGCCAATAAAACTTTCAAGCAAAAAGAAAATGAGAAATACACTTTTTATTGCTTTTATTATTATTATATGTTTAATAGGAAGAATTGGATTTATTCAATTCATACAAGGTGGAGAACTTTCGAGTATGGCTTATCAACAACAGACATTAGATAGAAATATTAATCCTAAAAGGGGTACTATTTATGATGCAACTGGTAAAAATGTTTTAGCAGTTAGTAGCACAGTTGAAACAATAACTGTAAATCCTGGCAATATAGCAAAAGAAAATAAAGAAAAGGTAGCTAAAATTTTATCAGAAATTTTTGAAGTAGATTATGAAAAAACATTAAAAAAAGTTAGTAAAAGAAGTTCAATAGAAACTATTGTTAAAAAAGTAGAAAAAGAAAAAGCAGATAAACTAAGAATATGGATGCAAGAAAATGGAATAACTTCAGGAATAAATATTGATGAAGATACAAAAAGATATTATCCATATAGTACAATTGCCTCACAAATTATAGGTTTTTGTGGAAGTGATAATCAAGGTTTAGATGGAATTGAAGCAAAGTATGATGAACAATTAAAAGGAACACAGGGAGCAATACAAAGACACACAGATGCAAAAGGTGGAGAAATTGGAAATGAAGGAGAAAACTATGTATCTGCAATTGATGGGGATGATTTAGTTTTAACAATTGATTTAAGCATACAGTCAATTGTAGAAAAATATTTAGCAGAAGCATGTATTGATAATGCCTGTACAGATGGTGGGAATGTTGTGGTAATGAATCCACAAAACGGAGATATTTTAGCAATGGCAACATATCCAAACTATAATTTAAACACACCTTATGAAGCCTATACAGATGAATTAAAACAAACATGGGATAGTTTAGAACAATCTGAAAAAACAAAAAATTTGCAAGCCGTATGGAGAAACAAAGCCATTGCTGATACTTATGAGCCAGGCTCAGTTTTTAAATTAATAACAGCTTCAGCTTCAATAGAAGAAGGCTTAGTAACAGATATAGATAAAGAAGGACAATTTGCTTGCACAGGCTCAATTGAAGTAGCAGGTGTTCGTATTAAATGTTGGAGATATTATAGACCACATGGTTCAGAAAGCTTACGTTTAGCATTGATGAATTCTTGTAACCCTGTGTTTATTGGATTAGGGCAAAAATTAGGTGTTCAAAAATATTATAGTTATCTAAGAAAATTTAGATTATTAGAAAAAACAGCAATAGATTTACCTGGAGAAGCAAATAGCATATTCCTAGCAGAAGAAAAAGCAGGGCCAGTAGAATTAGCAACTATAAGTTTTGGACAGAGATTTGAAATTACGCCAATTCAATTAGTTACAGCAGTTTCATCTATTGCAAATGGAGGAACAAGCATACAACCAAGAGTTGTAAAGCAAATTATTGACAGTCAAACAAATGAAATTCAAGATGTACCTGTTAAAACAAATGGAGAAGTTATATCTAAAGAAACTTCAGAAAAAGTTTTAAGTATGATGGAATCTGTTGTAGCTGAGGGTACTGGTAAAAATGCTAAAGTAGCAGGATATCGAATTGGTGGTAAAACAGGTACATCAGAAGATGGGGTTAATACAAATAAATATGTAACTTCATTTTTAGGAGTAGCACCAATTGAAAATCCACAAGTAGTTGTTCTTGTTACTTTATATAATCCAACAGGAGAAGGGGGACATCAAGGAGGTGGCGTTGCAGCACCTGTTGGAGGTCAAATATTTAGTGAAATTCTTCCTTATTTGGAGGTAAGCCAAGGAAACCAAGAAGAATTAGATGTAGTAGAAGAAGTAAGTGTACCAAATATAACAGGATTATCTATAAAAGAAGCAGAAAAAATATTAAAAGAAACAGGTTTAGAATTGAGTATTGAAGGAATTACAGAAGAAAATGAAGAGACATTAGATAAAGAAAATACAATAATTAAAGGGCAAACTCCAACTGAAGGTATTAAAATAAATAAAGGAAATAAGATTTTTATAAAGTATTAAAATTTAGAGGTGTATATATTTGAAAAACGAAGTGAAAGATTTGCAAAAATATTGCAAATCTTTCACTTTAACTGAAAAATAATATTGACAAATTAAAAAGTTTTCATTATAATATGATTAGAGGTGAAAAGATATGATTTATAGAGAACATTATATTTCTCAAGTTCGTGAATTTTATGATTCTGATTTGATAAAAATAATAACTGGAATACGACGTTCCGGGAAATCAATTATTTTGGAGCAAATAAAGGATGAGATAAACAAAAAAACTAAAAATATAATTAGTTTGAACTTTGAAGATAAGCGTGTAAGTAGTAATATTTTAGATGCAAAAAGCTTAATTGAATATGTGGAAAGTAATAGAAAAAAAGGAAAATGTTATATTTTTCTTGATGAAATTCAAACATTAGATGAATGGCAAGAAGCATGCAAAACATTAAGACTAGATAATAATTCAGTATTTATTACTGGTTCTAACTCAAAATTATTATCTAAAGAATTTACAAAGGAATTAAGTGGAAGATATGTGTCTTTTAGAATAAGACCTTTTGTATATAAGGAAATTATGAAATATACAAAGGAATTAGGAAAAGAATGCTCTATTACAGATTATCTTATTTGGGGAGGATTTCCAAAACGTTTTGAATTTAACACAGAA
>CANQTU010000087.1 GCA_947626925.1 uncultured Clostridia bacterium | reverse complement strand
TAACAACTAATGACAAGACTTAATTATTTTATTAAGGAAAGGAAGTGATATTATGAAATTTTTATTCAGTAAAAAATCAAAACAAATTGAGAATTTATCAGAAGAAGTAAATAAACTTAACAGAGAATTATATTATAACAGAAAAAATGATATAAATGATTTTATTTCAATATTAGAACAAATCCAAAAAACAAATAATGAAAACTTACAATGGAAAAAAAGACAATGCATTATTAATAATGAAACTAGTTTAGCAATAGAAAATTACAAGAATAAAATAATAGAACTAGATATAAACGCTTAAATAAATACCTAGTTCTAAAAAGATTTAGTTAACAAAATATAATTGTATTATATAACAAAACAAAAAATAAGTCAAACAAATCTTATGAAAGGAAATATGAGATATGCAAATTACAAATAAGTTAAGTCTTCCTCAACCTTTTGTAGATGCAGTAACAAGAGAATATCAATACAAAGATAAGCAATATAGTGTTACATCAATGCTTAAAGATATAAGAGAAATATTACTTACAAGAAGACACAATAATGAAATAGAGCAAGATGTAGCAGATATGATATGGCTAATACTTGGAACAGCAGTACATAAGGTTTTAGAGGATAGTAAAGAAGCAGATACAGAATTTAAAGAAGAACATTTTGTAGAGGAAGTAGAAAATGGCTATAAATTATCTGGACAAGCAGATTTATACAATGCAAAAGAAAAGATGGTAACAGACTATAAAACTTGTTCTTGTTGGAAAGTAATATACAACGATTGGGAAGATTATAGAAAACAATTACTAATGTATGCATGGGCTTTTAGAAAAATGGGTTTTGAAGTAGAAATAGGACAAATAGTAGCAGTAATTAAAGACCATAGTAAAACAAAAGCAAAAGTAGATAGTAGTTATCCACAATATCCAGTATATAAAAAGATATTTAATTTTACAGAACAAGATTTTACAGAAATAGAAGAATTTATAAAATCAAAATTTGCAGAAATACAAAAATATGAGAATACTCCAGATGATGAACTTCCAATATGTAGTGAAGAAGCTAGATGGAATGATGGAGATAAATATGCGGTAAAGAAAAAAGGGAATAAAAGAGCATTAAGAGTGTATGACACATTGGAAGAAGCAGAAGAACACCTAAAACAAGAAGAAAATTTAGAATTAGAAGTTCGTAAAGGTGAAGATAAGAAATGTTTAGAATATTGTTCTTGTTGCCAATTTTGTAATTATTACAAAGAAAATTGCGAAAGAAAGGAAGAAGAAAATGGATGATAGTTTATTTAGTTTAAATACAATATTAAAAGACATAGATAAAGAACTTGCAGAATGTTCAATTTGCAATATAGGAATTGATACAAATAAACCAAAAATAAAGGTACCACTTCCAGCAAGATACATAATCAATGAAAATGCTTGTATTTTATTCTGGAAAGATGAAGAAAAGACAGTTGTAAAAAGATGTGCTGACGATGCATTTAATCCTAGATTAGCATTTCTAACGGCTTTTTTTCAACACTATGTGGATATGAGCAAGAATAAGGCTAACAAATATCTAGCAAGTTTACAAGTAGAAGTAGAAAAAGAAAATAAACCTAAACATATGAAAGAAGAAACAGAAATTAAAATTGGAGATAGAGCAAGGGTAATTAACAAAGGAAAAATAGTTGAAATAGCGGACATACATAAAAATAGCAATCTACCATATTTAGGAGTTTATGAAGATGGTAATACAGAATGGTTTGAAAGAAACGAAATAGAACTAATCAAGGAGGAAAAATAGATGAAAGATATTAGAGCTTTAAGAGCAGATGAGATAGAAGTAAGAGTAGGACAAGTTACATCAAAAGGTGTTTCATTATTACTTTATAAAGATGCTAGATGTGACAAACGAATATTAGATGAAACATTTGGAATAAATGGCTGGGCTAATTGCTATTCAGAAATAAAAGGCAATCTATATTGCTCGATAATGATACATGATAAAGAAACAGGAATGTGGATACAAAAACAAGATTGTGGAGTAGAAAGTAATACGGAAAAAGAAAAGGGAGAAGCATCAGATGCTTTCAAGAGAGCAGGATTTAATGTAGGTATTGGTAGAGAATTATACACAAGAATATTTATATTTGTGAAAGTACCTACAAAAGCAGAAAAATTATTAAATGGTAAAACAGTATACAAATTAGAAAATCCTTATGAAAAATGGAGTGTAGCAGACATACAAACAAATGTAGAAAAAGAAAAAATTGAATATTTACAAATAGCAGATAGTGATGGAAATATTGTATTTACTTATGGAAAGAAAAAATCAATTCCACCAAAACAAAATAAACAAAAGGAAGATGAAATAATATCAAAAGAACAAAGGTTGGAATTGATAAAAAAAGCGAACGGGAACAATGAAATAGCAAAAAGAGTATTAGCAAGATATGGCTATGAAAGTTCAGAACAAATTAAAGTAAGTGATTATGAAAAAATCTGCAATGATGTAGAAGCAGAAATAAATATGTAAAAGAGGGAAATATGGAAAAAAATTATATTAATTATTCAGGAGAAACACATTTTTATATAAATTTAATCAATAAAGAGTATGGAGTAAGGGTGAGTGTAAAAGATACACCAAAAGCAAGTAAAATTATAAAAGAAATTTTAGAAGATAGAAAAGAACAAATAAATATTTGGCTAGATGATTGGAAAAATGAAAAAATAAAAGGAGGACAACTAATATGAAATTTAGAATTAGTCAAAATTGTGATTATGTGAATGGATATTTAAGATATGGACATCTTGAAGGAGAAATAGAAGTAAATAGCAAAGAAGAATTAGAAAAAATGATAAAAGAAAACCCTAGGGAATTAAGAGATTACATGAATTTAGTAGTAGATGATTATGAAGTAAATGACTATGATGAAGGGAATAACCCAATAGAATTTGAAGAAATCAAGGAGGACAAATAAATGGAAGGATTGTTAAAAAAAGATAGAAGTTATACTTATGAGGAATTAAAAAATATATATAAAGAAGCTATGATGAAAACTATGGAAAACCCAACAGGAGATAGAGAAACAAAAGAAGTAGAAGATAGTTCAAAATTACAATTTTCTTTAATGTTAAGTGGAATGATACTTTTTCATACAATGGAAGATAATCTTTTCGGAAAAGAGGAGGATAACTATATATGAAAAAATTAGGCAAAGCAATAGTAAAATTAATATTAGAACTAGTATTATTTGTAATTGCTATGGGAATTGTAGATTTTGTAACGAATTTATTTCCTTGGACAGCACCTATATTGTTAGTGATAGGTATTATAAGTGTAATAGCAATTTATTATTTTGAAGATAAGGAGGATAACTAATGAATATATCAGGTGAAGCAAGAATTTTAAAAGATGATAGAGGTATTTATAAAACAACTCTCGTTAGTACAGACACCAATAAAGAAACTGGAGAAGAAGAAAAAATATTTATGAAAATAAATGTTGGCTTCAAAAAAGGTGTTGAAGTAAAAAATAAAACGAAAATCAACATAACAAATGGATTTATAACATTTTTTAGAATTGATACTGGAGAAGTAAGAGAAGACGGAAAGACAGATTATAAATACTTTCCAAAACTCGTGATAATGGATTTTGAGGTAATTGAAGATGGAATAGATGAAGTTATGTCTTCTAAACCTAAAAAAGCCGTAAAAGACAATTTTAGTGATGATACATTTGGTGGATATTATCCAGATACATATTCAGAAGATACTCTGCCATTTTAGGAGGTGTAGTTATGATAAATCCATATAATGATACACAATATGACTATACATTTTGTAAAGAAAATATAGAAGATGTTACTTACGAAAATTTACGAAAAGCATGTTTAGCAACAATAAAAACTGACATAGAAACTCTTGCACCATTAGGTTTTAGTAGTAAAGAATTTTGCTTATATGGATATTTTATTCCTTACAAAAAGGCAACGCTAACAGAAAAAGAGAGACAATGGAAAAGAATTTCTATGATTACTATACGCATTTGGAGTGATTTATTTGATTTTCTTATGACAGATATAAATGGAGAATGGCTTATACATATACAAACTCAAAAAGAAAAAGTAGAAGATGCGATAAATTATTTATGGGAACAATTTTGTATTTTTAAAGATGAAGTAGATAAAGAACATAATTTTAAAGAAATCAATTTAAAAATAACCGATAAAACAAAATTGTCTACATTAGCAAAAGAAATTATAAAGAACAACTAAGGGTAGGCAAAACAAACCTACCCTTTTATGGAACATAGGAGGAGATTATGGCTATTATAAGAAACAGAAACAAGGTGAAATACACAGTTGTAGATAGTGCAATATTTAAAAATAAAAATTTATCCTTAAAGGCAAGGGGAATGTTACTAACATTATTAAGTTTGCCAGATGACTGGGAATTTAGTGAAAATGGATTAGAAGCATTATTTTGTGATGGAATTACAGCCATAAAAACAGCATTAAAAGAATTAGAAAACGAAGGATATTTAATTCGAGAAAAATACAAAAATGAAAAAGGACAATTTAGTACATATTGGACTATATTAGAAAATCCACAACAGAAAATCCGTGATGGAAAATCCGTAACGGAAAATGATACCCAATCTAATATTAAAATAAAATACTTAAATAATAATATATGTCCATCAAAAGATGAACAAGATAATCCACCTTTGAAGGAAACAGAATTAGCAGATAACTTTGATAAGAT
>CANQTU010000086.1 GCA_947626925.1 uncultured Clostridia bacterium | reverse complement strand
CTCGTCTTTAATTAAATAAGAATTATATGCCATACCATTTGGTACATCATATTGCCCTTCAAATAAGCGAATATCTTTATCATCTGCTCCTATATAATATATAGAATCTGTTAATTTTGAATCTTGCATTTTTTTACCTCCTTAATTTCCTTGCTATTATATCAAAAGAATTCAATTTGTGCAACGTCCCCAATTATACATTTCCTCTTGACATTGGGTGCATTTAGGCATATACTTAAGCCAATAAATTATAAGAAGGAGGCTCACCAATTATGGATAACTTAATAGAAATTAGATGGCATGGTAGAGGTGGTCAAGGTGCTAAAACAGCGTCTTTGTTGTTAGCAGATGCTGCTTTTAATACTGGAAAATATATTCAAGGTTTCCCAGAGTATGGACCTGAAAGAATGGGTGCACCTATTACAGCATATAACCGTATTAGCAGTGATCCTATTACCATTCATAGCAACATTTATGAACCTGATTACGTTGTAGTTGTTGACGATACACTTTTAGAGGTTGTTGATGTTACTTCTGGTTTAAAAGAAACTGGTGCTATTGTTATTAATACAACTAAATCAGCAGATTATTTAAAAAGTGTCCTTAAAGGATACAAAGGCGATATTTACACTATTGATGCTAGAAAAATTTCTGAAGAAGCTTTAGGTAGATATTTTCCTAATACTCCAATGCTAGCTGCTATTGTTAAAGTTAGTGGCATTATGACAGATGAAGCTTTACTTGAAGATATGAAAGGTTCTTTTAAGCACAAATTTGCAAAAAAACCTGAAGTTATTGATGGTAATATGAAAGCTTTAGAATTAGCACTAAAGGAGGTAAAAAAGATATGACAAATATTAATAACCAAACCCCTATGGAGAAATTAACACCAGGTGGAGATATTTATAAATCTGGTAATGCAAGAGAATTTAAAACTGGTGACTGGAGAAGTTCTAGACCTGTATTTTTAGAAGAAAAATGCAAACAATGTGGTTTATGCTTCCCTGTTTGCCCAGATGATGCAATTCCTGTAAATAAAGAGCAAAAAAGAGAAGACTTTAATTTTGACTATTGCAAAGGATGTGGTGTATGTGCAAAAGTATGCCCATTTGGTGCAATTGAAATGAAGGAGGAGGGTTGAAACATGAGTATAAGAGAAAGATTAAGTGGTAATGAAGCATCTGCTACTGCCATGAAACAAATTAACCCAGATGTAGTTGCTGCATTCCCTATTACACCTTCTACTGAAATACCACAATACTTTTCTACTTTTGTAGCAAATGGTGCTGTTGATACTGAATTTGTTGCTGTTGAAAGTGAACATAGTGCTATGTCTGCTTGTATTGGAGCTGAAGCTGCAGGTTCAAGAGCAATGACAGCTACTTCTGCAAATGGTTTATCACTAATGTGGGAAATGATATATATAGCTTCTAGTTTAAGATTACCAATTGTTTTATCTTTGGTAAACAGAGCTGTATCTGGACCATTAAACATTCACTGTGACCATTCAGATGCTATGGGTGTAAGAGATGCTGGCTGGATTATGCTATTTTCTGAAAATAATCAAGAAGCATATGATAATACTTTAATGGCACACAGAATTGCTGAACACAAAGATGTAATGTTACCTTTAATGGTTTGCCAAGATGGATTTATTACATCACATGCTATTGAAAATATAGAATTAGTTGAAGATGATAAAGTAAAAGAATTTGTTGGTACATACAAACCAGAGCATTATTTATTAAATAAAGAAGAACCAATTGCTGTTGGTCCATTAGATTTACAAGCTTACTTATTTGAACACAAAGCACAACAAGCAATTGCAATGAAAAATGCTAAAAAAGTTATTTTAGAAGTTTCAAAAGATTTTGAAAAAATGACTGGTAGAAGTTATTCTCTATTTGAAGAATATAAATTAGAAGATGCCGAAATAGCTATTGTTTGTATGAACTCAACAGCTGGAACTACAAAATATGTTGTAGATAATTTAAGAAAAAATGGAATTAAAGCTGGTCTTTTAAAAATACGTGTATTTAGACCATTCCCTGGCGAAGAAATAGCTAAAGCTTTATCACATGTTAAGGCAGTTGCTATTTTAGATAAAGCAGATTCTTTAAATGCCATAGGTGGAGCTTTATTTGAAGATGTTACATCTTCTATGTATGTTAATAATGTACATATACCAGCAGTTAACTATATATATGGAATTGGTGGTAGAGATACAAAAGCTGATGATATTGAATCTGTTTATAATGACTTAGCTGAAATTGTAAAATCAGGAAAAATAGATAATCCATATCGTTATCTTGGATTAAGAAGGGAGGCTCAAAAATAATGGCTTATAATGTAAAAGAAATAGTTGCTAATAAACCATCAAGATTCACAAGCGGACATAGAATGTGTGCTGGATGTGGAGCACCTCCAGTTGCAAGACATATTATGAGAGCTTTAAAACTAGAAGACCATGCCGTTGTTTGCAATGCTACTGGCTGTATGGAAGTTTCTACTTTCATTTATCCTTATACTGCTTGGACTGATTCATTTATACATACAGCTTTTGAATGTGCAGGTGCTACTTTATCTGGTGCAGAAGCAGCTTATGTATCTTTGAAAAAACAAGGAAAACTTCCACAAGATGGTGAAACAAAGTTTATTGCCTTTGGTGGAGATGGTGGAACTTATGACATAGGAATACAAAGTTTATCTGGTGCTATGGAAAGAGGTCATGATATGGTTTATGTATGTTATGACAATGGCGCATATATGAATACTGGTATTCAACGTTCATCTGCTACACCAAAATTTGCAGATACAACAACATCACCAGCTGGTAAAGTTATTCCTGGTAAAATGCAATCTAGAAAAGATTTAACAAGAATTATGGCAGAACATCATTTGCCTTATGTTGCACAAAGTATAGGATATATGAATTTTAAAGACTTGTACGAAAAAGCAGAAAAGGCTATTTATACAAAAGGTCCAGCATTTTTAAATGTTATGGCTCCTTGCCCTAGAGGATGGGGTTACCCAACAGATGATTTAATGCAAATTAATAAATTGGCTGTTGAAACTTGCTATTGGCCTTTGTATGAGGTTATTGATGGAAAATATAAAATTAATTACAAACCTGCAAAGAAATTGCCTATTGAAGAATTTTTGAGACCTCAAAAGAGATTTAGACATATGTTTAAACCTGGTAATGAGTGGATGATTGAGGAATTCCAAAAAGAGGTTGATACAAGATGGCAAGAGTTGTTGGATTTGGAAAGTATTACTAATAAAGAGTAATAAAAACAAAAACATATCCTTTTACATTTGTAATTGGATATGTTTTTATTTTGTACTATGGCGATTTCTTTAAAAGTATAATATTACTCGAAAGCCATAATTTGTATGTGGAGTATCTATCTGACTATTGCCTACGGCTTTAGTTATAGGACTCTCTATACCGTGTTTCTGTAAAACTACCACCTCTAATAACTGCCTTTGCTTGGTCACCACTGTTTGATTCTCCTATCCCCATTTCTGTCGTAAATTCACACATATTTCCTGCCATATCATATATATTATATGCCTTAAATTTTTCACTTGCTCCTGTTGATAATTCTAACCAGTAATTATTGCTATTCCCTGGAAGCACATTTTCCGATATTTTTCCTTTATGATAAACAGATTTTTTATTTCCTGAAAAATCACCACCAAGAAAATCTTCACCATGATATGCATATAGGACATCTAAATTATTATAAATATTTTTTGGACTATCTTTATAATTTCCCCATGAAGACCAATCTCCTGTAATATTTTTTTCTGTATAATTTGTTATAATTTTATCACAAATATAATTCCATGCATGTGAATCTATTAAATAACTTTGCACATCATTATTTTTTATCATGTTTCCCGCTACTGTTTGGGCCCTTTTTTGTGAAATTAAATTCCATGCTGGTACTCCTTTTTTACTTACTGGAATATATGCATCTGTATCTTTTATTATTTTTTCTTCATCTCCTTCTAATGCTATATGTGTATAATACGTATCTCCATCTTTGCTTGCATAAAATGGTGCATCTTCTGATATTCCTGCCTCATATCTTGCTACATAAAATCCTATACCTTCTGTGCTTAAACCTAGAGACCCTTGTTCTAATTTTTGTAAACTTTTTATTCCAATTTCAGTTTGAGAATCACTCCATTTCATATCTCCATTGTCTCTATACATCCATTGTTTCCAATCTTTTTTCCATTCAGCTTTTTCATACTCCTCTGAACTACATGGTATCCATACAAACTCGTTTCCTTTTGCATCTACAACAACTACCCCATCTTTTATTGAATTTTCTCCTTCTATTTGTGTTGGTGCAAATCCTGCTGGGATTGGTACTGTTCCATCTTCTACTTTATAATCATATTTTTCTGTGTTCATTGCTGCATTTAATGCTGCTAATTCTATTTGTTCTTCTTCACTTGCTTTTTCTGTTTCCGTTTTCGCTGTTTGTGCTTTTGTCAATATTCCATTATCTCCTGTTAACGTTGCTATACTTACTCCTGCCAGTATTAAAAGTACTATTATTGTTATTACTAAGGCTATTAATGTTATACCTTTTTGTAATCTGCCTTCTTTTTTGTGTTTTAATTTCATAATTAAATTTTTCCTCCTTGACATTAAAATTTATATTTTTAAACTTAAAAACTTTTTCAACACAAAAAAGATAGCAAATAACACCTATTTTCTAGGTCTTATCTACTATCTTTTTTATTTCTATTTTATTTATTTTCTTATTTAGTAAACATAAGGTGTGTGTGT
>CANQTU010000085.1 GCA_947626925.1 uncultured Clostridia bacterium | reverse complement strand
AATTATCTTTTAATCTTTCTAATTTCTCTTGGAATTACAATATTTTTAGGTACTGGTCTTTTAGGCATCATTAATTCATCTAGCCTTTGAATCATCTTATAATCCTTATGAAAAATAAGTGCAAAAAGGCTTGTTCTAATTTTATCATATATAGTATGTTTTTTTACAATTAGACTCATTTCAGATGGACCAGACATTTTCCACTCCTTATATTATGTATGAAATTTCCTAATAATTGCCTCTTTTATATCTTTTGTACACAAAACCATACAAAGTATAAAATTCAAAATTGAAATACCACTTGCCAACATTCCTAGAACATTAACTTCTAAAAAAATAGGCAATATGCTTAAAAACACAATAATAAGTTGATAAATAGCATATCTAATATATTTTTTATAACTTACAATTGTTAATACTAGCATAGTAATATTTGCAATAATAATCATAATTGGAATTGCAATACTTATAGACCAGCCCTTCATTCCTAATTTATAATCTATGTAAAATACTAATGCAGATATTGCTATCATTTGTATTAAAACATGTCCAGCAATATTAATACGTTTTTTTATAGAATATAATACTGTAATCCACGTATAAATAATGCCACTATTTGCTAATGCTGCCCAAGGAATTTCAGGAGTTGTTAATCTATTAATAAGAATTAATATAAGTGCTATTCCAGCTGAAACACACAGTAATATTTTTATGATTTTATCACTTTTTTTGGCTTTGATTTTTTCCGGATATATCATCTAAAACACCATTGCTTTCTAATTCTATTTTAATTCCTTTTTCTTTTAAAAATTCGTAAAATCTTTTTTCAATTTGGTTATTCTGCAAAATAGATGTAAATGTAAATACCATTTTGTTTTCAAAAGTACAGCTTGAACATTTTATTTTTTCAACTGGCTCTGGTGCAATTAATATTGCAAAATAATCAATGAAATCTTTATATTTTCCTATAATACCAATTCTACCTATATTTGAAAATGTTGCTGTTGTATATTTTCTAATTTCAGTATAGCCAATTCGTACTAATGGCTTTTTTAAAAATAGTGGTATTATTTTTATAAATGGATTATTGCCAATTTTTACATTGGTTGACATTGTTTTTGTTATTTCTTCTTCTGTAAGTCGTTTGGCAAAATCCTTTTTTACAAAGTCTAATATTTTTTCAAAAGTATCTAAATTGTCTTTTTTTAGTTGTGCTTCAACAGTAATATAAGAGAAGAAATTTGATATAGTCTTAGATGGAAAATATTTTTTTAAATTTACTGGTATACATATTTTTACTGGACGTTTTCCATTTGATTTTTTATAATTTTCTTCATAAATACTGTAAATTAGCACAGCTGTTAAATATTGTGTAATAGTTGCATTGTATTTTTTAGTTTCCGCTTTTAGAGCTTCTAAATCCATAATTTGATGAATTACGCTAATTGCACCTAATTTTATTTTTTCACCTTTTAATACATAAGCTTTTTTACCAGATGCATTTGATTTTGCTTTTTTATCATAATTTTTCATATAGCTATCTTCTGTGTCATATTCTATTTTTCTAAGCTTTCTTCCATCTTCATCTAATACTTCTGGATGCATTAATTCTAAATATGTATAAACTATTTCTCTAAAAAAAGTTGCCCCTCCATTTCCATCTGTTAGAGAATGAAAAATGTCAATATTAATTTTATTTTTAAAATATGTTACTTTAAATAAATAATTATCATTTTTTCTGCTATCTATGTATTTACAAGGATAATCTGTTTCTTCTTCAACTATTGGATTTTTGTTATTTTCTTCAAAATAATACCAAAAAAAACCTGATTTCATTCTTACTTTAAAAGATTTGTATTTTTCTAGGGCTTGATTTACTGCTTCTTCTAATATTTTAGGTTCAATGTTTTCTTTTAAAATAGCTGAAATTCTAAATACAGTACTATATTTTTTCCCTGTAGATATAGGGAAAATTTTTGCTGAATTATCTAATTTTCTCCAATATAATTTATACAATTTTCTATCTCCATTCTGACATCATTATAACCTTTGCTGTTTAATTCTTCGCTAGTATTTTCTTCTATCATCCAAATATGTTTTGCTTGCTCATATTCTTTAACATCAATTTGTATTCCAAGTGTTTGTGCTTTTTGTTGCAATAATTTTATATCTGGATATAAAATATCATACGTTCCTGTAAATATTGTAATATTTTTTAATTTTGATAAATCTCCGTCTATTGGATTTACAAAATAGTTGTTAATTCCGTCTTCACCAGCATAAGAAAGCCCTGCAAGCTTTAGGGTCTCTTTGTTTAATTCGCTGTCGTTTTTTTGTACTTCCTCAATTTTTGGATTTTCTAGTCTTACATCTAACCATGGTGAAATTAGAATAGTTTTACTTGGCATTTGCAAGTTTTCTTCTCCTATTTTTTCTTCTAATGCAAGCCCTATTCCTCCACCTGCTGAGTCTCCCATTAATATTAAGTCTTTACTATCTACTCTATCTATTAGTTCTTTATAAAATGGTACTACCATTTTAGATACATCTTTATAGTTGTATTTTGGAGTTAGTGGATAGTCTGGCATAATTAGTGTTACACCTGTATCATTAACTATTTTTTCTATAAATTCCCAATGCTTATTGCTGGCTTCTGCTACATAGGCACCACCATGAAAGTATAATATTTTTTTGCTTGTATTATTTTTATTTTTTGGTTTTACTATGAATATTTTTCTTCCCATAAATTGTTCTTCTTGTATTTCACATGTTGGTATTATTTCTTTTGGCTCTTTGGTTTCTATGTCTACTAGCATATAATATGATATTGTTGCTAATGCAATTATTATTATTGCTAGCAATAGTCCTATTAGTATTTTTCTTTTCATTTCTATAATCCTTTTTTGTTTTTTTATATTCTATCATAGAATGTTTTAAAACTCAAATATATAGACTATAACATATAAAAAAGTCTAAATAATTTTTTCATAACTCCCACGAATTGTTATGAAAAAATTATATTAGACTTTTTTTGTAATATTAATTTTTATTTTACCCGAAAAATCCTCTTTTTTTAACTGGTGGCTGTTCATTCATTGTTTTTGCTAGTTGCATTAACAAATCCCTTTGTTCTTTTGTTAATCTTTTTGGAGTTTGAACTGTTACTGTAAAAATGAAATCTCCTGTACTACTGCTTGAATTAACAGGTTTGAAGCCTTTGTTTCGAATAGTAAATTTTGTACCTGTTTGTGTACCGTCTGGGATTTTATAATTTTCTTTAGAGCCATCAACCATTGGTATTTCTAGCTCTGCTCCCAAGGTTGCTTGTGTAATTGTAATTGGTATTTCACAATATACATTATTTCCTTTTCGAGTATAAATACTATGTTTTTTAATTTTTACTGTTAAATATAAATCTCCTTTTGAGCCACCTTTTTCTCCTGGTTCTCCTTCTCCTCTTAAGACAACTGTTTGATTATTGTCAATTCCTGCTGGGATTTTTACTTTTATTTTAGGTTGTTTTCTTACTGTTCCTTTTCCTCGGCAAGTTTCGCAAGGCTCTTTTATAACTTCTCCTGTACCATGACAAGCGCTACAGGTTCTTCTTGTTTGCATTTGTCCTAAAATTGTGTTTTGTACTTGCGTTACCTGTCCTGTACCATTACATACAGCACATTTTGTAACTGATGTTCCGGGCTTTGCACCTGTACCATGGCAAGTTTCACAAGTTTCGTCCCTTGTTATTGTAATTTCCTTTTCTATTCCTGAAAATGCTTGTTCAAATGTTATTTCTATATTTAAGTTTAAATCAGCACCTTTTCGTGGACCTGATTTTCTTCTAGATGATGCTCTGCTTCCAAATCCTCCTCCAAAGAATGAAGAGAAAATATCACCCAAATCTCCAAAGTCGTCAAATCCGTCAAAACCTGAACTTGTATAAGAATAATAACCGCCTTGACCTCCAAAAGGTCCTCCTGCACCACCAAAACCTTGTGGACCATCTGGTCCAAATTGGTCATACATTCTCCTTTTTTGTGGGTCAGATAAGGTTTCATATGCTTCATTTACTTCTTTAAACTTTGCTTCTGCTTCTTTTTTATTATCTTGGTTAGCATCTGGATGATACTTTTTTGCAAGTTTACGATAAGCTTTTTTTAACTCATCATCTGTTGCGTTCTTATTAACACCTAGCACTTCATAATAATCTCTTTTACTTGCCATTGTTTCCTCCTACTAATGTCTTACCCCTTATTCTTTATTGTCATCTTCTACTTTATAGTCTGCATCATATACATTTCCATCATTGTTAGCTTGTTCTCCTGCTTCTTGAGCAGCATCTGCTGTTCCTTCTGCAGTTTGACCAGCTCCATTTGGGTTTGCTTCTTTGTATAATTTTTCAGACATTTCATAAAATACTTTTGTTAATTTTTCAGTAGCTTCTTTAATTGTTTCTGTGTTATTACTTTCAATTGCTTTTTTAGTATTTTCGATTTCTGCTTCTACTTTTGCTTTTTCCTCGCCACTAATTTTATCTCCTAAATCATTTAGTGTTTTTTCGCTGTTATATACTAAGCTTTCTGCATTATTTTTAACTTCAATTTCTTCTTTTTTCTTTTTATCTTCTTCTGCATGAGCTTCTGCATCTTTTACAGCTTTATCAATATCTTCATCTGTTAAGTTAGTTGATGCTGTAATTGATACATTTTGGCTGTTTCCTGTTGCCATATCTTTAGCAGATACGTGAACAATACCATTTGCATCTATATCAAATGTTACTTCAATTTGTGGTACTCCTCTTGGTGCTGCAGGAATTCCTGTTAATTGGAATCTTCCTAATGTTTTGTTGTATGCTGCCATTTCTCTTTCACCTTGTAAAACGTGAACTTCAACTGATGTTTGACCATCTGCTGCTGTTGAGAATATTTGTGA
>CANQTU010000084.1 GCA_947626925.1 uncultured Clostridia bacterium | reverse complement strand
TTGTTTTTTTAACTTTTCATTCCTTTTTTTATCCCTAAACCATCTCCTACACAAATTGGTGTTTCTATTTTAGTTTTTTGTTCTACAGTTTCTACTTTTAAATTTTTTATAATTTTTCTTGCGTTCCTTCATCAATTATTTGTTTTATTTTTATATATTGGTCTTGTACATTTTCAACACAATGTATATAAATGCCATTTCTTAATCCTATACCTACATTTCGACTACCTTCAGTATAAATTGCGTTAGAGGCTGTTGTGTATAGTCTAATAGTTCCTATATTGCAAATTCTTTGTAATACATTTTGGCTTAAGATTACTGATCTTATATTTTTGTATTCAAGTTCTTTTTCTTCTTTATTTAAAAATCCATCTCGATATATTATTTTTTTTGAATAAAAATTATATTCTAAATCATCATATTGAAATTTTCCAATTGTCATTTTTACAACTGCATATATTATACATATTAAAATAGTAAATAAAATTGTTATAGGTATTTTAACCCAAATAATGAACAATCTGCAATAAATTCCAAGTAATACTAGTGTTATAAAAAGTTCTATTATTGTATTAATAAGTTTATATGGAATATTATATTTTGGTTTTACTTGTAGCCTTATTTGATTATCTTCTGCAAATTCATTATTGTTTTGTTGATTTTTGTTAGGTTGCATTATTTGTTTTACTTTTTTATATGTTTCGTCAATATTTGCTATATCTGACATTACTATTCCACTTGCAAATCCAGCTTCTGCATTACTAAATAATACTATATTTCCAATATTTAAAAGTCTTTGCATAAAACTTTGGCTTTTGGTTATTTCCCTTAAATCTTTATATTTTAATTCTACTTCCATGACATTCATAAAATTGTCTTTAAATATTATTCTATCTTTATAAAAGGTGTATGTAATTTTTTTATATTGTTTTTTATCTATAAACCCTTTTATAATACCTGATATTGTTAAAACAATTGGCAAAGCTAAACCAGCTATAGTTATCAGCAACATTTCTGAAAATGACAATTTTCCAAAGGCTGATGTTTTGATAAATGCAATTATATAGGCAAATAACATTATAACAAAAATTATTAAAGGAGCTTTAAGGTTAGGTAATATTGAATAAATAAATTTAAAGGTTGGTTTTAATTCTAATAAAACTTCACTGTTATTATTTGCATTTTGAGCATTTTCAGAAAACTTTTTATTTTCCTCTTGTACTTTTATTATTGATTTTATTTCTTTATATACATTTTGTACATTTTTTACGTTAGGAATACCAACTCCATTTATAAATCCTGTGTTAGCATTAGTGAATAAAATAATACTTCCTATATTAAACCATTTTTGTATAAAGGTTTGGCGCATTGTTACTTCTTTTATATCTTTATATTTAACTTCTTTTTCTAAAACACTTAAAAACTTTTCTTTGTAAATAACTTTTGTTTTATAAAAACAGAAGTTACTACCTTCATATTGCTTTTTTAGAGTAGCTGATTTTATGGCTAAAGTAGTTCCAAATATAAGCCAAAATACTAGGCCAAATATAAGTCCTGCAACAAAGCTCATCATACTAACTATTAAGATTATAAGAACGTCTGCAAACATAACTCCTAATATTGATGGAGTCATCATATACCAAAATTCGTAAGTTGGCTTTACTTCTAATTGAATTTCTGTATCTGGTGTATTTTCTTCATTATCTAATATATTTTTTTCATTACTGTTAAGATTATTATTTGTACTAGAGCCACATCTAGTGCAAAATTGTGCATCTTCTGGTAATTCTTTGCCACATTTTTTACAAAACATTTTTATTTGCTCCTATTTTTGTACTTTCACGCTTTTATTATATACTAAAAAGAAGTTATTGACAAATGTAATGTTAAAAAAGAATAAATTAGTAGGAATGGTATATAATAGTTAGTATAATTGTTGACTTTTATAAAATATAATGTTACAATTATGTTACCAGAAAGGTTATCCTTTCGTTCGGTCGATAGCTAGATACTGATTTTTATTAATTAAGCGTATGTTAAGTACGCCAGTCTAGTTGGGAAAAGACTTCTTTTAAGAGGTCTTTTTTCTATGGTAAAAAAACTTTATAATTTACAAAATTAATTTTTTTATTAAATTCTGTTATATCATTTATATTATTAAGATAAGTTCTTCTTATTGTCCCAGCCACTAAATCTGCAGCCTGTATAGAAAAACTTTTTTCAGATTTTTGATAAGACACTTTTACATCTAAATCTCCATATAAAATTGGTTTATGCATAACAGAATAGTTATAATTAAATATTCCAAATTTAAGTTCTTCAAAAATCCCCTCACGTAAATTATAATATCCATTACTTTTTGTTGTCTGTTCATCTATGTTAACAATTAAATTTGTTGAATTATTAGGGTTTATTGAGTTTTCTTTTATTAACTCTTTAACTGTATTTTTTATAAGTAACTTTAAAGAATAATCCAAAAACCTTCCTCTAGAAGCCGTATTTTCTTTTATGTTATCATATACTTTTGTATTGTTTATAACACAACATAGTACAGAATATTTTTTTATATAATTTACTAATCTTCTAATATGTTTCGCCTTTAACATATTATGTTTTAACTCTGGGCAGTCTTTATTATTTGTACATTTTTCTATATTTTTTTTGCAATATTTACATTTTATATCTTTAACTATACTTCTATATTGTGTAATAAATTTATCTTTTTCTTTTTTTGAAAGAAATACTAAACCAGCATAAATAGATACTTTTTCGCTATTTACTAATTTGCCTGAATCATCTATATTTATATATATTGATTGTTCTTTTTCCATTCTTTTTTCTTACGCTCCTTTTAATGTGTAAATTATAAATATAATAAAACTTTTGTTCGTGTTTGTCAAATAAAAATTATATTATTTTTTTGCATAAAAAAACACCACCTACGACACATTCGTGCTTTCAGTAGTTCAATATTATTGTACTAAAACTATTTACAAATGTCAACATAAATATAGATTTTTTTACCTCTTCTTCATTTTTAAGTGTTTCAATTTTGAGAAAATAAGATTTTTTATGCTCTTTATAATTTATGCTTATCTGCCTTTGGCTTTAATCGACAAAAGCCTAAACTAGTTGACAATAATCCAAATGAATGCTATAATTTTTACAAAATAATAAGAAAGGAACGGAGCAATGAATCAATTATCAAAAAGAGAGTCTAACAGAATAAATGCCGCTTTAAGGCAATCAAGATTAAGTTTATTTGATACTAAAGAAAAAATTGCTTCTAATTTAAATACTAAAAATGTATGTGAGGCAATGAATAGATGTACTAAAAGCATAAAAGATTATTTAGACATATTTTTTTGTACTTCTTCAAGTAACCTGCAAAGTAAAAAGTTATTTAGCAGTATAGATTCAGAAGGAATATCAAATATATCTTCAATATGTAGTGAAATAGAAAACAATGATAAAGTTCTTAACAATATGTCAATAAGAACAGTATTTGGTGGAACAGAAAAAATGCCTTTTAGGGCTTTATCATATATAATACCAAGTTTAAATTTATGTGAAGAATTAATTGAAAAAAATGATGACAAAAATTCTATTCCTAATATTGAATTTTTGTTTATGAATGGTGCAGGAATAATGGCTAATGCTATTGATCCAGAATTAGCAAACAATGCAACTTCTCAATTTATAAATTTTGCTCAAAAATATATAGAAGAATATCATCCTAAATTAATAGACAATGTTAATTTTTATGTAGATAATACTTTTTCAAATTCTATTATTAAGACTAATGAATATAAACAAGTTCAAGAAGCTTTAGAAAAAAGTTTAAGCAAAGATGAACATTTAAGAGAAGATTTAGTGGAAATGGGAGAAAAAAGAAAAGCTTCAGCAAATGCAATTAGATATGCAACGTTACATTCTTTTGTTCAAGATGGAATAGTTGATTCCAATGTAGCAAAAATGACAAATTTCTTTGGAGGAAAAGAACAAGCCAAAAGCGATGTTATAGTATCAATTGGAGCAAAACCAGAAGAAAAATTTTTTAAAGCTAGAAAAATGGTATCAGAAGCAATAGCAAAAGTTGATTATTTTACGCCTAAAAAAACAGCACAATATATCGCCAATATTAATGTTCCTCCATATTCTCCTCTAAAAACTGGAGAATTATATTTACAAGATGTTCTTAGAAACTCAAATTTAATAACAAAAGCAAGAATGAGAGATAGAAAAGATAGAGTATATACAGAATATCAAGTTCCAGTACAAAAAGCAATAGAGATGATAATAAATGATGTTGAAGGTTCCGAATCTAATAAAGATATATATAATTTTATTGAAGAATATAATAGAAGTCAACTAAATAATAAAGACAAAGAAAAAGTTTAAAAAATAAAATATAAATTCTTGTGTAAAAAGTTAAGATATGTTATACTATAGCATATTATAAAAAACCGATGATTCAGAGTAGTAAAAAATACAGATAATTATAGAGAGTAGTTGATGGTGGAAATACTATGTTGGATGTTTTTTTGAATGGACTGATGAGGGCAACCTGAAATAAAAAAGAGTAGGAGTTGACGAGAAAATAACTCGTAAAAATATAAAAGTGAGTTTTTAACTAATTAAGGTGGTACCGCAGGAGAAAATCTTGTCCTTAAGCAATTAAGGACTGTTTTTTTTGAATTTAAACTATATACGAAGGGATTATAAAAATGATAAAAGAGTTTTATAAAAAATTTAAAGTTAGAGATTATATGAATGAAGAGGAATTAGAAAATCAAACCTCTAAAAAAATAATAGATTGTTCATTGGGTACAAATCCATTTGTAAACGATATATTTTTAGAGAAATATATAAATCAATCTCATTATGTAATTAATCAATATTCTGCTACCGAATATGAATTATTAAAAAAAGAGCTGGTTAATTTTTGGAATAAAAAATGTAATATTAATTTAAATATAAAAAATATTTCATTTGGTTCAGGTATTATGGGAACATTAAGAAATATAAGCGATTTTTTATTTCAAGAAGATACAGTTGTATTAGGATGTGCACCACAATTTCCAAGGTTTATAT
>CANQTU010000083.1 GCA_947626925.1 uncultured Clostridia bacterium | reverse complement strand
AGGTCTGGGTCAGGAAAATAGCGGTAATCTTGTGCATCTTCCTTATCTCTCATAGAGAATGTTTTTCCTGATACTTCGTCCCATCTTAATGTTTCTTGTTCTATTTTTCCACCATCTTCTATTACATCTATTTGTCTATCTATTTCGTATTCAATTGCTCTTACAATACTTCTAAAAGAATTCATATTTTTCATTTCAGTACGGGTTCCAAGCTTTGTATCTCCTTTTTTGCGGATAGATACATTGACATCTGCTCTTAATGATCCTTCTTGCATTTTACAGTCTGATACTTCAATATATTCTAGAATAGATTTTAATTTTCTTAAATATTTTTCCGCTTCACTACTGCTACGAATATCTGGCTCTGATACTATTTCTATTAAAGGTACTCCTGCTCTGTTTAAGTCTACTAAGCTTCCTCCGCCAAATTCATCATGATTTAATTTTCCTGCATCTTCTTCTATGTGAATTCTCGTTAAACCAATTTTTTTGCTTCCATTTTCTGTTTCAATTTCTATATATCCATGTTCACACAATGGTTTGTCAAATTGTGATATTTGGTATGCTTTTGGTAGGTCTGGATAGAAGTAATTTTTTCTATCATTTTTGCTATCTCGTGAAATTTCACAATTTGTAGCTAATCCCGCTTTTACTGCATATTCTACCACTTTTTCGTTTAGTACTGGTAAGGTCCCTGGCATTGCCATACAAATTGGGCAAGTATGTGTGTTTGGTAATGCTCCAAACTCTGTTGGGCAAGAGCAAAATATTTTTGTTTTTGTTGAAAGCTCTGCATGTACCTCTAACCCTATTACTACTTCATAATTTTCTCTTGACATCTATTTTCCTCCTTTATGAATTTTTAAATTCTGGCTTGTAATTTTCTCTAAATTTAATAGCTTGCTCAAACGTATATGCTGCATTTAATATTGTTTCTTCACAGAATTTATTACCAATTAATTGCATTCCAATTGGCATTCCTTCTTTATCTACTCCACATGGTATAGATATTCCAGGAAGACCTGCCACATTAACAGATACAGTACAAATATCAGATAAATACATTTCTAATGGATTGTTTGATTTTGAGCCTATATCAAATGCAACTGTTGGTGATGTTGGAGTTAGTATGACATCATATTTTTCAAATGCTTTGTTAAATTCATTCATAACTAATGTACGTACTTTTTGTGCTTTTTTATAGTAAGCATCATAATATCCTGATGATAATACATAAGTTCCTAAAATAATTCTTCTTTTTACTTCTGCTCCAAATCCTTGACTTCTAGATTTTTTATAAATTTCTTTTAGATTTTTAAATTCTGGTGCACGATATGTGTACCTTATTCCATCAAATCTTCCTAAGTTTGAACTTGCTTCTGCACAAGCAATAATGTAATAAGTTGCTAATGAGTAATTTGCAATGTCTAATGAAAATTCTTCTATCTTTGCTCCTAATTCTTTGTATTTTTCTATTGCATTTTTTAAAGATTGTTTTACTTCTTCATTAATTCCATCAGCAAAAAATTCTTTTGGTACACCTATTTTTAGCCCTTTAACATCATTTTTTAAGCATTTAGTATAATCTATTTTTGGTCTGTTGCTTGATGTTGTGTCTTTTTCATCATGTCCTGCTATAATATTTAATAGCATAGCACTGTCTTGAACATCTTTTGTAATTGGCCCTACTTGGTCTAATGAAGATGCAAATGCTACTAATCCATATCTTGATACTAAACCATAAGTTGGCTTTAATCCAACAACTCCACAAAAACTAGATGGTTGTCTAATTGATCCTCCTGTATCAGATCCTAATGCCCATGGCACCATATTGGCTGCAACTGCTGCTGCACTTCCACCTGAAGAGCCTCCTGGTACTTTTTTTAGATTCCATGGATTTTTTGTTTTCTTAAAATATGAATATTCTGTTGAGCCTCCCATTGCAAATTCATCCATATTTAATTTGCCTAAGTCTATCATGTTCTCGTCATCTAATTTTTCTACTACTGTTGCTGAATAAGGCGCTATAAAGTTTTCTAACATTTTAGAACTACAAGTTGTTTTTATTCCTTTAGTACATAAATTGTCCTTAATTCCAATTGGTATTCCTGCTAAGTCTCCCATATTTTCGCCATTTTCTATTTTACTTTGAATGTCTTGTGCTTGCTTTGTAGCTTCTTCTGTTAGTGGCGTTACAAAAGCTTGTACATCTTTTTCTTTTTCATTAATTCTTTCTACATAAGCTTTTGTTATATCTGTTATTTTTAGTTCTTTGTTTTTTAATTTTTCTTGCAATTCATGTACAGTTAATTCAGTAATATTCATTTTTTCCCTCCTTGAATTTTTTTAGTTTATTACTTTTGGAATCTTAAACATGTTTTGCTCTTGACTAACAGCATTTTGCAATAAACTTTGTGTATCTTCAAATATTTTCACTTCATCTTTTCTAAATACATTTTTTGCTTCATTACTACCTATTGTAATGTCTAAATCTTCTACTGGTGCATTGTTTACAATGTTGGCAAAGTTTAAAATGTCTTGCAAATGTAATAAATAAGTATCAATTTCGTCTTCTTCTAAATTTAGATGAGCTAAATTGGCTATGTGTAAAATTTCTTCTCTACTTACTTTCATTTTTTAATCATCTCCTAACATAAATTCGTTTCTAATTATATACTTTTTTTACCAAAAAAACAAGCCTAAATCGGCTTGTTTTCTTATTTTGTTGTTATTTTAATTCTACAACTGCTCCAACTTCAGCAAATTTAGCTTTTAAGTCTTCAGCTTCTTCTTTAGAAGCTCCTTCTTTAACTGTTTTTGGTGCTCCATCTACTAAGTCTTTTGCTTCTTTTAGTCCTAATCCTGTAGCATCTCTAACTACTTTAATAACTTTGATTTTTTGATCTCCTGCTTCTGTTAAAACTACATCAAATGATGATTTTTCTTCACCTGCAGCTCCTGCTGCTGCTCCTCCAGCTGCTGGTGCAGCTGCTGCTACTGCAGATACTCCATATTTTTCTTCGATAGCTTTAACTAAGTCTGCTAATTCAACAACTGTTAAAGCATCGATTTCTTCGATTAATTTTTCTATTTTTTCCATTTTAAAATCCTCCTCTTTCTGGTGTTTTAAGTTCACCACACTATTTTATAATTAATTTTTAAGCTTCTGGTTTAGTTGTTTCAGTTGCTGGTTCTTCAGTTTTTGCTTCAGCTTCTGCCTCTGCTTTTTCTTCTGCTTTTGGCTCAGCTTTTTCTTCAACTTCTGCTTCAGCTTTTACTTCTTCTTTTGTCTCAGCTTTTGCTTCAGTTTCTGCTTCGGCTTTTGCTTCTACTTTTGGTTCAGCCTTTGCTTCTTCAACAACTTCTGTTTTTGCTGTTTCAGAAACTTCTGCTTTTTCTCCAGCTGCTTCTTTTTGTTTTCTTACTTCTTCTAATGCAACTGCAACTTTAGAGATATTTCCAAGTAAGGCACCTGCAAGCATTGATAATAATGTTTCTCTTGATGGTAATTTTGCTAATGTAATTATTTCATCAACTGTCATTACTTTTCCATCAATTACTCCACCTTTTATAGTATAGTAATCATTGTCTTTACTAAATTTGTAAATGATTTTAGATGGTTCTAAATAATCTTCTAAACCTATAACAACTGCTGTTGGTCCTTCTAATTTTTCTTCTAAACCTTCTATTCCACATTCTGCTAAAGCTCTTTTTGTAATATTATTTTTGATAATATTGTATTTAGCTCCTGCACCTCTTAAGTCTCTTCTTAATGTAGTATCATCTGTTACATTAATTCCTCTGTAATCTGTTAGAAGTATTAATTTTGCTTCTTTCATTTGTTCTGCTAATTTTTTTACTTCTTCCTTCTTTTGATTTAGTATTTTCTCACTTGCCATTTATTTTTCACCTCCCAAATTTTACATTTATTTATAATAAAATAAATAACACTCTTTTGCCTCCGAGGACACAAAGAGTGCTAAATTACACTTTTTATTACCTCGGTAGGACTTACTTTTGCCTACTGTCTTTGGCTATACTCTATTTATTTTTGGTTGATAAATATTCCTGGTCCCATTGTTGTGCTAATAGATACACTTTTGATGTATTGTCCTTTTGCTGCTGCTGGTTTTGCTTTGATAATAGCATTTATAATGGTTTCATAGTTTTCTAATAATTTTTTGCTTCCAAATGAAACTTTTCCAAATCCTAAGTGAATAATGTTTGTTTTATCTAAACGATATTCTACTTTACCTGATTTTATTTCACTAATTGCTTTTGTTACATCCATTGTAACAGTTTCTGATTTTGGGTTTGGCATTAATCCTTTTGGTCCTAATACTTTACCTAATCTTCCTACAACTCCCATCATGTCTGGTGTTGCAACAATTACGTCATATTCAAACCAGTTTTCATTTTGGATTTTTGGTATTAATTCTTCTGCTCCAACAAAGTCTGCTCCTGCTTTTTCAGCTTCTTCTGCTTTTGGTCCTTTGGCAAATACTAATACTCTTTGAGTTTTACCTGTACCGTTTGGAAGTACTACTGTACCTCTAACTTGTTGGTCTGCATGTTTAGAATCAACTCCTAATTTTACATGTAATTCAACTGTTTCGTCGAATTTTGGTTTTGGCATTTTTTCAATAATGTCTAATGCTTCTTTAATTTCGTATTCTTTTGTTTTGTCAACTAATTTTGCACTTTCTGCATATCTTTTTGCCACTTTCATTTTTTTACCTCCTTTGGTTCTAACGAGCTTATGCTCTCCCAATATATTTTAAAATTTAAAAACTTATTAATATTAGTCTACAACAACAATTCCCATTGATCTTGCTGTTCCTTCTACCATACTCATAGCTGTTTCAATGCTTGCTGCATTTAGGTCTGGCATTTTTTGTTCAGCAATTTCTTTTACTTGGGCTTTTGTTATTTTTGCAACTTTTTCCATATTTGGTTTTCCTGAACCTTTTTGAATTTTAATTGCTTTTTTAATTAATACAGCTACTGGTGGTACTTTTGTAATAAATTCAAATGTTTTGTCTTGATATACTGTAATAACTACTGGTATTATCATTCCTGGTTGATTAGCTGTTCTATCATTAAATTCTTTTACAAATTGCATAATGTTTACACCACTTGAACCTAAAGCTGGACCAACTGGTGGAGCTGGTGATGCTTT
>CANQTU010000082.1 GCA_947626925.1 uncultured Clostridia bacterium | reverse complement strand
TTATAAACTTCTTTCGTTTTCTAATTGTTATAACATAGTCGATACCTTCGGCAAATTCTTTCTTCTTGCTCATTTTTACTCCCTTCATAAAAATTTAAAGGGAATGTCTTGCAAGTAAATACTTACTTGTGCTATAATAATTTTGTGAGTTTACATGGGAAGACATTCCCTTGTACTTAGTAGAGGTTTAGAAGTGCGATTTCTAAATCTCTTTTGCTTTCTAACAAATAATATGTCTAGAACTCATATAATTGGCTAAAGCATTTGCTTCAATCCCAAAACCTCTGCCATATTTCTGTGCTGGAAAATCAGCTCTGTGAAATAGTTCTAAACATTTTACTCTACCAATATGAAACATTTTGCAAATATCTTTTGTTGTATAAATTATTGGCATTGGTTTTTCTTTAGATTTAACTTCTAACATTAGTATTCCTCCTTTCATTATTGTTAAATTTCTCGATTTCTATTGCATAATTCTTTGTTTTGTAGTATTATTATAGTAGGTAGTGAGAAATTTTACTTTTGATTTGCATTGTTATTATACTAAAGGTATTTTAAGATGTCAATACAATTTATAAAATTTATAAAATTTCTCACAAAAATATTTTTGAAAGGAAAAAATACTAATGAATAATAAAGCTGATTTATCTAACGAAAAAGGCTTTTACATATGGTTTGATAAAAATAATAAAAAAGAGTATTATACTACCACTTTAACATTATATAAATCCAAAATTGGCACTAGTAAAAACTCTAAATATTCTTACATATACTATACTGATAACTTCTTACCTAAAGTTTCTCCTAAAAGGAATCGAGCTGAATATATAAAAAATGCTTTAAAGCCAAAAACACTAGATTTATATAATCCTTATGAAGAACGATATGGTATGCTTTTAATAAATTTCTTAAATGCTAGATTAGATGATTGGAGACATGCATATAAAGATTTTATATATGCTTATGGACTAGGAATTATAGAAAAATATTCTAGTAAAAAAATGAGATTATCATATACAGATATAAATTCATTTATAGCAAATGCAAAAGGAATTTTTGAAAGTGCTCAAGTAAAGTTATATGGACTTCAATTAGAATTAAAAGAATGCGTAGATTACATATATAATTTAAATGGAAATGAAGAAGATAAAGAATACGAACCCTATACAAAGTTTCAAGCATATTCGTTAAAACATAATTTAATAAATAAACATACACAAAATACAGAAGTATTATTAAATTCTTTGAGTATTTTTAAAAATGATTTTGTTTCTGCTAAACTAAGCGATATTACACAAGGAATAAATGGCATAAACATGCAAAATGGTATTAAATATTCAAGTAGATATTTAGACAATATTTGTTTTATAGTTTTGAGTGAATTGGTAAATAATAATATCACAATTAAAACTTGTAAACATTGTGGCAGATATTTTATTCCTGTAAATAGACAAGCCGAAGTTTATTGTGATTTAACACCTCGTGCTGGAAATGGAAAGAAATGTAGAGAATTAGGAGCTCGTACTACATATGCTAAAAATGTTAAAGAGATTGATGGTCTTTTGATTTATAGAAGAACATATCAAAAAAGATTAATGGAATTAAGTAGAAATCCAAATACTTCAGAAAAAGATAAGAAGAAATTTAACGTATGGAAGAAATCTGCACAAGAAAAAATTAAAGAATTTAAAAAAGGAAAAATTACTGAAGAACAATTAAAAACTTGGATGGAAGAAAATAAAGATTTATAAAAATACATATATTGTTTTCTTGTTTGAATAATTTAATGCATAAACTCAATTTTAGAAAAGAGGTACTATTATGTCTTGTACATATTATTTAAGAGATAGAAAAATTAGTAAAGAACATATCGAAAAATTACATGAAATAGAAAAAAACTTAAATACTAAATTAGACCACTTATATAAAGAATTAAATAAAGAGATAATTTCTATTTTATCAATACAAAACAATGATGTTTTAGAAGAATGTAGACAATATGAGCCAGAATATAGAAATGAAACTAGATTTTATTTAGATTCAATAAATAAATTGGATTTTGGAGTATATTCTTCTGGCACATTCCGTTTTCGAAAGTTTAGCAACTTAAACGATTTTATAAACTTTTATAATGAAAATAGCAATAAATACATTATCGTTGATGAATACAATCGTGAATTTACATTAGATGAATTTTTAGAAGATGTAGATTTGAAATAGATATAAAAAAAGCAAATAACCTTTAGACTAAATCTAAAGGTTATTTGTAAATCAACTTGACCGTCTTTCAGGTCTAAATGTCTTCTTAAATTGAGTGTATTTCAACTCGCAACAGAATTACTTCTGTTAATATTATTATACTCAAATTCTTTAAAAAAATCAATAAAATATGTAAAAAAATTTGTATTTTCTTTAATTTTTTTTGTATTTTCTTTAATTTTTCTTAAATATAGAAAGTAAAAAATATTTATATTTATGTAGAAATTTTGCTTATTTTGTGCTATTATATATTTTGAATTTTGCATTGAGGAGGCACAAACTTTGAACATAAATGATGAATTAAATAAATTAAATAATAATCAACGACAAGAATTAGAAAAATGGTTTGTTGAACAAATATATAAACTAAATAAAGTTAATAAAAATGAACAACTTAACTATGTACCATATGTAACAAGGAAACAAGTTGTATGGGTTGATTTTGGTGTTAATATTGGACAAGAACTAAATCATTCACACCCAGCAGTTGTTTTATATTCAAGACCAAATGTTGGTACAGTATTGGTTGCACCTTTAACAAGTAAGGCAAACGAATCTGATGTTGTTATTGATATTGGAGAAATAGAAAATTTTGAAGGATTTTCATATTGCAAAATAGATCAATTAAGAGCAGTTAGCAAACTTAGAATACAAACTAAAAAACATGAAGGAAAATATTATAATAACTTAAACTTAAAAACTGGTGTGTATTCTAATCCTGAAGTAAGTACTGAACAAATAAACTTAATAGATCAAGCTATTCAAGAATTAAAATATAAATCTAAATAAAAATATTTATAGTATCAATTAAAGTGATTCAATATTGATAACTATATCGTTATAATAGTTGAAATATATGCAATTCCGTGATAAAATATATACAAATTTATTTTTTATAATCTCCTTTTGGAGTTAACATATAGAAACTATAAACAACACAATGAATATTGGAGGAGGAAAAAACATGAGTACATTATCAACTATTGTTCTTATTATGTTTTTCATATTTGCTATTTACAAATTTATAAAATTTAAGAATCGGAAAAGCATAGAAAAAAATAATAAGAATATCATCATCAAAGAAATTACTTTGGATAAAAGACTTTATTCAACACCATCATTCGACTTTCCTAATGTTCAATCTGAAAGAGAGCTAAAAGATATAGATTTTACTTCTGGCTTTCCTGATAAACCTAGTGAAATAAAAATAACACAATATTGTAAGTTTTAAGGAGGGTTAAATATGCAGTATAGAATGAATTATGAAAGCGATAAGATACAAGTAGAAGGCAGAAAAGATGAAGACAGTGATTATGGAGCATATGCCTATTTCGATGAAAAATCTAGATTGATTTTTTATGGGGATTTGCCAGATGAATTATGCAAAGAAATCTATGACTTTTTAGTGTCAGAGTGTATTATTCTTGAGAATAGTGTGGCTTATCGATTAACAATCTAAATGGAGGTGTTATAATGGATAAAGAGTGGAACATTGAAAGTGAATTGGAATTAGAACAACAAAGAGAAAATGAGCATATCTTTTATGAAGTATTTGAAGAACATACAGAAGAAGAGATAGAACAATACAAACGAATGGCAGGGATTCCATTTACTAATCAACGTTTAATTTAAAATACCCTTAGATATAATTTCTTATTTAGTAAATCATAAGCAAAATGAGAGTCTATATAGGCTCTCATTTTGTGTTATATCATCTAACTCTTTCTTTATTCTTTTTGCCTTTTTCAGTTTGTTTTTCAAATTGTTTTCTTTCTTCTTCCAACTTTTGATGAAGTTCAAATCTCTTTATTTTTTCTAATCTTTTTAAGATACTATCACAATGCTTTATTTCTTCAGCAAGTGGTGTTATCTTTTTAGAAATTTCTACAATTTGATTTTCAATACTTGCTTTTACTTCATCTGTTTTTACTCGTTTAAGCTTTTTCCATAAATTTTCTCTCTCACTTTTCAATGGGTTAATTTTTTCATAAGCAGATTTTTGATAATCTAGCAATTCTTGTTCTGTATTAATATTATTTTTACATACAAATCTAACTTGTTTAGAAAATTCGTCCATTTTCTTAATTGCATTTATTAATTCTGGTGTCATTTTCTTTATATTAGGTTTTGAGAGATTTTCTGTATTGATACCTAGTAATTTCTCATAATGAAAAATTAAATATGAAATTGAGCTTTTAAATTGCAAATGTTTTTGTTTTTCATTGTTATATCTTTCATAACTTCTGTTAGCCAATAAATATGGATCTGGAGAATATGGGTATTCGGGCTGTGTTTCTAATATTCTTTTATGAATATTTTCTTTTGAATAATTATTTCCAAATTGTCTTTCAATTCTAGTATTTCGTTTATATGGCTCTCTTCTTATAGACAATTTTTCGTTTTTATCTGTAACAATATAATCTAAATCTTGTAGTATTTTAATAAATTCGTTATAGTCTTTAGCATTTGCTATTGCATATTCAATAGAATCTTTCATTAGTTCTTTATACAGACTACTTGTAGCATATTTATTATATTTTTCTTCTTGCTTTAAAACACTCAATCCATATTCTTCACAAAGTTTATCTGAAGTTTTTCTCATTATTGAATAGTCTTTCTTTGTATTACAAAATCTCTTACCATCTAAAAATGAAACAGAGTTTAAAACAAAATGGTTGTGTAGGTTGTCTGTGTTTAGATGAGTAGAAACTACTACTTGAAATTTATCTCCCCATAGTTCTTCAGCAAGTTTAATTCCAATTTCATGTGCTTGTTCTGGTGTTACTTCTCCTTTTACAAAAGATTGTACTCCATGAAAACATTGTATTCCAGTTGTCTTGAAAAATTGCTTTTTAATATTTCTCATTTCTTGTAGAGCAGTATCAGGCATACAATTTATGCCTGACACATATAATTTTTCTTCT
>CANQTU010000081.1 GCA_947626925.1 uncultured Clostridia bacterium | reverse complement strand
AAAATATAAAAAGAGGAAAAAACGAATGAAAAAAATAATGGCTAAAAGCCTTGAGGCTGTACACACACACACACACACACCTTATGTTTACTAAATAGAAAAATAAATAAAATGGAAATAGAAAAGATAGTAAATAAGACCTAGAAATAGGTGTTATTTGCTATCTTTTTTGTGATTAAAAAGTTTTTAAATTTAAAAAATATAAAAAATTAAAACAGAAGGGGGCATGAGAAATCATGAAATTAAAACACAAAAAAGAAAGTAAATTACAAAAAGGTATAACATTGATTGCCTTAGTAATAACAATTATTGTTTTACTAATTTTAGCAGGAGTAAGTATAGCAATGCTAACAGGGGATAATGGAATACTAACAAAAGCACAAACAGCAAAAGAAGAAACTCAAAAAGCATCGGAAGACGAACAAAAAACATTATCAAAATATGAATATGAATTAGCAAAATCACAGGGTGAAATAAGCGAAACAGAAACAGTTGGAGAATATTCAATGGAAAAAGAAATAAAGGCAAAATATGGGCAAGATATAAAAATAGGAGATATTGTAAACTATGAAGATAGTGTAGAAAATTACAACGGAACATGGAAAGTTTTAGGGGTAGAAAACGGACAAATTTTGCTTATGTCTTCAAAATCTGTTACAAACAATTTTGCTCTTAAAGGAAGAGATGGATTTCTAAACTTGGAGAATAAGTTAGACGAAGAATGTAAGAAATATGGTAAGGGTGAAGGAGCAGAAAGCGCAAGAAGTTTACGAGCAGAGGATATTAATAGAATTTCTGGATATGATCCAGAAGAATCGATATATGGGAAAGATACACTGCAAGAATATGGTACAAAAGTTAGGTTTACATTAGACAATGGCTTGGTAAAATACGAATGTTCAAATGGTCAATCATTAAAAACAGAATTAACATCTTTTGAACATGTAGATGGTAGAAAATTAGGTGATGACATTACAGAAATTACGATTATAAATAGAGGGTATACGTATAAATGGACTCCAGAAGAGAGCATTGTGGATGGTAAAGATATTTCTTTACATACTCCGCTAAGCGATGGGATTAAAAATCTTTTTCCTAGCGATGGCGGGAAATGGGTATGGTTAGCAAATTCTTACTGTGTGCCAAACCTAAATCCCAATCGGTAATGATAAACTTGGAGCATACTTTTGTGGATTTTATTTGTGGACTGACTGGTGGAAAAGTGGCAACATGTATTTAGTGGGTTGGAGATTATTCACTTCAGATGGGATTGAAACTGAACAAAAAGCAGATGCAATGGCGGTGGTCTTATTGAAATCTGATGTTACTTTTAGTAAAGATGGAGAAAACGCATGGAACTTAAATATGTAGCGCTGAAATGGCGCTATTTTTATTTTTAATATAATTAGGGAATGCACTCAGAATACACCTTAATCGTAGACCTGTCCCAAAAAGAGACAGGTCTATAAGAATTGAATAATTATTATGCACAAGTAATAGAATAAATTTATTACAATTTTGTAACAAGTATTGAAATAATGCAAGATATATATTATACTATGTATAATATAATTAGAAAGAGGAAAAGACTAATGATAAAGATAAACGCTAAAACCCTTGAGACTGTACACACACACACACACACACCTTATGTTTACTAAATAAAAAAATAGATAAAATAGAAATAAAAAAGATAGTAGATAAGACCTAGAAAATAGGTGTTATTTGCTATCTTTTTTTGAGTTTAAAAAGTTTTTAAATTTGAAAATATAAAATATTACAAGGAGGCATGAGAAATCATGAAATTGAAACACAAAAAAGAAAGAAAATTACAAAAAGGTATAACATTGATTGCATTAGTTATAACAATTATTGTTTTATTAATTTTAGCCGGAGTAAGCATAGCAACGTTGACAGGAGATAATGGAATACTAACAAAAGCACAAACAGCAAAAACAAAAACAGAAAAAGCAAGCGAAGAAGAACAAATACAACTAGCAGCATTAAATGCAGCAATGAACACAAAAAAATATGATTATGAAGTAGAAGACGGAAAAGTACCAATTCCAGCAGGATTTGCACCGACGCAAATAGAAGGGCAAAATTCTATAAAAGATGGAGTTGTAGTAGTGGACGAAAACGGAAACGAATTTGTATGGATACCATGTGATATAGTTGATAATAATGAAACAGATGAAATTGTAAATGGAAACATTAACTATAATGCAAAAAGGCCTGAAGCATGGAGGACATATCAATCTTATTACAATGGAGGAACATGGAGTGATGGTCAACCTAATAAAACTGAAATACAGGACAGTATAAAAACCAATAAAGGGTTTTATATAGCAAGATATGAAGCAGGAGTGCCAAAGAATGCAGATTTTTATGCAAGCAAAGAAGGAGATATATATTACACAAAAACATTGGAAGGTAGTGATACCGTCATATTAAAAAATACAGATAAATATATTCCAGTAAGTAAAAAAGGAGTACAAGCATGGAGTTATATTACACAAATTAATGCAAAAAAGGTAGCAGGAAACATGATAAAAAATAATGATGTGCAAAGTTATTTAATAGATTCACATGCATGGGATACAACATGTAGAGTAATAAAAAAATATACTAATAAGGATATAACAAATTCAACACAATGGGGAAATTATTATAATAATACAACAACAAAATATGAAGATTTAAATACTTTATATGCAGTGCATACAAATAACGGAAAGAGTTGGGAACATTATGCAGAAACATATCATAAAGGACAAGTAATAGGAGCACCAAAAGGAAAGGGAGATAACAGATTAGAATTATCAACAGGAGCAAGTGAAGATTTTAAAGCCTATAACATATATGATTTCGCAGGAAATATGGCAGAGTGGACTACAGAATATGGAACAGCAGCATCAACTGATAATAGTGAAGCTCCAATACCGGAAGTAGAAAAAGAATTCTTCAGTTGGGCTCCGAATGCTGTTGTACGTGGAAGTAGTTTTGCTGGTGGTGGAATAATAATGCCAGTAGTCGTGGCAGGGGGGAATGCGACAGCAAATGGATGGGATATCTCTTTAGGATTTCGTGTTGTACTTTATTTAGAATAACAGGGAAAGCATAATAAACTATTATAGGATTTTGAAAAAATATAAAAATACTTAAATAGTGCCACTATGGCGCTATTTTTTATATTTAGGCATAATTAGGTTCTGTCCCAGAATGCACACACCCAATTGTAGACCTGTCCCAAAAAGGGACAAAATGGGTACATTGGTGCCTGTCCCAGAACGGGACATTTTCAAAAAATGACAAAAAATAAAAAAAGTCTTGCAATTTAAAATAGTAATTGTTATAATAAACGAGATATAAAAAGAAGGGATGTAGTAAAAATGAAAAACTATTTAAGAAAAACAAACTCAAACGCAATAACTAAAGCATTTTTAATAGTTGTTCTATTTTTATTTACATTTTAAGTAAGGGAGATATATTCCTTATTTTTTTTTGCAAAAATGCAGAAATAAAAAAGTCTATGTATGTCATAGTAAACGAAGCGAGAAAGGAAAGGATTTTTAAATGAAGGAATTTAACAAAAAAATAGTCTTAGAAGATGGAGAAGAATATTACGGATATGGATTTGGAGCAGATAAAGAAGCAGTTTGTGAAATTGTGTTTAATACTTCAATGGCAGGATATCAAGAAATTGTATCAGACCCATCATATACATATCAAATGGTAGTTATGACATATCCGCTAATTGGAAATTATGGAATTACAGATGACGACTACGAAACAAAGCAACCTACTATTGGTGGAATGATTGTAAGAGAATATAATAACCACCCAAGTAATTTTAGGTACACAAAAACGCTGGCAGAGTATTTAGAGGAAAACGATATACCTGGTATAACTGGAGTTGATACTAGAAAATTAACTAGAAGTATAAGGGAAAAAGGTAGTAGAAAAGTAATTATAACAGATGTAAAAACTAGTAAGCAAACAGCACTAAAAAAATTAAAGGAATATGAAATTCCAAAAGATGCGGTATCAAAGGTGAGTTGCAAAAAAAGGTGGTATTCAAGAACAGCTAATCCGAACTTTAATGTAGTAGCTGTTGACTGTGGTATTAAGCTAAATATTGTTAGAAGTCTTAATAAAAGAGGATGCAATGTAACAGTTGTACCTTACAATATAACTGCAAAAGAAGTTATAGACTTAAAACCAGATGGCATCTTTTTATCAAATGGACCAGGAAATCCAGAAGATGTAACAGAAGTTATAAAGCTAATAAAACAATTAAAAGGCAAATATCCAATTTTTCGGGATTTGTTTAGGACATCAAATGATAAGCCTAGCTTATGGAGCCAAAACCTACAAATTGAAATTTGGACACAGAGGTGGTAACCATCCAGTAAAGAATTTGAAGAATAATAAAATAGAAATAACTAGCCAAAACCATAGCTACGCAGTAGATGAAAAATCATTAAAGAAAACAGATTTAGAGGTAACACATAAAAATATTTTAGATGATACTATCGAAGGTGTTGAATGTAAAAAAGACAAAGTGTTTAGTGTTCAATATCATCCAGAAAGTGCCCCAGGCCCTCAAGATAGTGGATACTTATTTGACGAATTTATAAATATGATGAAAAAATAAAAGTTAGGAGTGTAAAAAATGCCAAAAAGAAAAGATATAAAAACAGTACTAGTAATTGGATCAGGACCAATTGTTATAGGGCAAGCAGCAGAATTTGATTATGCAGGAACACAAGCTTGTTTAGCACTAAAAGAAGAAGGATATAAAGTAATATTAGTAAATTCAAACCCAGCAACCATAATGACAGATACAACCATTGCAGATAAAGTATATATGGAGCCATTAACCATTGAATATGTGGCAAAAATTATTAGGTATGAAAGGCCAGATGCTATTCTTCCAGGCATTGGAGGTCAAACAGGGTTAAACATAGCAATGCAACTGTATAAAAAAGGAGTTTTACAAGAATGTCAAGTAGAACTTTTAGGTACAAGTAGCGAAAGTATAGAAAAGGCAGAAGACAGAGAAAAATTCAAAACTTTGTGTGAAGAATTAGGAGAGCCAGTTTTAGAATCTATAATTGCTACATCTATAGAAGAAGGAGTACAAGCAGCAGAAAAAATAGGCTATCCAGTTGTATTAAGACCTGCTTTCACATTAGGTGGAACAGGAGGAGGATTTGCTGATAATGAAGAAGAATTAAGAGAAATAGTAAAACATGCTCTAAAACTTTCCCCAGTTGGACAAGTATTAGTGGAAAAAAGTATCAAAGGATACAAAGAAATAGAATATGAAGTAATTAGAG
>CANQTU010000080.1 GCA_947626925.1 uncultured Clostridia bacterium | reverse complement strand
GATAGTGGTCATATTCAAGAAATGGAAAATCAATGGAAAAATAAAAAGAGAAAAAGAAAAGGTGAAAAAGAAATACCACCATTGTATACAGCAGAAGAAGCAGCAAAATGTTTAGAGATTTTTGAACCAGTACAATATGACGAAATAATAGAAATTACAGAAGATATACATGTTAGATTTAATGATGCAGGGCACATGCTTGGCTCTAGCATCATAGAAGTGTGGACAAAAGAAGATGGAAAAGAAACAAAAACAGTATTCACAGGAGATTTAGGAAATAATGATTTACCATTATTAGACTCACCAACAATGATTGAAAAAGCAGATTATTTAGTAATGGAATCAACATATGGTAGTAGATTACACCTAAGAAATGACGAAAAAGCACAACTGTTTTTAGACATTGTATCAGAAACATTAGACCAAGGTGGAACAGTAGTAATTCCATCATTTGCAGTAGGAAGAACTCAAGAAATACTATATGAATTAAATAAACTAAAAGAAGAAAAAGATGACGAAGAATTTATAAGAAAATATAAAACATTAATGAAGGCAGATGTCTTTGTAGACAGTCCACTTGCAATATCTGCAACAGAAGTATTTAAAGAAAACACAAACTTATTTGAAAGAGAAATCCAAGAAGAAATAATGAAAGGAGATAACCCACTAGAATTTCCTGGATTAAAATTCACACAAACAGCAGAAGAATCAAAAGCGCTTAATGAAGACCCAAACCCAAATATAATTATATCAGCAAGTGGAATGTGTGAAGTTGGAAGAATAAAACATCACTTAAAACACAACTTATGGAATCCAAAATCAACAATATTATTTGTAGGTTACCAAGCACCGGGAACACTAGGATACAACATTGTAAATGGAGCAAAAAAAGTAAAAATATTTGGAGAAGAAATAGCAGTAAATGCAAGAATAGAATACATTGAAGGATACTCAGGACATGCAGACCAAGAAGGATTAATGAACTTCATATACTCATTTATTGAAAAACCAAAACACATCTTCCTAGTACACGGAGAAGAAGAAGCACAAAATACACTAGCTGAAAAGATTAAACAAGAAACCAAAATACCAGTAAGCATACCAGAATTTGGAGAAACATACCAAATAACTCCAGAAGAAAACAAAATAGAAATAACACAAAAAATAGAAAGAAAACTAAATACTAGAACAAGTATAAGAAGCGAAATAATTAGTAGACTAGAAAAACTAAAAGCAGAAATAAACGACATGGACAGCTATGTAAGACAAGACATAGAAGACAAAGACTTAAAAGACGAAGATATCTTTAGAATAAATGAAAAAATCAAAAACCTAGAAAAGCAGATAATAAGCGTAATAGAGGGATAAGTGTCCCGTTCTGGGACAGGCACAAGTGTACCCATTTTGTCCCTTTTTGGGACAGGTTATTTTTAGAAAAGAGGAAATTATGGAAAACAAATATTTAAATGAAGCAATAATTGGAAATAAAAATATGATAGCAACTTTTACAGGAAAAGGAGAAATGCAAAGAATATATTTCCCTACCAAAGATAGTAGGCAGTATATTGATTTTTTCCATACTGGAGTAAAAATTAATAATTCAGATTTAATCTATTTGCATGATGATGTTAATAATGTTTATAAACAATATTATGATACAGATACAAATATTTTAAATACAGAAATTACAAATACCTATTTTAATTTAAAAATAGTTCAAACAGACTATATGATGATAAAGGAAAATGTATTGGTTAAAAAATACATTTTCTTAAATGATGGAAAAATCGATTTAGATATGGATTTTTATATTCATTCACAGTTGTTGACAGATTATAACAACCATGTAGGTTGCAAAATTATTGATTGTGGAATGTTGCAATATGCACATGATTTCAGCTTTTCAACATTTGCAAAAAGTCATAATATTTCTAAACATCAAATTAATGGTAGTAAAGAAACAATTAATAGAGGCGAAATATATGATAAAGATTATATAGGAATGTCAAATGATACAAGTATTTGTTACGATTTAGGAGTAATAAAACCAAAAGAAAAGAAAACCTTAGAAATATGTGTTCTAATAGGGGAAAATAAGAACATATCTGAAATGGAAAATGAAGTTGAAAGAGTTAAGAAAATTGATTTAAACAAGGAATATACTAGCACTAAAACATATTGGAGAAAATACGTAAAATCTCACAATGGGTTGAATATAAAAGAGCCACAAAATAGCTATGATGAAAAAATTTATGAAATTTATAAAAGAAGCATTTTATTATTCCCATTATTAATGAACTCTGAAACAGGTGGAATTATAGCTTCTCCGGAAATTGATGAAAATTTCACACAATGTGGAAGATATGCATATTGTTGGACAAGAGATGCTGTTTTTATGACAAAAGCTTTAGACATATTAAAAATGGATAAAGAAACAGAAAAATTTTATAAAATATTTTGCAAAAAAACACAAAGTAAAAACGGAATGTGGGAACAAAGATTTTTCACAGACGGAAAACTTGCACCATGTTGGGGATATCAAGTAGACGAAACAGCAAGTGTTGTATATGGCGTATATGAGCATTATAAATATACAAAATCAGAAAAATTCTTGAAAGACAACTTATCAATGTGCGAAAAAGCTGTAGACTTTTTGAAAAGATATGTAAAAGACTGGCTAAATATTGATGGAAAAGATGAACACGACAAAGATAAAGTTGGAGAAGAAATAGAAGAAAGTAAAAATCAGCAAGGACATAAATATCATGTAAGTTATGATATTTGGGAAATGTGTGAAGGAATACATTTATACTCTTTAGCAAGCATATATGGGGCATTTGATAGTATAATGAAAATTTACAAAGCATTAGGAGATAAAACATCAGACTTCGAAAATAATCGTTTAAAAGAAGAAAAAATATTAAAAAATGAAAGAGAAATAGAAAAACTTCAAACAGAAATAAAAAAATATATCAACAAAAATATGTATGACGAAGAAAAGAAATGCTATGTAAGGAACACAGAAGACGGAAAAATGGACATAAGCATACTTGGAAGCGTAATACCATTTAAAGTATTTAAAGCAAAAGAAAACAAAATAAAAAATACAATAGAACGAATAAACCTATCATTAAGAACATATACAGGTGGATACCAAAGATTTGAGCAAGACCATTACAGAAATGGAAATCCATGGCCAATAGCTAACCTTTGGATGACACTATATTACTTAGAAACAGGAGAAAAGAAAAAAGCCAAAGAAACATTCGACTTTGTAGTAAAAACAGCAGGCAAACACCATCTTTTAGGTGAACAAATTGACAATGCAACTTTACAACCTAACTGGGTGCTAGGCCTTGGCTGGTCACACGCCATGTTCATAATAGTATTAGAAAAACTATATGGCTAATTGTCCCGTTCTGGGACAGGCACGAGTGTACCCATTTTGTCCCTTTTTGGGACGGGTCTAATATGATATAGATTGCCTATATAGTAGCTTATATGTTGAAGTATTAAATAATAAAAATGTAAAAATTTGTAAAAAAGTATAGCAAAATTGAAAGAAATATGTTATACTTTTTTTGCTATTTACTAATATTTGTTAACACAGGAGGTGAAAAATTGCCAAGACGTCCAAGAAAGGAAAGCAAAAGTAATGTATATCATTGCATGTTACGAGGAATTAATCAACAAGATATTTTCTTCGAAAAAAAAGATTATTTAAAATTCAAAGAATTAATCAAAAAAACTAAAGAAAAATATTTATATCAATTATATTCTTATGTTCTAATGCCGAATCATATACATTTAGAAATCAAAGATGAAAATCAAAAATTATCTCAAATTATCCACAGTTTAGCAACAAGTTATGCCACTTATTTTAACAAAAAATATCAAAGAAAAGGTCATTTATTCGAAAATCGTTTTTTAAGTAAAAATGTTGAAGATTCTTATTATATTTTAAATCTGATTAGATACATCCATCAAAATCCCGTTAAAGCCTCAATTAGCAAATTAAATCAATATAACTGGAGTAGTTATCCAGAATATTTTAATATAAAAAAGATAGATAAACAATCTAAAATAGTAGACACAGAAGACATTTTATTAATGATTAATGAAAATGTTGAAAAAGCTCAAAAAGAATTTTGGGAATTTAATAATAGAACAGTAAAATTCGATAAAAGCATTGAATTATTAGAGTATGAAATAAAAAATAAATTAACAGATGAAGAAGTAATATATTTTATTAATGAAGAATTAAATATTAATAATATTCAAGAAATACAAAAATACAATAAAAAATTCAGAGATGAAGTATTACATAAAATAATGCAAATTAAAGGAATAACAAAAGTTCAAATTGCTAGAGTTACAGGAATTAATATAAAAACTATAAAAAGAGCATTATAAAAAGTTAGTAACCTGTCCCAAAAAGGGACAAAATGGGTACACTTGTGCCTGTCCCAGAACGGGACATCCCAAAAAAATAAAAAAGTACTTGCAAAGTATAGCTTTTTGGTATAAAATGAAATTGCCTTGAAAAATTAGGTAATTTTTATAATGTAGGTGTTGATATAAAATATATTCATCATCTAAGAAGGAGGAATTTTTTATGTCAGTTAAAATTGGTATTAACGGGTTTGGTAGAATTGGAAATTTATCTTTCCAAGCAGCTCTAAAAAAAGAAGGAGTAGAGGTTGTTGCAATTAATGACCCATTTATTACAGCAGATTATATGGCTTACATGACAAAATATGATACAGTTCATGGTAAGTTTGAAGGTACAGTAGAAGGAAAAGATAATATTTTAAAAGTAAATGGAAAAGATATAAAGGTATTTAACGAAATGGATCCACATAATATACCATGGGGAGATTTAGGTGTAGAGTTTGTTTTAGAATGTTCTGGAGTATTTACAACACTTGAAAAAGCACAAGCTCATATTGATGCAGGTGCAAAACAAGTTATTATTAGTGCACCATCTAAAGATGCTCCTATGTTTGTTATGGGAGTTAACCACACAGAATATGACCCAAGTATGAATATTGTTTCAAATGCATCTTGCACAACAAACTGTTTAGCACCACTTGCTAAAGTTATTAATGATAATTTTGGAATTAAAGATGGATTAATGACAACAGTTCATAGTATAACAGCTACACAAAAAACTGTTGATAGTGCTTCTAAGAAAGATTGGAGAGGTGGAAGAGCTGCTAGCAGTAATATAATACCATCTTCAACAGGAGCTGCTAAAGCAGTAGGAAAAGTTATTCCAGCTTTAAATGGAAAATTAACAGGTATGGCATTTAGAGTTCCAACAGTTGATGTTTCTGTTGTTGATTTAACTTGTAACTTAGAAAAACCAACAACTTATGAAGAAATTTGTAAAGCTATGAAAAAAGCATCTGAAAATGAAATGAAAGGTATTGTAGAATATGTAGAAGACCCAGTAGTTTCTTCAGATTTTATAACAGATGCTCATACTTCAATATTTGATGCTACTGCAGGAATTATGCTAACAGATACTTTTGTAAAATTAGTAGCTTGGTATGATAACGAATGGGGTTATTCAAATAAATTAGTAGATTTAGC
>CANQTU010000079.1 GCA_947626925.1 uncultured Clostridia bacterium | reverse complement strand
TTTCTAATGTTTAGCTTTATTACTTTTGATGTCACCTCTGGTTCTGGTATAAACGAATAATTTGGCACTTCCAAAATTGCCTCCGCTTCTGCATAATAATTTACGCTATAAGTAATTGCACCTGTATCTTTTTTGCCAGGTAAACTTATTAATCTATCTGCTACTTCTTTTTGTATCATAACAGTTATGCTTTTTAATGGTAGCTCATCTTCTAATAATTTCATAATAATAGGAGTTGTTATATAATATGGTAAATTTGCTACTATTTTTACTTGTTTTATATTGCTATCCTCTTTTTGTTTTTCTATTAAACTTTTAATATCTACTTTTAAAACATCTTTATTTAAAAGTTCAAAATTTTTATATAAACAAAATCTATCTTGAAGGATATTTACCATTTTTGAATCTAACTCAATGCAAACTACTTTACCTGCTTTTTCTAATAAATACTTTGTTAAAGTTCCTAAACCTGGCCCAATTTCTATTACTAAATCTTCATTACTTATTTGACTACTTTCCACAATTGTATTTACGACCTCTTCACTTATCAAAAAGTTTTGACCTAAAGATTTATTTGCCTTAATATGATATTTTTTCATTATAAAATTTGTCTCTTCTAAAATAGTATCCATTTACTCCCTCCACATTTGCATTATTTAAAGTTTTAATGCAATTATAATACTATATTTTGCTTATTTTTTCAACTTTTATTGCTTTTTAACTATTTTTAATATACAATAATGAAAACAAAAGAAGTCATTGAAAGGAAATTTAATTATGGGAAACAAGAAAAAGAAAAAAACAACTAAGAAAAAAAATAAAGTTGTTAAAATGAAAACAAACTTTGATTCCAAAAATTTAATGAGTTTTAAGAAATTAAAAGCTTCTTTAGCTATAATTATTATAGTTTTTATTATTCTAATTATTAGAATTGGATTTATCCAATTTGTTCAAGGAAATTCCTTGCGAGAACAAGCTTATCAACAACAAACTATTAATCAAATAATCAGTCCAAAACGTGGTAATATTTATGATTCAACAGGTAAAGCCCTTGCTATAGGTGCTCAAGTAGACACAATAACTATAAATCCAGAAAAAATAGTAAAAAGCAATGATGTAGATACAAAAGATTATAAAGAAAAAGTAGCCAAAGGTTTGTCTGAACTTTTTGAATTAAATTATGATGAAGTACTTGAAAAAGTAAATAGTACTGCACAAGTTGAAACAATAATAAAAAAGGTAGAGCAAGAAAAGGTAGAAAAATTAAAAACTTGGATGGATGAAAATAAAATAACTGTTGGCATTAATATTGATGAAGATACTAAAAGATATTACCCTTATAGCACAGTTGCTTCAAATGTACTTGGATTTTGCGGAAATGATAATCAAGGGTTAAGTGGTATAGAAGCAAAATGGGAATCTGTGTTAACAGGAACACCTGGTAAAATTGTAAGTTCCAAAGGTAGCGACCAAAAAGAAATTCCAAATGCTGAGGAAACTTATATTTCTGCTGAAAACGGTAGTGATTTGACTCTTACAATTGACTTAAATATTCAATCTATTGTAGAAAAATATTTAAAACAAGCAGTTGATGAAAATGAATGCTCTAGGGGTGGTAATGTTATTGCAATGAATCCTAAAACTGGCGACATTCTTGCAATGGCTTCTTATCCAGATTATGACTTAAATTCGCCATATACTCCTAATGATACTCTTGCTAAAACTTATGACAAATTATCTGCAGAAGATAAAAATGAAGCTTTATTTAAGATGTGGGCAAATAAGTCTGTTGCTGAAACTTACGAACCAGGTTCTACTTTTAAAGTTATAACAGCATCTGTTGCATTAGAAGAAAACATTACAACTACTGACAAGTCTGGTGATTTCTATTGTAAAGGTTATGAAGAATTTGATGATATTAATGATTCAAAAATAAAGATTTCTTGTTGGCGTAAACAACCACATGGTGTACAAACTTTAAGAGAAGCACTTTGTAATTCTTGTAACCCTGCCTTTATGCAATTAGGAAAAAGAATTGGTGCTCCAACTTTGTATAAATATTACGAAGCTTTTGGCTTATTTGATTCTACTAATTCTGGACTGTATGGAGAGCAAACAAGTATATTTCAAAATTTAGATAATGTCGGACCAGTTGAATTAGCAACAATGTCTTTTGGACAAAGATTAAATATCACACCTTTACAAATGGCTACTGCTATTTCTTGTGTAGCAAATGATGGTATTTTAATGCAACCAAGAATTGTAAAGCAAATTACAAATACAGATACTAATACAACTACAGAAGTTCCTACTAAACAAGTTAGACAGGTTATTTCAAAACAGACTTCTGAAAAGGTTAAATCTATGATGGAATCTGTAGTTACAAATGGAACTGGTAGAAATGCTGCCGTATCTGGTTATTCTATAGGTGGTAAAACTGGAACATCTGAACCAACAGAAAAAAATGCTGATGAAGGATATGTTGCTTCTTATGTAGCTATATCTCCTATTGAAGACACTCAACTTGTATTACTTCTTACATTATATGATCCAGATGGTGACAATGGTCATCAAGGTGGACAAGTAGCTGGACCTGTTGTATCTCAAATGTTGTCTGAAATTTTACCATATTTAGGAGTACCTTCTGATGAAGATTCTTCTAGTAGTACAAATTCAAGTAATGCTATACTTGTTCCAGATGTTAGAAATAAAACCGTATCTGAAGCTGAAAAAATATTGAAATCTGCTGGATTTACTACCAAAACATATATTGATGGAGATCCTAATGCAATTCTTGTAGAAGATCAAACTCCAAAACCTGGAAGTTCACTTGCTAAAAATTCAATTATTGTACTTTATGGTCAAGGAAACACAGTTTCAACTTCTGTTACAGTTCCTGATTTAAAAGGTATGAATGCTTCGCAAGCAGCAAATACTTTAAAATCTAAGAACTTAAATATTAATATCGAAGGCTCTGGTAATGTTGTTTTGCAAGATTATTTAAAAGATGAACAAGTACCAGAAGGTACTATAATAAGAGTAACTTTAAAACAAACTTTAGTAGATGCTCATTAATAACACAGTCCAAATGTTAGATTTTGTCTAGCATTTGGACTTTTTTAATCCATAGTTTCGTTTCTCCAATATGTTTCTAATAAATTATCTAGTTTTTTAATCTTATCAAATTTTTCTAAAATTTTTTCATCATAATTGCCACATAAATAGCTTATCCAAGCTTCATATTTTTTTATAGTTTGGTTATTTTCTAAATTGAATTTTGGTAATTCTAATACATATAATTCAATTTGCTTTTCGCTTTTTGATGGTATTACAATTTTATTAAAATATTGGTCTGATTTTAAATAATTGAAGTCTAATATATTTATAGTTATGGTTTTAGCAATTGTTCTATTGTCTTCATATTCTAATTGATTTGAATGAATTTGAGCATAATAAAGTAGCATTTTGTTTTGTGCAAAATAGCCATCTATAAATTGAATTCCTACATTTAGTTCTTCCCTATTTTGTAATTTAATTCTTACATCTGCAATACCAAAATTTTCTTCTGATGGTAAATAATTTGATTTAATTTGGAGATACGGATTTAATTTTATTTCCTGGATTTTAATTTTTAAAAATGTTTCAATAATATCTTGTATGATATCTAAATTTTGTTCAGAATTTAAAACTTTTCGTAATACTCTATTACTTTTTGATATAAATTTTCTATTCATAAATTGTTTTTAGTGCGACGTACTATATTTCCTCCTTATACATTTTAGTAAATTATATAATTTATTAAAAGTATAATTTCTATTAGCTAGTTTTGTCAATATTTTTTTCTTATTTTTCATAACTTTTCGTCGCAATTTTTGACAATTTTAGACTTTTGCTTTTAGAATAAAACAAGTAAAAATTTTTACTCATTTTAGTATAAAAATTAAAAATTTGCCAAAAAGGACGTCCCCTTTGGCAAATTGTATATTATTTTGAAGCAATATAATAACCTACTCCTCTTTTTGTTATTAATATTTTTGGCATTGAAGTATCTTTTTCGATTTTTTCTCTAATTCTTCTAACTGTTACATCTACAGTTCTAATATCTCCAAAGTATTCATATCCCCATACTTTTTCTAATAAAGTTTCTCTTGTTACTACTTGTTCAGGTTGAGAAGCTAAGAATTTTAATACTTCAAATTCTCTTAAAGTTAAGTCAATTACTTCTCCTCTAACTTTGACTTCAAATTTATCTAAATCTAATTCTAAGTCGCCAACTACTATTTTACTTTCTTTTTTCTTTTCGTCATTTGATGTATCTACTGCTAACCTTGTATCAGTAACTGCTTCTACTTTTCTTAAGTTGGCTTTAACTCTTGCTACTAATTCTCTAACACTAAATGGTTTTGTAATATAATCATCTGCACCTAGTTCTAATCCTAAAATTTTATCTATTTCACTATCTTTTGCTGTTAGCATAAGAATTGGCACATTATAAGAATTTTTAATTCTTTTGCATACAGATAGACCATCCAATTTTGGAAGCATAATATCTAATAAAATTAAATCTGGCTTTGATTCTAATGCCATATTAACAGCAGTAACTCCATCAGAAGCTTCTATTACTTCATAACCTTCTTTTTTTAAATTGTACATTAAAATATCTCTAATTGGTTGTTCGTCATCTACAATTAAAATTGTTTTAACATCCTTTTCCATTTCTTCTTCCACAAAAACTCCGCCTTTCTATTTAGCTTTATTTTTATAAATTATTTATATCATAATTTATTTTATTATACAAGGCTTTTTTAAAATTTTAAATAATCTTTCCTCCACCTAGTACAGTACCATCATTATCATAAAATACTACAGACTGCCCAGAGGTAATTGCTCTTTGCTCTGTATCAAATACAACTTTAACTTTATCTTTTTCTTGATAAACTGTTGCCTCAACCTCTTTTGCTCTATATCTAATTTTTGCTTTACACTTTAATGGTTCTTCTAATTTTGAATTGATTAACCAATTAATTTCATTAGCATATAGCATCTTTCCATATAAATCTTTTTCTGTTCCAACTATTACTTCATTTTTTCCCTTGTTTAATGCTACAACATATAGTGGTTCTTTATAAGAAATTCCTAATCCTTTTCTTTGACCTATTGTATAATTTATAAATCCTTGATGTTGTCCTAATATTTCTCCATTTTTTAATAAAATATTTCCTTTTTTACTTTGATGATTTCCATATTTTTTTAGAAATGCTTGATAGTCGTTATTTGCAACAAAACAAATTTCTTGGCTATCCTTTTTGTGTGCTACTAATAGTCCATATTTTTCAGCTATTTTCCTAGTGTCTTCTTTTGTTGTGTAGTCTTGCAAAGGAAATATAATATGTTCTAATTCTTCTTTTGGAACTGTATATAAAAAGTAAGTTTGATCTTTTTTTTCTTCTTTTGATTTTTTTAACACATATTGTTGATATTTTTCCGAAAATTCAATTCTTGCGTAATGCCCTGTTGCAATAAAGTCACATCCTAATTCTTTGGCTTTTTTATAAAAAGTTCCAAATTTTAAATACTTATTACATTCTATGCATGGATTTGGAGTTT
>CANQTU010000078.1 GCA_947626925.1 uncultured Clostridia bacterium | reverse complement strand
AAAGTATTACCAAAAGTGGATTTAAGCAAATTACATTTCAAAGAATTAGTAAATTATAATGTATTAAAAAATATAATCGATAACACAGACAAAAAAGACCTAGTAAAAATAATTGAAGAAAGACAAAGTGAATTAGTTCCAAAACACATAACAACAGAAGATATGATAGCTTCTATAAACTATTTATTAAATCTTTCACATGGATTAGGAACACCAGATGATATAGATCACTTAGCAAACCGTAGAATTCGTCAAGTTGGTGAATTACTACAAAATCAATTCAGAATAGGTTTAACAAGGTTAGAAAGAGTTGTACGTGAAAGAATGACAATACAAGACTTAGACGTAGTAACTCCACAAACATTAATTAACACAAAACCTATTACATCTGCAATTCGTGAATTCTTTGGAAGTTCACAATTGTCACAATTTATGGACCAAACTAACCCATTATCAGAATTAACACATAAAAGAAGAATTTCAGCATTAGGACCAGGTGGTTTAACAAGAGAAAGAGCAGGTTTCGAAGTACGTGACGTTCACTATACTCACTATGGTAGACTTTGCCCAATTGAATCACCAGAAGGACCAAACATAGGATTAATATCTGCATTATCTTCTTTTGCAAATATAAACGAATATGGATTTATAGAAACACCATATAGAAAAGTAGATCCAAAAACACATAAACTAACAGACATAGTAGAATATATGAGTGCAGATGTAGAAGACAATTACATTATTGCACAAGCATCTGAGCCAGTTGACAAAAATGGAAAATTTGTAAATAAAAGAATTCGTGTGAGATTTCAAAATGAAGTTATTGAAGTTGACAGCGATAAAGTACAATATGTTGACGTTTCACCAAAACAATTAGTATCTATCGCAGCTGCAATGATACCATTCTTAGAGCATGATGACGCAAAAAGAGCTTTAATGGGTGCAAACATGCAGCGTCAAGCAGTTCCATTAATGATTACAGAAAGTCCAATTGTAGGAACAGGAATTGAATACAGAGCAGCAAAAGACTCTGGAATTTTAGTATTAGCTGAAGATGACGGTGTAATTGAAAAAGTAACAGGAGATGCTATTACAGTAAAATATAATAATGGAAAAACTATTACACATAAACTTCGTAAATTCAAAAGAACAAATGGTGGAACATGTATAAATCAAAAACCTATTGTAAAAGTAGGAGAAAAAGTAAAAAAAGGTGACTGTATAGCAGATGGACCATCAACATCAAATGGAGAAATGGCACTTGGTAAAAACGTATTAGTTGCTTTCTCAACTTGGGAAGGTTACAACTATGAAGATGCTATACTAATTAACGAAAAATTAGTAAAAGAAGATGTATTTACATCAATACATATTGAAGAATACGACTGTGAATGTCGTGACACAAAACTAGGAGCAGAAGAAATTACTCGTGATATTCCAAACATTGGAGATGATTCTTTAAAAGACCTAGACGAAAATGGAATTATTAGAATTGGTGCAGAAGTAAGACCAGGAGATATCTTAGTTGGTAAAGTTACACCAAAAGGAGAAACCGAATTAACAGCAGAAGAAAGACTACTTAGAGCTATATTTGGTGAAAAAGCAAGAGAAGTAAGAGATACTTCTTTAAGAGTACCACATGGAGAAGCAGGAACAATTGTTGATGTAAAAATATTTACAAGGGACAATTCAGACGAATTAGGACCAGGAGTAAATCAAATTATTAGATGTTACATAGCAACAAAAAGAAAAATTTCTGTTGGTGATAAAATGGCAGGACGTCATGGTAACAAAGGTGTTATTTCAAGAGTATTACCAGAAGAAGATATGCCATTTATGCCAGATGGTACACCAATTGATATTTTATTAAATCCATTAGGTGTTCCATCACGTATGAACTTAGGCCAAGTTCTAGAAGTTCACTTAGGAGGAGCAGCCAAAGCATTAGGATGGAAAATATCAACTCCAGTATTTGATGGAGCAACAGAAAAAGATGTTAAAGAATTATTAGCAAAAGCTGGTATGAATGAAGATGGAAAAACAATTTTATATGACGGTAGAACAGGAGATCCATTTGACAAGCCAATTACAGTTGGTGTTATGTACATGTTAAAACTACATCACTTAGTAGATGATAAAATCCATGCTCGTTCAACAGGACCATATTCATTAGTAACTCAACAACCACTTGGAGGTAAAGCACAATTTGGTGGTCAACGTTTCGGAGAAATGGAAGTTTGGGCACTTGAAGCTTATGGTGCAGCTTACACATTACAAGAAATGCTAACAGTTAAATCAGATGATATAGTAGGAAGAGTAAAAACTTATGAAGCTATTGTTAAAGGGGAAAACGTTCCTGAGCCAGGAGTTCCAGAAAGCTTCAAAGTACTTGTAAAAGAATTACAATCATTAGGACTTGACGTTCGTCTATACTCAGAAGACAACCAAGAACTTGAACTAAAAGAAAATATTGAAGAGGGTATTGAATACGACCCAGAAAAAGAAAAGAAATTATTATCTGAAGAAGAAGTAATTGCAGACGGCGATTTAGAAGATGGTTATGGCGAAGAATTAGATGATAATATGTTACTTAATGAAGATGCAAACAATGATGAGTTTGATGATGGAAATGACGAATTATTTGAAGAACTAGATGATGAGGGAGACGAATTATTGTATGATAACGACTTAGCAAATGACAACCTAGACAATGATGATGATATTATTGAATAAAGAAAAATAAATAATTAAATAAATTTCAAAAAGGAAAGAGGCGACATCTAAAGAATTGCAAGAGCAGTGGCTAGTCCTCTTGATCTGTTTTGAAATTACCCAAAATAAAAAATTATAGGGGGAAAAATAGTGGACGAATTAGATATTTTTAACAAGTTAAAAATAGGAGTGGCATCTGATGAAAAAGTTAGAGAATGGTCAAAAGGTGAAGTTAAAAAACCAGAAACCATCAACTATAGAACATTAAAACCAGAAAAAGACGGTCTATTTTGTGAAAGAATATTTGGACCAACAAAAGACTGGGAATGTCACTGTGGAAAATATAAAAGAGTTAGATACAAAGGAATAGTATGTGATCGTTGTGGTGTAGAAGTTACAAAATCAAAAGTAAGACGTGAAAGAATGGGACATATCGAACTTGCTGCACCAGTAGCACATATATGGTATTTTAAAGGAATACCAAGCAGAATAGCTTTAATGCTAGATATTTCACCAAGAAACTTAGAAAAAATCATTTATTTTGCTTCTTATGTAGTTATAGACAAAGGAAGCACAAACTTAGAAAAATGCCAAGTTTTAAATGAAAAAGAATATCATGAAGCAGAAGAACAATATGGAAAAGGTTCTTTCAAAGCTAAAATGGGTGCAGAAGCACTAAGAGAATTATTAGAACAAATAGATTTAGATAAATTATCACAAGAAATTAGACAAGAATTAGAAACAGCTAGTGAGCAAAAGAAAGTAAAATTAGTAAAAAGATTAGATACTGTAGAAGCTTTTAGAATTTCTGGGAATAGACCAGAATGGATGGTAATGCAAGTAGTACCAGTAATTCCACCAGAATTAAGACCAATGGTACAATTAGATGGTGGTAGATTTGCAACATCAGATTTAAATGACTTGTATCGTAGAGTTATCAACAGAAATAATCGTTTAAAAAGATTATTAGAATTAGGTGCACCAGAAATAATTGTAAGAAACGAAAAAAGAATGTTACAAGAATCTGTAGATGCCTTAATTGATAATGGTAGACGTGGAAGACCAGTAACAGGAGCTGGAAACAGACCATTAAAATCTTTATCAGACATGTTAAAAGGTAAACAAGGACGTTTCCGTCAAAATTTATTAGGAAAACGTGTTGACTACTCTGGACGTTCAGTTATTGTAGTTGGACCAGAACTAAAAATTTATCAATGTGGACTTCCAAAAGAAATGGCAGTTGAATTATTTAAACCATTTGTAATGCGTGAATTAGTAGGCAGAGGAATTGCACAAAACATCAAAAATGCAAAAAGAATGGTAGAAAGACTAAGACCAGAAGTATGGGGAATTCTAGAAGAAGTTATAAAAGATCATCCAGTTATGCTAAACCGTGCTCCAACACTACATAGACTAGGAATACAAAGTTTTGAGCCAGTTTTAGTAGAAGGAAGAGCAATTAAACTTCACCCATTAGTTTGTGAAGCCTTCAATGCTGACTTCGACGGTGACCAAATGGCTGTACATTTACCATTATCACCAGAAGCACAAGCAGAATCAAGATACCTAATGTTATCTACAAACAATTTATTAAAACCACAAGATGGTAGACCAGTTGCTGTTCCTAGACTAGACATGATTTTAGGTAGTTATTATCTAACCATGATTATAGAAGGAGAAAAAGGTGAAGGTAAATACTTTAAAGACCCAGAAGAAGCAATAATGGCTTTTGAAAATCATGACGTAGAAATTCATGCTAAAATATTTGTAAGAATAGAAAAAGAAATAGATGGAGAAATAAAAACTAAAAAAATCGAAACAAGTGTAGGAAGAATTATCTTTAACAAAGGAATTCCACAAGATTTAGGATTTATAGACAGAAAGAAAGATCCATTCCAATATGAAATTGATTTCCCTGTTATGAAAAAATCAATGGGAAGTATTATAGAAAGAGTAATTAGAATACATGGTTTATCTGAATCTGCAGAAGTAATTGATTACATAAAAGCCTTAGGTTTCAAATATTCTACATTAGCAGGAATTACATTCTCAATGGATGACGTTCAAGTGCCAGCAGCTAAAAAGAAATTATTAGAAGAAGCAGACCAAAAAGTAGAAAATATTAGAAAACAATATGCAAGAGGTTTAATTACAGATAATGAAAGATATAATGCTGTTATCAACGTTTGGGAAGATACAACAAAACAAGTAAGTACTAGTATGGAAGAAAACTTTGACGAATTAAACCCAATATATATGATGGTTAAATCTGGAGCCCGTGGTAATATGAACCAATTAAGACAAATTGCAGGTATAAGAGGACTTATGGCAAGTACAACAGGTAAAGCGGTTGAAATTCCAATTAAATCTTCATTTGCAGAAGGACTAGATGCATTGGAATACTTTATATCTGCCCATGGAGCTCGTAAAGGACTTTCTGATACAGCTTTAAGAACTGCAGACTCTGGATATTTAACAAGAAGATTAGTAGACGTATCTCAAGATATTATCGTTCGTGAAGAAGACTGCGGAACTGATGAAGGAATTGACGTTTATGATATCAAAGATGGTAACCAAGTAATTGAAAAAATGCAAGAAAGATTATTAGGAAGATTTCCAATTGAAGATGTATATAATCCAGAAACTAAAGAATTAATTGTAGACAAAAATACAATGATTACTGAAAATATAGCAGAACAAATAGTTGAAGCAGGAATTGAAAAACTAAAAGTACGTTCTGTATTAGGATGCCGTTCAAAACATGGTGTATGTCAAAAATGTTATGGAATGGGATTAGCACGTAGAGACTTAGTTTCAATAGGAGAAGCAATTGGTATTATTGCAGCACAATCTATTGGTGAGCCTGGTACACAGCTTACAATGAGAACTATCCACTCTGGTGGT
>CANQTU010000077.1 GCA_947626925.1 uncultured Clostridia bacterium | reverse complement strand
TTGCTTTTATATTTTCTATTTTTTTATAATCATCTGTTATAATTAAATAATATGGCATATATGATTTATAGCTTATATCATTTCCTTTATATTGTGCTCTATTTTTAAATTCTTCTTGGCAATTTATTGTATAATGTGGTATTTCAAGTTTGTCACAAACTCGTTTTGCATCATAAATTGCTTGATCTCCACAACACGAACTTTCTACGCCATCTGTTGTTTCCCATAGTTTCATAGTACATCCAATTACTTCATAACCTTGTTCTTTCAGTAAAATAGCAGATACAGAGCTATCAACTCCTCCACTCATACCTAATAATACTTTTTTCTTCATTTTTTATTTCCCATCTTACTCAATTTATTTAATATCTAGTTTTATATGTACATCATCTAATTGTTGCTTTGATACAACAGATGGAGCATGCATAAGCAAGTCACGTGCTTTTTTGTTTTTTGGAAATGCAATTACTTCTCTTATGTTTTGAGAGTCTGCAATTAGCATAATCATTCTATCAACTCCTGGCGCTGCTCCAGCGTGTGGTGGAGTTCCGTATTGGAATGCATTGTATAAAGCTCCAAAGCTATTTTTTACATCTTCTTCTGTATAACCTGCTATTTCAAATGCTTTTACCATAATTTCTGGGTTGTGATTTCTAACTGCTCCTGATGCCATTTCATATCCATTACATACTAAATCGTATTGATATGCAAGTATCTCTAGCGGATTTTGATTTTCTAATGCTTGCAAGCCACCTTGTGGCATTGAAAATGGATTATGGCTAAAGTCTATTGTTCCTTCATCTGATAATTCATACATTGGGAAGTCCACAATAAAGCAAAATCTATATGCATTTTTTTCAATTAAATCTAACCTTTTTCCAAGTTCAATACGAACTAACCCTGCAATTTTTTGTGCTTTTTCAAATTCGTCTGCAATAAAGAAAATAGCTGAATTGTTAGTTAATCCATATTCTTTTTCTAATTTTTCTTTAGCTTGTTCATTTATAAATTTAGAAATTCCACCTGTTAATTCTCCACTGTTTTCTAATTTTGCCCAAGCTAAACCTTTTGCTCCAACTTCATCTGTTGTTGCAAATTCACCCATTTTATCAAAGAATTTTCTTCCTTGTTCTGCACCATTTGGTACAATAATTGCTTTAATAGTTTTTCCTTCAAATGCTTTAAAGTCAGAATTTTCAAACACTTTAGTTACATCTTGAATAATTAATGGATTTCTTAAGTCTGGCTTATCAATTCCATATTTCTCCATAGCTTCTTTATAAGGAATTTTTTCAAATGGTCCTTCATCAACTTTCCAATTAGTAAATTTTTTAAATGTATATGGTACTACTTCTTCAATAACTTTAAAAACATCTTCTTGTGTGCTAAAAGACATTTCAAAATCTAGTTGATAAAATTCGCCTGGTGCTCTATCGCTTCTTGGATCTTCATCTCTAAAGCATGGTGCAATTTGGTAATATTTATTAAATCCTGCAACCATTAGTAATTGTTTAAATTGCTGTGGCGCTTGTGGTAATGCATAAAATTCACCCGGATTTAATCTGCTTGGCACTAAATAATCTCTTGCACCTTCTGGTGAAGAATTTGCTAAAATAGGAGTTTGTATTTCTGTAAATCCTAATTCATCCATTTTATCTCTTAAAGTTTTTAATATTTGTGAACGAAGCAAAATATTATTATGCAATTCTTCTCTTCTTAAATCTAAAAATCTGTATTCTAACCTTAGGTCTTCTCTTACATCTTGTTCGTTATTAATTTCAAAAGGAAGAACATTTTTGCATTTTCCTAATACCTCTATTTCATTTGCTACTACTTCTATTTCTCCTGTTGGAATTTTTGTGTTTTTACTGCTTCTTTCCACAACTTTTCCGTGATATGTGGATACAACTTTCTGTTGTATATTGTTTTGCTTGTTCTTGTAATTTTTCATCATTAATAACAATTTGGGTTATTCCAAATTCGTCTCTTAAGTCTATAAATATCATTCCACCTAGGTTTCTAATTTTTTGTATCCAGCCACTTAATTCTACTGTTTCTTCTACATTTTTTATGTTTAATTCTCCACATGTTTTTGTTCGATACATATTTTTGCCTCCTATTTTTATTAAGGTGTATTTAGGAACACTACCTAATTACACCTTTTTAGTTTTTTTACTAATTCTTCTACTGTTATTGTTATTTTTTCTTTCGTTTTTATGTTTTCAAGTTCTAATTCTTCTCCTTCTGTTTTGTCACCTATAATAATCATATAAGGTGTTCCTAAAACTTTGCAATCTTTCATTTTGCTTCCTATACTTAAATTTTCTCTGTCATCTATTATACAGTCAATTCCTTCTTGTTTTAATGTAGTATATAACTCATTTGCTTTTTTTACTTTTTCCTCATTATCCATTTTTGGTATTATTTGTACTTTAAAAGGTGCTATTTTTTCTGGTAAAGAAAATCCACATACTCCCCATTTTTCGTCATTTATTAAACATTGCTCATATAATGCTGCTACTGTTCTACTTACACCTATCCCGTAGCATCCCATATAATATAAAGATTCTTGCCCCTCTTGGTTAGTAAATTTTCCGTTCATCATTTCAGAATATCTTGTTCCTAATTGGAAAATATGTCCTAATTCCATTGTTCTTATTTCTTTAAAATTTGATATGTCTTCAATTCCATATTCTTCTTTTAAGTATTGTTCATAATTTTCTTTTTCAAGTATTTCTGTGTTTAATCCAATTCCTGTTTTTTCATCATATAAGATTTTATCTTCTCCTTGGTCGGAAATTATCATAAATTCTTCTGATTTTTTTCCTCCCATTGCTCCGTTGTCTGCTACTATTGAAATTACTTTCATTCCAATTTTGTCAAATATTTCAAGAAATGCTTTTTTGATATTTTCATAAGATTTTTCCATTCCTTTTTCGTCAATATCAAAACTATATGCGTCTAACATTGGAAAGGCTTTTCCTCTTAAAAGATATCCTCTTGTTCTAATTTCATTTCTGAATTTTTCTCCAATTTGATAATATGTTACAGGTAAGTTTTTATATGATTTTAATTTTTCTCTTGCAAATTCTAACATTGCTTCTTCACCAGTTGGTGCTAAGCAGAAAGTACCTTTATTAGATTCTGTAATTAACATTGTTCCGTCTTGTACATATTGGTCATATCTGCCTGAATTTTTCCAAATTGTATCTGGTTGCAATGTTGGTAATAATACTTCAATTGCCCCATATTTATTTAGTGTTTCTACTATTATTTTTTCTACATTTCTTCTTACTAATAATGGTATAGTATTATACCCAAATAAGCCAGCACCATATTGTACTAGCTGTCCTGTTTGCAACAATATGCTTTGCCCAGGGTACATTTCATCTATGTTATTTAATTTTATTGCTCCTAAACCTGTTTGTGATAGTTTCATACTATCTCCTCCTCGTTTTCTTCTTTTTCAGTTTCAGATACATCAGCTTGTTGCTGTTTTAATTCATCAATTACAATTTGCTTATTCTCATCCATTTTGTATCTCGGCAATTCTGGTAAATCCTCTAAAGAACTATATCCAAACATTCTTAAAAATTCATTAGTTGTTTGGTATGACATTGGTCTTCCTGGTAAATCTGTTTTTCCTGCCTCTTCAACTAAACCATATTCTAATAGCTTATAAACACAGGCATCTGCAGAAACACCACGAATTGACTCTATTTCTGCTCTAGTTATTCTAGGATTATAAGCAATAATTGATAAAGTTTCTAAAGCCGCATTAGATAAATTTGGCTTATTTCTTTTATCTAATATTGGGTAGATATATTCATATAAGTCTTTTTTGGTGCATAACTGATATGAGTCGTTAATTTTTATTATTTCAATTCCTCTATTTTCTTGCTTGTATTCTTCTTGCATATTCTCTATTATTTTTTCAATATCCTCTTGTGGAATTTCTAAACTCAAAATTAATTCTTTTTGAGAAACTGGTCTTCCAGCAGAAAAAAGAATTGCTTCTATAATTGATTTTAATTTATTAATTTCCATTTTACTTCGATCCTTTTATCAATTAAATTTACTTTATATTATGCCAAAAAAAACCTAATCTGTCAATGTTTTTAATAAACCAAAAAATTCCCTTGCACTTTTAAAAACAATATGATAATATAAATTTAATAAAAGCATGGAGGAGTTTTTGGTATGGAGGAAAAAAAGAAAAATCTAGAAGTGGTTTCTGGAGATGGTTCAGACCTAAATATTTCACCAGTATATGAACATTTAAATATTACTAAACCAAAGCCTGCTAAGGATAAGCCTAAAAATATTGTTGTTCCAAAAGAAAAAAAGCAAAATAAAAAATAGGTACAAAATTGCCAAAAGAGACGATTCTTTTGGCAATTTTTTTTTGCAAAAGAATCGTCCCCTTTAATTTACTATTAGTCTTCTATTTTTTCAAATAATTCTTTACCAACACCACATAAAGGACATGTCCAATCTTCTGGTAAATCTTCGAATTTTTTTCCTTCTTTTTCTTCATCATAAATATAACCACATACAGTACATTTGTATTTCATACTTATTCACCTCCTAATAAACAGTCTGCTAATTCTTCCATTTGAGCAATGTTTTCTTGCTTCATGGTAGATTTTATAGTAACTGATTTTTCTATTATATCAATATTTTTCATGTCTTGCAAGATATTTTTCATAGTTTTACTTGCAGATGGTGCCCATGAACCATTTTCTATAATAGCTACTTTTCTATTTTGATAATTTCTTTCTTTTAATTTATTCAAAAATTGGTCCATTGGTACAAATACCCCAGCATTATAACTAGATGCTGCCAACACAATTTTATCATAACGGAAAGCATCTTCTACTGCTTCTGCCATATCTTCTCTTGCTAAATCTGTTAATACTACTTTTTTAGCACCTTTTTCTTCTAGTATTTCTTTTAGTTTTTGAGCAGCTTCTAATGTATTTCCATAAATAGATGCTACAGCAATAAATACTCCATCATCTTCTGGTTGATAACTACTCCATATATTATATTTTTCAATATAATGTCCTAAATTTTCTTTTAAAATTGGTCCATGTAAAGGGCAAATCATTTTAATATCTAAAGTAGCAGCTTTTTTTAGTAAAGCTTGTACTTGATCTCCATACTTACCTACAATACCAAAATAATATCTACGAGCTTCACAGTCCCAGTCTTCATCTGTATCTAAAGTACCAAACTTTCCAAATCCATCTGCTGAAAATAACACTTTTTCTGTTTGCTCATAAGTTACCATTACTTCTGGCCAATGTACCATTGGTGCCATAAAAAATTGTAAAGTATGTTTTCCAATATTTAAAGTTTCTCCTTCTTTTACAACTATTTTTCTATCTGTTAAATCAATATCAAAAAAGTTTGGTAACATAGTAAAAGTCATATTATTTCCAATCAATTTCATCTCTGGAAACTTCTTAGCCAATACACCAATATTATATGCATGGTCTGGCTCTAAATGTGAAACTACTAAATAGTCAACCTTTTCACCAGCTAAAGCTGTTTCTAAATTTTCTAACCATGTATTAGTAACTTTTCTATCTATTGTATCTAATACAACATTTTTCTCGTCTTTAATTAAATAAGAATTATA
>CANQTU010000076.1 GCA_947626925.1 uncultured Clostridia bacterium | reverse complement strand
CATGTTCCATAGCAGCTTTTGCAGCTGTTTCTGCAACTTGACCTGCAGCATATGGTGTGCTTTTTCTAGAACCTTTGAATCCTAATTCACCAGCACTTCCCCATGATATGCTATTTCCTTGTGTATCTGTAATTGTAACTATTGTATTATTAAAACTAGAATGAATATGAGCTGCACCCTTTTCGATGTTTTTTCTATTTCTTCTAGCTACTTTTTTTGTTGTTACATTTTTAGCCATTTTGCTTTTTTCCTCCTCTATTCAAAATTTAATTCTGAATTTTCTATTTTTTAATTTTTTTGCTTTTATAGTCTAAATTTATTTAGCTTTTGATTTGCTAACAAGTTTTCTTGGACCTTTTCTTGTTCTAGCATTTGTTTTTGTTCTTTGTCCTCTTACTGGAAGACCTCTTCTATGTCTTAGCCCTCTATAACATCCAATTTCAGTAAGTCTTTTTATATTTAAAGCAACTTCTCTTCTTAAGTCACCTTCTACTGTATAACTTTCGTCAATTACTTTTCTGATATCATTTACTTGATTGTCTGTTAAATCTTTAACTCTTGTGTCTGGGTTAACTCCAGCTTTTTCAAGAATTTTTCTAGAACTTGATACACCTATACCATAAATATAAGTAAGTCCTATTTCTACTCTTTTTTCCTTTGGTAAATCTACTCCTGCTATACGAGCCATGTTTTTTTGCACCTCCAAAATATTTCATTATTTTATTTGTTTGTCCTACAACATTAAAGGTGAAATGCACTAGCGTTTACTCTAGCCTCTTTAAAGTTTTTAGACATATATATAAACACAAATTGATATGTAACCCTAATAAAAGGATTCACAGCCGCTACCTAATTTGTGTTATGAACGAATTTAAGGATTATCCTTGTCTTTGTTTGTGTTTAGGGTTTTCGCAAATTACTCTAATTACACCTTTTCTTTTTATTATTTTGCATTTATCACATATTTTTTTAACTGATGGTCTTACCTTCATTTTTTGCACCTCCTTGGTTTTGTGATATTTTTTATTTTGCTCTCCAAGTGATTCTTCCTCTAGTTAGGTCATAAGGTGATAATTCAACTTTTACTTTGTCACCTGGTAAAATTTTGATATAATTCATTCTTAGTTTTCCAGAAATGTGAGCTAAAATTTGATGCCCATTTTCTAATTCAACTTTGAAATTAGTGTTTGGTAAAGCTTCTACAACTGTTCCCTCTACTTCTATTACATCCTCTTTTGCCATTTTCTTATCATTCCTTTCTTTATTCCTAAAGAACTTAAATAAATTGATTTTAGAGCAAAATATCGCTATTTTGCATAATAACTACTAGATTATACATCATTTTTAAAGTATTGTCAATATTTCTGGCTCTTTTTCTGTAATTAAAATTGTATTTTCATAATGAGCTGATAAACTACCATCTTCTGTAACAATGGTCCAGCCATCATCTAACTCTAAAATATTAGGTTTTCCTTGTATTACCATAGGTTCAACAGCTAGTGTCATTCCTGGTTCTAACCTAATACCTCTACCTGCTTTTCCGTAATTAGGTATGCCTGGATCTTCATGCATTTCTTTTCCAATTCCATGTCCTTGAAATTCTCGTATTACTGAATATCCTTGTGAATGTACATATTCTCCAATTGCATGGCATACATCACCAATACGATTTCCAGCTTTTGCATATTTAATTCCTTCAAAAAATGCTTGTTTTGTAACTTGAATTAATCTTTCTGCCTCTTTTGAAGCTTTTCCTACAATAAATGTACGTGCTGCATCTCCGTGAAATCCATTTTTAAGTGCTACTGTATCAATACTTACAATGTCACCTTCTTTTATAATTTTATTCTTTGAAGGTATTCCATGGATTACCTCGTCATTTATAGATACGCAAAGAGTAGCTGGATATGGTGGTACACCTCTAATTCCAATATCATACCCTTTTTCAGCTGGAATTGCACCTAAACTACGCATTTTATTTTCTGCAATTTGGTCTAGTTCCAATGTAGTCATTCCTGGTTTTATTTTTTGTTCTAACTCTTGATAAGTTAATGCTACTATCTTGCATACTTCACGCATTAACTCTATTTCTTTTTTTGATTTAATAGTTACCAATTTTATTACTCTCCAAACTATCCTTTAATATCTTTTATAATATCATCAGCTACTTGTCTTCCTAAACGGTTAATTCTAACACTTATTTCTTCTGTTCTTAAAATTCCTTTTTTATTATAATAATCAACTAATGGTGCTGTTTGAGTATCATAGATTTCTAATCTTTTATTTATAGATTCTTCATTACTGTCATCTTCTCTTTGTATTAATTCAGAACCACATTTGTCACAAATTCCTTCTACTTTAGGTGGATTCATTTTTAAATTATAAGTTGTTTTACATTGTTGATTAGAACATACTCTTCTAGTTAAAATTCTATCAATAATTTCATCTCTTGGTGTTGTTAAATTGATTACTAAATCAACTTTTTTTCCTCTTTGAGCTAATATCTTGTCTAACTTTTCTGCTTGTTCTAGACTACGTGGAAATCCATCAAGTATTACACCATTTTTTGCTATATCTGAATCTAAATATTCTACTACCATTGGTACGGTTATTTCGTCAGGTACTAAATCTCCTTTTGCAATGTATTTATTTGCTTCTATTCCTAGTTTTGTTTGTTCTTTTATATTTTTTCTAAAAATATCCCCTGTTGATAATTGTACTAATCCTGTATCTTGGCTTATGAAACCTGCTACAGTTCCCTTTCCTGTTCCTTGAGCCCCTAACATTATGATTACCATATAATCACTCCCTCTATAAATTTTAGATTATTTTATTTTAATAATCTTTATCATATTTACTAATATAATTAATAAACATGATAAAAAATATTAAGGTTGCCAAAAAAGATTGTCCCCTTTGGCAACTTTTAATATTACTCCAAAAATCCTTTATAATGTCTCATTGCTAAATGAGATTCTAATTGTTGAACAGTTTCTAATGCAACTCCTACAACAATTAATATTGATGTTCCACCAAATGCTATATTTAGGTTTGTAAATCTTAGTAACATTGGTATAATTGCTATTATTGCTAAGAATAGTCCTCCAAACCATGTTAGTTTTGATATTATTGATGATAAGTATTCAGTAGTTGGTTTACCAGCTCTTATACCTGGTATAAATCCACCATTTTTCTTTATGTTGTTTGATACTTCTGCTGGGTTGAATGTTGCAAAAGTATAGAAAAATGTAAATCCTACTATTAATAATAAGTAAACAATAGCATTGGCAATTGAGTATCCAATTCCTACATGTGATGTTGATGTAGCAATTGAAAAATTATATAATCCTGCTAAGAATCCTGTTTTGTTTGCTATATCTGGTACAAAAATTTGAACAATCATAGCTGGAAATGTCATAAATGATGACGCAAAGATAACTGGCATTACACCTGCCATAGCAAGTTTTAATGGAATATGCGTGCTTTGTGCACCTACCATTTTTCTTCCCACTACTTTTTTAGAGTATTGTACTGGTACTCTTCTTTCTGCCTGTTGTACAAATACAACTCCAGCTACTAAAATTATAGCACCTATTACAATACCAATTGCTGTTAATAAACCTGTTGTGCTAAATCCTGCATCTTGTATAATTAAGTTCCATAACATTGTAACACCACCTGGTAAACGTGAAACTATACCAATGAAAATTAGTAAAGATATTCCATTTCCAATTCCTTTACTTGTTATTTGTTCTCCTAACCACATAAGAATTGCAGTTCCTGTTACTAATCCTAGTATTACTAATGTTCCTGTTAAGAAACTATTATTTACGAATATTCCATAAGAACGATAAGATAAATAAAGTCCAATTGCTTCTACTAATGCTAATATTATAGTTAGTATTTTTGTATATCTATTTATCTTCTTTCTTCCTTCTTCGCCACCTTCTTTAGTTAGTTTTTCTAATGAAGGTATAATCATAGCTAATAATTGAATAACAATTGAAGCTGTGATGTAAGGTGTAATTGACATTGCAAATACAGAAAATCTTGAAAAAGCTCCTCCGGAAATCATATCAATTAACCCTGCTATTCCACTTGTTGAACCATTTAATGTTTCATTTAATGTTATACTATTAACTCCTGGTACAGAAATATAACATCCAAGTCTAAATACAACTATTAATAATAATGTATATAGTAATTTTTTTCTGACATCTGGTGTCTTTAATGCGTTTTTAATGGTTTTAAACAATTAAATCACCTCAGCCTTTCCGCCTAAAGCTTCAATTTCTTCTTTAGCTTTTGCTGTAAATCTTTTTGCTTTGACATTTAATTTTTTCTCTAATTTTCCTGTTGCTAAAATTACGATTCCATCATTTATTTTTCCAATTATTCCTTCTTCTAAAAGACTTTCAGCTGTAATATCAGTAGCTTTTGATTTATTTAACATTTTTAAAGTTACTTCTGTATAGTTTTTAGCATGAATGTTTGTGAAACCTCTTTTTGGTAATCTTCTATATAATGGTGTTTGACCACCTTCGAAACCTCTTCTTACTCCTCCACCACTTCTTGCTTTTTGTCCTTTTTGTCCTCTTCCTGATGTTTTTCCATTTCCAGAAGCAATTCCGCGTCCTACTCTATTTCTTTTTACTTTTTTTACAGCTGGTTTTAATTCTCCTATTTTCATTTTGTACTTCGCACCTCCTTCAATTAATGACAGGGATACCTTTCCCTTTTATATTTTCAATTATAAAATTTCTTCTACTTTCTTTCCTCTTTTTTTAGCTACTGTTTCTACAGTTTGCATAGCTTTTAATCCTTCAATTGTAGCATAAACAACGTTTCTTGGATTATTAGTTCCAATAACTTTTGTTCTAATATTTTTGTATCCTGCCAATTCCATAACTGGTCTAACGCTACCACCAGCTATAATACCAGTACCTACTGCTGCTGGTTTTAACATAACTTTTGCACTTCCAAAAGTTCCTACATATTCGTGAGGTACGGTTGTATCAACAACTGGTACTTCTACTAAGTTCTTTTTTGCTTCTTGAATTGCTTTTTTAATGGCATCTGGAACTTCTGCTGCTTTACCGTTTCCAACACCTACATGACCATTTTCGTCACCTACTACTACAACAGCACTAAATCTAAAAGTTCTACCACCTTTAACAACTTTAGCAACTCTATTTATAGCAACAACTTTTTCTTTTAATTCATTTTTTTCTTCCATAGGTTTTTGTTATTCCTCCTAACTTTTTAATGTTTTTGTATTAAGAAACTTATAACAAGTTTCTAGAATTTTAATCCACCTTCTCTTGCAGCATCAGCTAATTCTTTTACTACACCATGATAAATATATCCACCACGATCAAAAACTACTGTATCAATTTTTTTATCAAGTGCTCTTTTAGCAATTAATTTTCCAACTTCTTTAGCTGCTTCTTTGTTAGAATGTTTTGTTTTTACTTCTTTATCTAATGTTGAAGCTTGGACTAATGTGTTTCCTGCAACATCATCAATAATTTGTACATATAAATTATTGTTGCTTCTATATACACATAATCTTGGTCTTTCTTGTGTTCCAGATATTTTTCTTCTAACACGAATATGTCTTCTTGTTCTTTCCATTTTTCTATCTGTCTTTTTAACCATTT
>CANQTU010000075.1 GCA_947626925.1 uncultured Clostridia bacterium | reverse complement strand
ATCTTTAAACATATCTATATTTTGTAAAGACTTTAATGCTTTCCAATGTTTTTTATCTACATTAGAAGCTTTAACTTGATACTCTGCTCCATCAAATACTACTATAGTTGAATATTTAATTTCATATCTATCTATTAGTATATCATTAATTTTTTTAATTTTTTGATCTACTGTTGATGTTTCACCAATGGCATTCATAAAATCCTGAACAACATACAAATTAGTTATTTTTTGGTTCATGTTTTTGAACTTTTGTATTTTTTTATGAATGGTTACATTGTATACTACTAGTCCTAATACAATTAAAACTAAGATAGCAACTACTACTATTATCACGCTTTGTTTCCTCCTTCATTTATGTTCTTCTCTAAATTAATAACCTCTTTTCATTCTATCAAGAGTATTATTCATACTAGGAGAAAAATTTTCTCTTTGATTTGCTTGTGCTGATGGTGGTTGATAGTTTCTACTATTTTTTGGTGTTGTTGTTACAATTGGATAAATCATATTTCCTAATTCTCTTAAAGTTTGTAAAAACATTTTTGAATATCCTTTTAGTGATATTTCACATTCAATAATTCCCTCTAAATATTTTATATAAGTTTCTTCTTCAAATGGCATAGATACATATTTAATTCTATCTCTATCAAACAATTCTGTCATAAAAGACATTGCAGGGTCATTATAAAATGCCATACCACCAATTATTACTTCATCTTTTATACCTCTAATTTTAACAACTTTATTCAATACAATTCTTAATTTTGTTTCATCTAAAATATTTTTCATTTTTAACTGTTTTAAAAATGCTGTAAGTGGTTGTATTGTTAAAATATCCATTGTTTGTACTAAATATGTTTCTTGTGATTGTTCAAAATATCCTAATGGAGTTTCAAAATCTGTGTCAATTAACACTAATGAGTGATTCATTAACAATGTTTCTAATATTTTATCAACATTTTGAATTGAATCATTTTCGTCTGGTAATGATGTATATACAGTAAGATTTTTGTTAACACTAATTCCTTTTGCTACTCCCTGTGCCAATTTTTCTATGCTATGTGTAGCAATTTCTCTTAATGGTTCTTCATTTTTTGTATAAATATAATAAGAATTTCTATTTTGAGTTGTATCTAAAATAGCTGTATTAATTCCTATTGAAGACATTAATTGTGCTAAATTATTAACTATAAATGATGTTCCATTTTTACTTGTTCCTACAAATGTGGCAATTTTTTTATCTGGTGTTAACAATGTAGATAAATCGATTTTTGCATTTGTTTCCATGTTATTTGCCATAAATGGAGTAGGTTCTGGTCTTACTGTTTGCATTGGCTCATAAGCTTGTTGTGGCTGTTGTGGTTGTTGCATTGGCTCATAAGCTTGTTGTGGCTGTTGTGGTTGTTGTATTGGCTCATAAGTTTGCTGTGGTTGCTCTTGTGATATTCCTGGTAAAAATGTTTCATCATCTTGTTCTTGTGTTTGTTCTGATGTTTTTTGCTCTAATGTTGTTGTATCAATATCTGTAAAGCCTGGCAAAAATTGTTCTTCTGGTTCTTGTTCTTCAACATCTAGCCCTGGTAATACAAACTCTTCTTGTGGCATTTCTTCTGAAACGGTATCTACATTTTTTCTAGGTCTTCCTCTTCCTCGTTTTGGTAATCGTTGTATTTGTTCTACTGGTGGATTTTTTCTAGGTCTTCCTCTTCCTCGTTTTACTGGTTGTACTACTTCTGGTTCTATTTCTAAATTTGTCTGTTTTTCCATTTCTGGTATTGGTTCATTATTACCTTGGTTTAAATCTTCAAATCCTTCAATAATTGGCTCAGTTTGTTCTACTACTGGTTGTTGAATTTGTTGAATTTCATTTTTATATTGATTTTGAGGTTGTACATAATTTTCCTCATGTTGTTTTGGTCTTGTTAACTTTTTATTTCCCGCCATATTAACAGCAGATGGTATAACAACAGGTTTAGAAATAATTGTTTCTCTATTTTTTGGTTTTAATAAAACTTGGCTTGGTCCTTCATCTTCATCATTTTTGTTTTTTCTTAAAGAATCAGCTAAACTATTATTAAAGGACATAATTTGCTGATATTTAGGTGATTTTTCTTCTAATACAGCACGTACATTCAATGGTAAAAATTTTGATATTATTCTTAATTGTGTATCATTATATTGTGCAGCTATGTTGTTAAAACTATCAATATATCTATCTTCATTTTTTCCTAACCTTTTGTAATGTGCAACAATATTTTGAATTTCCATTTCACTAACATCATTTTCATTTTCTGCTTGATATTTTACTTCTTCTGTATCAATTTGATAATAAGATTTTGCTTCTTTTTTACTTCTTGGTCTATTAATTAAATGGCAAACTTCGTCAACACTTCTATCATTACCTATTATTGCATTATAAATGCCAATGCCAAATAATTTTACAAGCATTGCTTCAGATTTTGTTCTTCTATCTGAACAAATTAATATAATAGGTGTATCATTTCCATTTGAATTAGAAGCTTCATCACTAATACTATCTAATTTTTCAAATATAAATTTATCAATTTGATCATATTGATTATGTGTAAAAGACTCTAAATCTTCACTTATGACAATTCTGTCATAACTTTTGTCTTTTTGTAATTCTTTTAATATTGCATTGAAGTAATATACATTTTTATACGATATAATTTGTTTGTACTCTTTTTGATACTTTTTTACAATAGATTCTGAAATTTCCTCATTACTTACAGCAAATAAAACTTTCATTTGTTACCCCCTTCCAAATTTTACAAACACCGCAAATGCTAGTGGCAAAATTTGGCATATAATTAAAAGTGTCACACATGTGACAATAAATGCCATTCCTCTTTCTAGTGTATCCAATTTTCTTATTCCTATTACATACTGATAAATAGCACCAATAGCAATCCCTAAAAATCCTATTGGAATACTATAAATTCTTACTAAGTTCAAAATATAAGCAACCGTACCATATGCATCAGAACCATATTTGGCCTTATAATCTTCTAAAGATTTTGCAGCGTGATCTTTTATTTCAACTATTTTGCTTTCTGTTTGTTCATCTATTGCTCTATCATCAGCATATACTACTGTACTAGTTATAAAAAATGATACTAATATTAGCATAATAATTGTAATAATTATCATTCTTTTTTTCATGTTTTATGCCCCTTTCTTTTCCGCCTTTTCTTGGTATTTTTTTCCTTATACTTATTCTTGCTTTTATATCATACAATAAATTGTAAAAAATATCAAGAATTTTTTACAATTTATTATATAAATATTTCATATAAGTATATACACCATTAGCCCAATTTTTATCTGATGCATATCTAGTATTGATTCCACTTAGTGTTGGTCCATTATAATATGTTCCAGCTGCTGTTTCCCCACCATAAATACTTGTTCCTTTTGGATTAATATAATATTTTACAAATACTCTAGCAACTAAATCTATACTCTCAGAATAATCCGAAAAACTATATGCACCATTATAAGGGTTAGAGTCGTTTGCTCCATAACCAAATAAATTATTTTTATTTCTAGCAATAGTAGAAGTTCCCCATGCACTTTCGTGTATACCAACAGATGCAACAAAAATTCCATTTATATTATATTGTTGTTCTATGTAATAAAAATATTGTGCATTATTTTCAAATATTTTATTTGTATCTTTGCTATCAGATAATACTTTTTTAAATTGTTCCAAAGTTAAGCCACTTGGTTTGTTTAATGGCATATCAAAAGACAAATTAGAAATTAGTTGTTCTTTACTTTTAGCATTTTTATTTCCAGTTGTATCGGTTTTAGGAGTATTATCAATATAAGTTGTACTTTCTGCTTTTACATACCCAATTGTACTATCAGAAGATATTTTATACCATTCTCCTTGTATTTCTAATAATTTTAATTTAGCTTGTTTTGATAAAGTAGCTATTTTTTGTGAATTCTCGCTTGGCTCAACCATAACTGATAAGCGATCAGATGTTACATATAAAATATCCCCTACTTTAGCTTTATAATTGCTAGTATAACTAGCAGTACCAACTTCTACAATTTTATCTACTGAAGCCTTTGTTATTTTAGCAGATACTTGTTCTTCTGCAATCATTTCATCCTGTTTATAAGTTCTTTTGGTTGTAATTTCTTGTTTTCCTTCTCTACCTTCTTGAATAACTTGCATAGTTCCTTTAGGTAAGCTTGCATTATTTCTGTATTTTGTTAAATATTCCAAAGTTGTTTCTTCTACACTGTATTCTTCTTTTTGCCCTTCTTTCGAATTTTGATTTATAATTTCTTCTATATTTGCAGCTTGTGCTTGGCTTATTTTTGTAGGCTCAACATAAGAAGAAGTCTCTGTTGCAAATACACTACTTCTTACAAAATAATAGTTATAAAATATAAATACATATAATACACTAATAATAAAAGAAAAAAATATAATAATACTTTTTAATGTGACTTTAATATGTATTTTAGACACTTTTTTCGTTTTTTCTTTTGCTTTCATTAAATCACCTATAATTATTTTACCTTTTTTGTTTTTTTTTGTCAATGAATAAAAAGTGGTAAAATAAAAACTTGATTTTATACGAATTTTATAATATGATATAGACATTACAAAGGAGGAAATTATGGATAAGAAAAAAAAGATTTTAACCATAATTGTTATAATATTATTTATATTTGTACTTATACTTGCCAGCTTATTATTTAAAAAATATGTCTTAAAAAGTGATTTTGAAAATAATATTTTAGATTTCGCAAATAAAAATGAAGAAACTATTTTTCAAGTAAACAAAATTGTTTTATTTAGTAATTGTGATGCAAAAAATAAAGCTAGTTCAAGTACAAATTTCACAATTGAAAACCTATATCAATACACAGATATGGCAATTTTTATAAATCATTCTTCTCAAGAAGAAAAAACCTTAAAAAATACTCTAAAAAAAGTAAATATAAATAATATTCAATATACATCACTTCCAGAATTAGGACAACCTAAATTATATTTTAAAGGTCTTGAACAATTTGCAACAAGTACTATCCCCGAAGAAAATGAAATACAAGATAACTTTGAATTTACAGTAATTTCTGCAGATGAAGCCAACTTAAATACACCTATTTTATATAATAACTTGGCTAATCCAATTACACTAAGCTATGTAAATGAAAATGTAAAAACTGATTATACATTAACAGACACTTCTATACCAATTACTTATGATGGTTCTCTTTTAAAAAGATGTGGTGTAGATTTAGAATCAATTGCTTGCCACTTATCTTTTGATATTTACATTACAAATAATTTAGATGAAGAATATAAAACTACAGTTTTTATTGATATACCACTAGAAACGCAAGAAAAATCTATCTACGAAGGAAATATTAATTCTATACAAAATACTAACTTTACATTTTACCGCTATAAATAACTAGGAGGAGCATTTATGAAGCAAGAAATTCCAGTAGCAGAACAATTAAAAAATAAATACCATAAAACTGAAGAAGTAACTAATTTTAAAGACATGTTATATCGTTCAGCTGATATTTATCGTTCTAGGACTGCATTTAAATTAAAAAATGAAAATGGTGAAATTATTACTATTAATTATGAACAATTTAAAAATGACATTGTTCATTTAGGGACAAGCCTTTTAGAGAA
>CANQTU010000074.1 GCA_947626925.1 uncultured Clostridia bacterium | reverse complement strand
ATCACAGGGAATGCGTGATTTTTATGAAATGTACATGAGTAACGCTCCTTGTAATTCTTGCCATGGTGCTAGATTAAAACCAGAAATTTTATCAATTAAAGTAGGGAGCAAAAACATAAATCAATTAACAGACATGCCAATAAATAAAATAAAAAAATACTTAAACTCTCTAAAATTAACAAAAACACAAGCAATGATTTCAGAATTAATATTAAAAGAAATAGACCAAAGGTTACAATTTTTAATGGACGTAGGTTTGGAATACTTAACATTATCAAGAAGTGCAGGAACATTATCTGGAGGAGAAGCGCAAAGAATACGTCTAGCAACTCAAATTGGATCTGGCTTAACAGGTGTGCTATATATTTTAGACGAACCAAGTATTGGGCTTCATCAAAGAGATAATGACAAATTACTTGCAACACTTAAAAAATTAAGAGATTTAGGAAATACACTTTTAGTTGTAGAACATGATGAAGACACAATGTATGCAGCTGACCAAATTATTGATATTGGACCAGAAGCAGGTGTACATGGCGGACAAGTAATGGCACAACGGAACAGCAGAAGAAGTAAAAAAAGTAAAAAATTCTATAACAGGACAATATTTAAGTGGCAAAAAGAAAATACCTGTGCCTAAAAAAAGAAGAAAAAATCAAAAATCAAATTTTATAGAAGTAGTTGGTGCTACACAAAACAACTTAAAAAATATAAATGTGAAAATTCCATTAAGCGTATTTAACTGTGTAACAGGAGTTTCAGGCTCTGGAAAATCAACTTTAGTTAATGAAGTATTGTATAAAACCATTGCAAAAGAATTAAATGGTTCAAATGAAAAACCAGGAAAATGCAAAGAGGTAAAAGGAATTAAAAACATTGATAAAATAATTAATATTGACCAATCTCCAATTGGAAGAACACCACGTTCTAATCCAGCTACTTACACAGGCGTATTTGATTTAATTCGTGATATTTTTGCATCAACAGAAGAAGCAAAAATGAGGGGATATCAAAAAGGCAGATTTAGTTTTAATGTAGCAGGTGGAAGGTGTGAAAGTTGTAATGGTGATGGAGTGCATAAAATTGAAATGCATTTCCTACCAGATATTTACGTACCTTGCGAAGTTTGTAAAGGAAAACGCTATAATAGAGAAACCTTAGAAGTAAAATATAAAGGAAAAAATATTGCAGACATATTAGATATGACAGTCGAAGATGCATTAAAATTCTTTGACAAAATACCAAAAATCAAACAAAAAATACAAACATTATATGATGTTGGATTAGGATATATAAAACTAGGACAACCTTCAACTACATTATCAGGAGGAGAGGCTCAAAGGGTAAAACTTGCAACAGAATTATCTAAAAGAGCAACTGGAAAGACTTTATATATTTTAGATGAACCAACAACCGGCCTTCACATAGCTGATGTCCATAAATTAGTAGATATTTTACAAAGATTAGTAGATACTGGAAACACAATTATAGTTATTGAACACAATTTAGATTTAATAAAAACAAGTGACTATATAATAGACTTAGGCCCAGAAGGTGGAGATAATGGCGGAGAAATAGTGGCTGTTGGTACACCAGAAGAAGTTTGTAAAAATGAAAAAAGTTATACTGGTAAATTTTTAAAGAAATATTTAAAATAGTAGAAAGGGGTAAAAAAATGGGAAAAGATTACAAAGAACATTTAAAACAACAAATATTAAAAAAATTAAATGAAAATCCACAAAGTACTTATGGTGAAATAAGAGCATCAATATCTAGCAATGTTACTGACAATACGTTGGCAAAATACATTATGGAACTTATAAATGAAGGAAGATTTAAACCAGGTGATGTGTTTAATAATGAAAAGGCACAAAAAATTCAAGATGACGGAGAAGAAAGATAAATTATTGAATTAATAATAAAAATCCTCAAAACTGTTTATAATAACAAAAACAGGAAAGTGAGGATTTTTTATGTATAATTTTAGAACAGACTTAGCATCAGAAAGACGTGAAATTTACCAAAAAGCAAATAAATTAGAAGAAATAGATGGAATAGAAACAAATCAAGAAGAAATAGATGAAAATATAAAAGTGGAAAGAGTGAAAATCACTAATGAAAACGGTGAAAAAGCTATAGGAAAACCAATGGGAAACTATATTACAATAGACATTAAAAAACTAAAAATTGCACAAGATGAACAAATACAAAAAGCAGCTGAAACATTAACAAATGAATTAAAACAAATAATAGGAAATCATGTAGATAGTCAAGGAGAAATTTTAGTTGTAGGGCTAGGAAATATCTATGTAACACCAGATGCCCTTCGGACCAAAAGTAATAAACGAAATAGAAGTAACAAGACATGTTATAAAATATTTACCACAATACGTTGAAGAGGGCACAAGAATGGTAAGTGCAGTTGCACCGGGTGTTTTAGGAACAACAGGAATTGAAACATTGGAAATTTTAAAAGGAATTGTAGACAATATTCATCCAAAACTAATTATTGTAATAGATGCATTAGCTTCACGCAGTATAGAAAGAATTAGTTCTACTGTTCAACTATCAGATACTGGAATAGTACCAGGAGCAGGCGTGGGAAATACACGTGCAGAACTAAGTGTAAAAACTTTAGGAATTCCTGTTATAGCAATTGGAATTCCAACAGTTGTAGAAACAGCGGTTTTGGTAAATGATTGCTTAGATTTATTTATAAAAAAATTACAAGATGAAGCAAAATCTAATGAATATTTAAATAATTTAAAAGAAGAAGATAATTATGAAGAAATTAAAGAAGCCCTTGTGCCAAATGATTATAATCTAATAGTAACTCCAAAAGAAATTGATGATTTAATTGAAAATATGAAAGATATAGTTGCAAGTGGGATTAATGGAGCAATGTAACTAAGCACAAATGAAATTTGTCAAAAAATGTTGCAAAATAAAATTTGTTAATATATAATCAACCTATAATAAAATAAAAAATAGGAGGTTATATTATGGAAGAAGAAAAGAAAAAAGAGGAAAAGAAAAAAGAAGAAAAAAAGCAACAACCAAAAAAAGAAACAGCTACTAATAAAACAAAAAAACAAAATATTATTATAGCAGTAGCTGTAGCAATAGTTATAGTACTTATTATTATTGCATGCGTAATTATCATACCTACTTCACCTAAAGGAGTAGTAAATGAAACATTACAAGATTTAAAATTAGGAAATTATAGTCAAGAAGAAATGAATAATATTTTAGGAGAAGACGAATTTGGCGAAGAAGCACAAAAAGCACTTTTTGAAAAACTAGAATGGAAAATTTTAAAAGTAACAGAAGAAGGAGATACAGCAAATGTTGAAATAGAAATAACTAACAAAGATTTTAAAACAATTATTGGAAATTATATGCAAAAGGTATTAAAAATAGCATTTAGTGGCGAACAACCAAGCCAAGAAGAAATGACAAATTATTTAATGGAAGAATTAAATAAAGAAGATATTCAAAATGTAACAACCACACAAAATATTTTATTAAATAAACAAGATGGAAAATGGGTAATTTCTGAAGAAAATGATTTTGCAAATATTTTATTACCAGGATTTAGTGAAGCAATGAATTCATTAGGAGTATAATAAAAATTCCACATACAAATTTAAAAAGATTCTGTATGTGGAATTTTATTTGTATTTTTATATAATTCACAAATAGGGCAATCTGTGCATAAATTAATTCTATTTTCAAATACTAATTGTAAAGTATTAATAAACTCATCAATATAACCGTCAACTAAATGAATATATATTTTTTTAGGAAGTAAAGTTAGCAAAGAGTTCAATATATAATCATTTGTTGAAAAACTAATATCACTTAAATATTTTACTTTAAAAATATCATCTGTAACTAAAATAAGATTTTTGTGTTCGTCTAATAAAAGAGATTCAGATGATGAAAAAACTATATGAACAAGTTCACATCCATAATTTTGAGAATTTATATATAATTTTAATAAAGAAATAAATTCTAAGTATTCTTTTTCAATTACATATTGGTTAACAGCTTCTGTTACTATTTCATCTAAAATTGACAAATAATTTTTTAATCTAAAATTAATAAAACCATTTAATATTAATGATTTATTATTAGCTAAAAATGGATAAAAGGTATCATATAAAGCTTTGAATTTTTTATCAAAAAAGTCTGTAAAATCATCAGCTATTATATCAAAACAAATATTTAAAATTTTATTTCTTTCAAGGCTATCAAAATAAAAGTAATTTTGTGTAATTAGGCGTTTTAAAAGTATTTCTTCTAATTCATCTATAACAAGAAAACTTAAAATTGCAGAAATTTTAGACAAAAAAAGTGATTCGTTTTTTCCTGTATAATGTATTATGATATTTTTATAAATCTTAAATTCATTTTCTGAAAAACATATATTTTTTAATTCAATATTTTTTAATTCAGTTAGTAGATAATTTCGTAAACCAGAATTGTTTGTCTTAATACATAGCGATTTCATAAAAATCCATTCCTTTCTTGCTTCGCTCGGGAAGGCACATATAACTAGTATCTACTAAATAGGCAAAACTTATACATTATAGTATGCGGATTTTATCAAATTGCTAATGCTTAAAATTAAAAAGAAAGTATAGCAATTTTTATTTACTATACTTTTCATTCTAGCGATATATTCGATAATCAATATCTGGAAAAACGCAATCTTTTTCAGAAATATTTTTTAGAAAATCTTCGTCGATTTTGTCTTCTTTAATTTGATTATACAATTTTGTAAAACGACCAATGTGATCTTTAATTCTCTTTTTTGCGTAGTCAACCATTGTTCCATTTGTTATTATAAATAACCAGTCGCTACTTTGTGCAAGCAACAATTCTCTAGCGCATTGATTTAGAGCTTCTTTTTTTAAGCCAGTAGCATCTGGATAAAGCCATGCTAGTTCGCACATTCTATCTCCTGCAACATGTAAGTGTCTATGAACATAATCATTTGTATGGTTTAACCAAACTTCACTATAACCGTTAGCACCCCAACTTGAGCGACAAGGAGAAGCAACTTGCATTGTTGGATATTTGTCTATATATTCAGAAGGTGTTATTAACTCAAAATTGCAATCATCATAATAAATTTTTTTAAATAATATATATAACCAATAAGGACCTTCATACCACCAATGCCCATAAAGTTCAGCATCATAAGGACAAAGAATAATAGGTGGCGTTTCCATGTATTGAGAAAGATTATTTATTTGAGTCACCCTACTATCTAAAAAATGTCCAGCTTGTTTTTCAGCAGAATCTTTTGCCCATTGTGGATTATAGTAGTCTTTAAACTCTGTATCTCCAGTAATACGATAATATTTAATTCCAGTATGTACACGTACACCGTTATGTGCAATATATGGTTTAATATAATCATAGTCTGCTTCATAACCGATATCACGATAAAATTCACGATAATTAAAATCACCTGGATATCCGTTAATTGAACTCCAAACTTGTCTTGAAGATTCTATATCACGCCCAAAAGCTACAACGCCTTCTGGTGAAACAATAGGGGCAAAAGTACCATAAATTGGAGTAGGGTCAGCATATAAAATACCATGTGATTCAGTAATAATATAGTCAACACCAAATTCTTTTAGGTATTTATCACACTCAGGAACATAGCCACATTCAGGAAGCCATATACCACGAGGTTTTCTTCCAAAG
>CANQTU010000073.1 GCA_947626925.1 uncultured Clostridia bacterium | reverse complement strand
TCAGATTTTAACTCTTCAACATAAGGATAAAAAAGCTTTGACAAGTCTTCTAATATTTTCTCAATTTCAATTTCTTCTTCAATTTTCAAACTATTTAATTCATTATTCATTTCAAATACAGAAAGGGGTTCAATAAAAACAGTAGATCCAGCATTAGAAATATCATGGACAAAACCTTTAACTAGAGAACGATATTCTTCCTTAACAGGAATAACAAATCTATCATTTCTAATAGTAACCAAATTTTCTTGTATATACTTAGAATAACTAGAAGAATGTAAAATATCATTTAACTTAGATTTAATATCTTGTTCTAATTTTCTTTGTTGCTTACGAATACTTTGCAAAGCTTTAGAAGCTTTATCATCAACAGTATTTTCATCTAAAATACATCTAAATATTTGCTCAGTAATATTTTTGTTAGTATATAAGCGCATAAACATATCATTTAAAATAGGAAATTCATTAGCATCTAAAAAATCCTTATCAAAATAATCTTTTAGTTCTTGAGCCAACTTAAAAATACATGCTAAATTCAAAAGTGACTTAGCAGACAAAGATGTATTACTTTCCAACTTTTTAACTTCAACGGAAATATCATAAATATCATAAAAACTAGGAGCACTATTGCGATACACCAAATTAACAGCTTCTTTAGTTTCATTCAAAAGCTGTTCAACTACTGATGCCTGATTGGTAGGCAACAAAGCTAAAGCAATTTCTTTGCCATGTGCAGTAACACAAAAATTGCTTAACATTTGCGTAATTCTATAAAATTCCAATTTCTCTAAATAATTTGTATTCATGGCAATTATTATACAATTAAATAGCAAAAAATTCAAGTGTCCCGTTCTGGGACAGGCACCAGTATACCCATTTTGTCCCTTTTTGGGACAGGTCTATAAAAATTTGATAAAGATTGTACATAAAAATAGAAAAATTTATTACAATTTTGCAACAAGTATTGAAATAATGCAAAATATTGGTTATACTATAGATAATAAATTAGAAAGAGGAAAACGAATGAAAAAAATAGAAGCTAGAACCCTTGAGGCTGTACACACACACACACACACACACCTTATGTTTACTAAATAGGAAAATAAATAAATTAGAGATAGAAAAGATAGTAGATAAGACCTAGAAATAGGTGTTATTTGCTATCTTTTTTGCGTTTAAAAAGTTTTTAAATTTAAAATATAAAAAATAAATACTGAGGAGGAAAAAATATGAAACTAAAACTAAAACACAAAAAAGAAAGAGGTATAACATTAATCGCATTAGTAATCACAATTATAGTTTTGTTAATATTAGCAGGAGTAAGTATAGCAACACTAACAGGAGATAACGGAATACTAACAAAAGCACAAACAGCAAAAACGGAAACAGAGAAAGCAAGTGAAGAAGAACAGAGACAGTTAGCAATGTTAAATGCAACAATGAATACAGAAAATTATGATTATGAAGCAGAAGATGGAAAATTGAAAATTCCAGCAGGATTTGCACCAACAGGAATAGAAGGAGAAAATTCCATAAAGGATGGTGTAGTAATAACAGATGGAGATGGAAACGAATTCGTGTGGATACCATGTACAGTAACGGGAGAAAAAGATAAAATTGATTATAATGCAAAAAAGGATGAAGCATGGAAAAACTACCAATATTGGTATAATGGAGGAGAATGGGGAGACAGCCAACCAACTACAATAGGAAATCCAAGTATAGAAACAAATAAAGGATTTTATGTAGCAAGATATGAAGCAGGAATACCAAGTGATGCGCCATTTTATCCAAATGAGAGTAATGGCTATAAATACTATAAAAATGAAAATGGCGAACCAACAAAAAATACAGACCAATATACCCCAGTAAGTAAAAAGGGAGAACTAGCATGGAATTATATAAGTCAAACAAAGGCAAAAGAAGCAGCCAAGAAAATAGTAAGTAATGGAAGCGTACAAAGTTATTTAATAGATTCACATGCATGGGACACAATATGTAGAGTAATACAAGAATACGATAGTACGAAAGATATAACGGATTCAGTGAAATGGGGAAATTATTGGAAGAATTCAACAACAGCTTATGAAAGTTTAAATTGTTTATATGCATTGCATAACTATAATGGAAAATGGACATTTGCCCCATCAGGGAAATATAGTAAAGGTTTAGTAAACGAAGCTCCAAAGGGTGTAACAGGAAATGAAAACAGAATAGAATTATCAACAGGAGCAAGTGAAGATTTTAATGCTTATAATATTTATGATTTAGCAGGAAATATGTGGGAATGGACAACAGAAAATGGGAATATCAATGGAGACAATCCTTCGGAGTCAATTCCGGATTTACAAGATAATGACATACCGGAAGCTAGGAACGGCATTATCCGTGGCAGTGGCTTTAGCCGCTTTGACGGCGACACCTCAGTAGTTGTTTCGGACGGCGATCATCCTACGAGTGGATGTTACTTCGACGTAGGGTTCCGCGTCGTGCTTTATCTTCAGCCATCAAATAAATAGACTTAAGACTAAATAAAAGGAGGAGGGCTCCTATCTGTGTAAATTGTATAATAAAAATTGTGCAAAAATTCCAGTGAGAAATCACTGGAATTTACTTTTAATTTAAGGACATGCAAAAAAATCTATAAAACAATTGCAAAAAATTAAAACTTGTGATATAAGATAATTAGCAAAAATAGAAAGAAAAATAAAAGACACTATGAAAAAGAGGTGAGAGAATGATAAAGGCTTATGCAAAGTCAGACATAGGCAAAGTTCGAGAAATAAATCAAGACTATTATTATATATCTGATTCAATAGACGAAGTTCAATTATATATGCTAGCTGATGGCATGGGAGGCTATAATGGTGGAGAAATTGCAAGTAAATTAGCCATACAAACAGCAAAAAGTTATATTGAAAACAACTTTAAAGAAATTGATAAAGACAAAGAAAGCATAGTTCAATTAGTAGGCAGTGCCGTGGAATATGCCAACATGATAGTGTACGAAAAATCTAAAGAAAGTAAAGAATTAGAAGGAATGGGTACTACTTTAGAGATTTGTTTAATATATAATAATAAGGCATTTATTGGACATGTAGGAGACAGTAGAATTTATAGAATTAGAAAAGAGTTTATGAGGAAGTTGACACAAGACCACAGTTATGTGCAAAAATTAGTAAAAGATGGAACAATTACACAAGAAGAAGCAGTCCATCATCCACAAAAAAATATGTTAATGAAAGCATTAGGATGTAATGCATTTGTAGAGCCTGATGTCATGGTAAAAGGATTTTTAAAAGACGATATTATTGTAATGTGTTCAGATGGATTAAGTAACTTGGTTGCACATGAGGATATATTCCAATTAGCAAAAAAGGACATTGAAAGAGCACCAAAACAATTAGTAGATTTGGCAAACAAGCATGGCGGATATGACAACATAACAGTTGTCATTATAAAAAATATTTAAACAGGAGAGATAAATATGAATTTAGAAGGAAAACTATTAGGAAATCGCTATGAAATGATTGAAAAAGTCGGAAATGGTGGAATGTCTACCGTTTATAAGGCAACAGACAAAATATTAAAAAGAAATGTAGCAGTAAAAATACTAAGAGATGAATTTACAACTGATGAAGAATTTATAAAAAGATTTGAAGTAGAAGCACAGTCAGCAGCAAGATTGACACATGCAAATATTGTTTCTATATATGATGTAGGAGTAGAAGGTAATTTATATTATATAGTTATGGAACTAATACAAGGAAAAACCTTGAAGGAAATTATCTTAGAAGAAAAAGGTCCACTTCCTTGGAAATGGTCTGTTAATGTAGCAATTCAAATTGCATCAGCTTTAGAAGTTGCTCATAGAAATAATATTGTACATAGAGATATAAAGCCACATAATATTATAATAACAGAAGATGGCGTTGCAAAAGTAACAGATTTTGGTATTGCAAAAGCAGTTTCTAATTCAACAATTACTGCTTTTGGTACAACAATGGGGTCAGTTCATTATTTTTCACCAGAGCATGCAAGAGGTGGATTTACAGATGCAAAATCTGATTTATATTCATTAGGTGTAGTAATGTATGAAATGGTTACAGGAAAAGTACCATTTGATGCTGATACACCAGTATCTGTAGCTTTAAAACATATGCAAGAAGATCCAGAAGAACCAATAGAAATAAATCCTAATATTCCTACTGCTGTTAATAAAATTATTATGAAAGCTCTACAAAAAGATGTTACATTGCGTTATCAATCTGCAACAGAAATGTTAAATGATTTAAAACGTTCATTAAAAAATCCAGACGGAGATTTTGTAGAAGATATAGAATATGATAAAACAGCAAGAACACAAAAAATTGACACAGATGCGTATGGAAATATAATAGAAAATGCCAATAATAGAAATTCAAAAGGTAAGAAAGAAAATAAGTTTAAGCAATTTATTAAAAAACATAAGGCATTAAGTATTTTTATAGGATTAGTATTATTATTTGCTATAAGCTTAGGAGGAACTTTAGGAGTATTAAGTATTACAAATCCACCAGAAGTTGATATGCCAAATGTAGTTGGATTATCTAAAGAAGAAGCACAAGCTAAAATAGAAGAAGCAAAACTTAAATTTGAAGTATCAAAAGAGGAATATAATAAAGATGTACCAGAAGGTCATGTTATTTCACAAGATCCAACTTATATGGAAAGATTTAATAAAGTTAAACAAGGTAGCACAGTAAGTGTTGTAATTAGTAAGGGTCAAGAAAAAGCAACTGTGCCTAATGTTAAAGGAAAAGAAAAAGAAGAAGCAATATCTTTATTAGAAGAAGCAAAATTAGTAGCAGAAGTAGTTGAAGAAGCTAGTAAAACAGTTGAAGAAGGATATGTAATTAGTCAAGAAACTGAGCCAGATACAGAAGTTTTTGCAGGTGATACAGTAAAAATCCATGTAAGTACAGGAGTAGAAAAATCAACAGTACCAAATGTTGTAGGTAAAACACAAGAAGAGGCGAGAAAAGCTTTAGAAGATGCAGGGCTAAAAGTATCTATAACAAAAACTGAAGATACTTCAAAAGAAAATGGAAAAGTAGTAAAACAAAGTGCAGATGCTGGTTCAACAGTTGAAAAAGGAACAACAGTTACTATAACAGTAAATGAATTTGAAGAGGCTAAAACAATATCTGTATCTATAAATGTTAAATCAATAATGGGAGAATATAGAGGATCAGAAGGTAATCCAAATGATACTTCTACAGGAAGTGTAAATATTATAATTAGAGATGATAAAGGTAATGAATTACTTAGAACATCAGCAGGAAGAAATGAAACAAATAAAACAGCTTCAATAACAGGAAAAGGTTCTACAACATTAACTTTAACAATAACAGGAGAAAAAACTGAAACAAGAACAAAAGCAGTTAACTTTAGTACTGCAAAATCTGTTGACTTTAATTAATAAAGGAGAAAAATGCAAGGTATAATAGTTGAAAATAAATCTAATATTTATCACGTAAGAGTAGATGGGGAAAACACCATCTATTCTTGCTATGCTAGAGGAAAATTTAAAAAAGATGAAATAAATCCAGTAGTTGGAGATAAAGTACAATTCACCATTACAGATGAAACAAAAAAAGAAGCAGTAATAGATAAAATAGAAGAAAGAAAAGTATATATAAAAAGACCAAAATTAAGTAATTTAACAACATTAATATTTGTTGTATCAAGCAAAGATCCAGAACCAGATTTATTA
>CANQTU010000072.1 GCA_947626925.1 uncultured Clostridia bacterium | reverse complement strand
ATTTGTCTAACAATATTAGCTCTTATCATGGCAATTATTTAATTATTTGCAATGATACTATTAAATTAAATAATTGCGATTTATTATATAGTTCATCAATTCCTATTGTTAATGAATATTTTACTTTGTATTTTATACCTTAATAAAAAATGCTACTATTTAAAGTAGCATTTTTTATTCTTTATTTATCCATACAGATACAGATTTTTCATTAACTTTAAAGTTTCCGTTTCCTTCTTTATCTATAATAACTTCATCTTGAATATTATTCATTGCATCTATAAATTTTTTATTTGCAAATTTTTTGCCCACATACATACTTTTTTCTGCATATTCACCATTAGAAATAAGAACAGCCAACCCAGAATTTGTATGTTCTTTGTCGCCTTCTCTTGTCCAACCAATACAGTTTCTATTATCTATATAATCATATTGATTTCCATAAGCTTTTTCTTTTCGCAAGTTTAATATGGTTTTTATATCTTCAATTGGCTGAATATTATATTTTTCTATTCCATATAAATCGCCATAAAAAACACATGGATATCCTTCATTTCTTAAAAGGATTATGCTATATGCAATTGGCTTAAACCAAGCTTCTATAAAGCTCTCCAAAGATTGCCCTGGCTGTGTATCGTGATTGTCTATAAAAGTTACTGCTTTTTCTGGATTTTCTTTTAAAAGTGTTCCATTAAATATTGTTGTTAAATCATAATTTTGATCTTTTGATGCATTATAAAAATTGTAATGTAATGGTACATCAAATAAAGAAATTTCTCCTTCTATTTGTTTTAAATATTTATGTAATTTATTAATATCTCCTGACCAATATTCTCCTACTGTGAATAATTCTTTTCCTGTTAAATTTCTTAAATATCTTATCCACTCTTTATAAAATTGTGTGGATATATGTTTTACAGCATCTAATCTAAATCCATTTACATTGGTGGTTTCTAAATACCATTTTCCCCAATTTTCACATTCTTTTTTAACTTCTTCATTTCCAAAGTCCAAATCTGCTCCCATTAGATAATCATAGTTTTCAAATTCTTCATCTACTGATTTTTCCCAATCCTTGTCTTTAAATTTAAATATTGCTCTTTCGTTATTTGCCATATTGTAATCTATACCGTCAAAATGTGTCCAATTCCATTTAAAGTCTGAGTATTTTCCATTTCTTCCTGGGAATGTGAATTTTGTTGCTACTTTTATTATTTCGTTATCTGCTATTTGTTTTTCGTGATTTTCCCACTCCACCTTTGTTGCTGGTATTGTTTGGATAATATCTGCTCCCATTTTATGATTTAATACAATATCTGCATAAACTTGTAAGTTTGCTTGTTGTAATGCTTGTATACATTTTATATATTCGTCTTTAGACCCATATTTTGTTTTTATTGTTCCCTTTTGTTCAAATTCCCCTAAGTCATAAACATCATATACTGCATAACCAACTTCATCTTTTCCACCTATTCCTTTATATGCTGGTGGTAACCATATTGCAGTTATTCCCATTTCTGCAATTTTTTCTGCATCTTCTGCAATTTTATTCCATAAATTTTGATTACAGTTCATATACCATTCAAAATATTGTATTATTGTTCCATTTATCATAATTTTCTCCTTAGTCTCTTTCTATTTCATTCTCATCCTTTTCCATATACTTATCTTCTATCTCTCCTATAATTTGTTCTTCTACTTGTGTTAATTCATCAGTATAAGCAAATTTTTCAGATGATATTTCTATATATTGACTATTATCCATTATGTTATCGATATCATTGATAATATCTTGTAAATTTTCCCCTTTTTTGATTTCATTTTCAGTATAATCTATAAAAAATTCTGTTAAATTATCAGTTAGTGTTATAAATTCTGTTGGCATATTCACACTAGCCCACATATCTACTACTTCTATATAACTAATTGGTGAAGTAATACTATTTTTAGCCATTTTATTAATCAATTCAGTTGTACCATTTTTTATTAATTCTTCTAAACTTGTATTAGTTAATTCCATAAATACTCTGAGGTTTTTTAATTCTCTACTATATGCACATGAATTTTGATATTCACCAGTTATAATTTTTGTTATAATGTCTGCTTTTGCTTCTTCTAAGCCACTACATAATGAACTTATTTGCATATAATATTTATTATCATCTTCTTTTTTCTCAAGTGATACAATATCTGACCTCATAGATTGTTCAATAATATTATCATCATTATTTATTATTGTTTCTGTTATTCCATGTCCAAATACTTCATGATAAAATGTTCTTTTTTTATCTATTGTTTCTTCATTTATTATTACATTTGAATTTTTGGGTATATAATATCCATTAACATCCGTTCCTATTTTTTCTTTTATTTCACTTGGAGATTTTTCAATAATTTTCATTTTTGTAAGATTATGGTATAATACTACTAAATCTAAATCTTCACAATGTTTTTCTAATTGATTTATTCCTTCATACATCCATTTTTTATATTCACCATCTATATTTTTGTTTTCTTCTACAGCTTTTCTTAAATCATCATACGTTGGATTTTTTACTTCTACATAGTTTCTAAATTCATCTAAATTATGAGAGAAAATCTCTTGTTTATTATAATCTTCATTATAATAGTTTTTTATTTCTAACATATCTTCTGGCAATTTTTCTACATTTACTCCATTATGCTCTAATAATGTTTCTTGCGTTTCCTCACTCTTTAACTCTTTTATCATTTTGCAACTTCCAAGAATTAACATTGCATATGTTAAAGATATTAATGTTTTCTTAAATATTACCTTTGGAATAATTTTATATTTTCTTTTTGTATTAACATTATTTTCATCTTTTTCATCAGATATTGAATAAAGAATTTCTTGTGCACAATATATTTTGTATAATTCTTTAAATTCCTCTAATGTAGGATACATTAATTTACCATCTTCTAAAACTCGTAAAAAATATTTTTGATATTTTTTATTTGATAAAACTTTAAATTTTTTGTTTTTATATGTTATAGTTGCTAATAATCTATATTCTACTATATTATCATTATTCATATTAAATTTCACCTTATGTTCATATTTTAACACAATTAATATTCTTTTACAAGCATAGTAAAATTAAGAAAAAATAGAAGTTCCTTATACTTCTTGTATAAGGAACTTCTACTTTTTCTTTGTGCCTACTTTTTACTATGTTTTGCTTTTTTTATTATATTCTTTTTTAATACAATTGCAACTATTACTAAAACTATAAGTGTTATTATTGCCCATGTTACAGATTTATTAGCACCTGTTTTCATTTTATTAATGAATTTTTCTATAACATTTCCTCCACCGTTGTTTTCTTGACCATTTTCACTGTTTCCACCGTTCTCGCCTTCTTGACTTCCAGTATTTCCGCCATTTTCATTGTCTGGATTATCAGTTTCTCCACCTGGTGGATTAGTTTCTGGGTCATTTCCTAAATTTTCATTTTCATTTAGAACTGTATGGAATGGCTCTATTGCAAGTGTACTATATTTATGAGATACAGATGAAGCTTCTGATTTGTCTTCAGTTGTTTCAATTCTTAATGTTGTATTATCTCCGCTTATATTGCTAAATTCCAATGTTCCAATTTCAAATTTATTTGAATTAATTGGATTTAGTTCTTTTGTTCCAACATAGTATACGTTTAATCTTTTTTCTTTTTTGCCTTTACCATCAACATTTGTTATTGTTTCAACTTTTGCCTCTCTTAATTCACTTTTAGCTTCTGGTAGGTTTGTATCATTAAATTTGAATTCTACATTTGCTTCTTCTTCAATATCTATATCTGTTGAAATGTTAAATGAGGCAACACTATCTTCATCAGACATTTCCATTATAACATGAACTATTTTTTCGTTTGCTCTATCTTGTTCAAATCTTATACCTAAATCATATTGTAGCAAATCATCAGGTGCTACTACATCTACTGCTAATGTAAAACCTGAAAGTATTGATAAACTAACTACTAAAGCAAGTATTGTTATTATTATTTTATTAGTTGTTTTCATTATTTGTCACCTCCAATACTAGATTAGATTCCCATTTAGTTGGTACGCTTACTCTAAATGTATCACTTACAAGTCTTTCCCCTTCGTTTGTTTCAGCATTATCTACTCTGTATAGTTCTGCTCTAACTGTTTTTAGTGAAGCTAATGCATCTTCATAATTACTGTCTGTTGGTTCTATATAATATACCCAAATACCACCTGTTACATTTCCTAATTCTCCGTTTTCTGGATTTTCTGCAAATATTAGTTGACTTCCTTCTATTATTTTGTTATTTTGATCCCAAAGTTTAACTACGTTGTATGCTGGATTTCCTTTGTATGTTCCAGTAAATACTATTGAATCTTTTGGAATTGCTACTTCTTCATGTCCTTTTGATTCATCTGCTGCTTGAGCTATATATTTTTCTTTTAGAAGTCCCATTCCATTAGTTATTAATTCTACATTATCTCCAGATTCTCCTAATAAATTCAATTCTAATATTGATATATCATTTTTGTTTTCTGATTTCTTAATTACTAATTTTACATATGAAGCTCTGTAAGTATAGTATCTGTCATCACCTTCTTTATTGAAGTAAACAGTTTCTTCTGTATTTGCTTTTCCTTCAAATGTACCAGTTTTTACTGTCTCCCAATTTTGATTATCAGTACTTACTTGAATTTCAAAATCTTTTATTGCATTTTTGCTTCCTGGTTTATATTTTAATCCTGATAAAGTTTCTGGCTCTTTAAGTGAAATTACAATTTCGCCATCTTTATCTTCTGGAAGTTTTGCTTTGTATTCGTCTTTATTATCATTTTTTATAACTTTTGAAATTTCTGTAACTTTTTCAGGTTCACATGTTGTTTTGTTGTCACCTTCTAAATATTTATCAGTATCTTCAACAAGATTTGTTGTTAGCTTCCAGTCTTCTCTTGATATGCTTCCATCACTCTTAACTTTTATTGGATCTAATGTTTTTGTTTCTGTTTTATTCAATTGCTTATCATAAGCTATTACTTTATAAGTTACTACTCTATTGTTCATTGTTTCAATTCTATCTGTGTATACTATTTTTCCGTCTGATGTATATTCAATATTGTAATTACTTTCATTTCCGCCATATATGTTATCTGCTGATACAAAAGCTACTGCTCTTGATTCTTCTTTGTCATTATTCATTGTGCTTCTTATAATTTCATATCCAAGTATTGAATTTGTATTAGCATTTCCTGTAGTTCCAAGTGTTAATTTAACTTCATTGTTTCCTTCTTCTGTTACTTGGTAATCAAGTTTTGCATCAACTGCAGTTCCTGCTGACATTCCAGCTCCACCTTGTTTTTGGTATACTCTTATTTCGTCTGTCATGTAATAATATGGTTTTTCGTCTTTTTCAAATTGTTCAGCATATTTAACTGTATCTTCATTTGGTACAAATCCCCATCTTTCAAAGAATGATAGTATATTCTTTTTGGTTGCAGCTACTGCTAATCTCATTAAGTTATTGTCCATATCTGAATTTACTGTTAAAGGTATATCTTTGCTAAGTGCTGGATCTGGGTTTTTGCTATCTATATTTGCAACAACTCCTGTGTCTTTATTTGCTCTTCTTGCATATGTATCGATTCTTGCAAATATTAAATTATCAAATTGATCTTGTTGTGATGTATATTGTGTAAAGTTATAGCTTTTATCAAATGCTAAATGTAATTGCCAGTAAAGTCCTAATTGTGTAAATACATTGTCTGCTTTACCAATTTTTCCAGATGTTACTTTCTTATATACTTCTGGATATTGGAAACGTACTGAT
>CANQTU010000071.1 GCA_947626925.1 uncultured Clostridia bacterium | reverse complement strand
TTGGTGCAGCACCTGTACCTGTTCCTCCACCCATTCCGGCTGTAACAAATACCATATCTGCTCCTCTTAATACTTCTCCTATTTCTGCTTTACTTTCTTCTGCTGATTGAGCACCAATATCAGGGTTTGCTCCTGCTCCTAGTCCTCTTGTTATTTTTTCACCTATTTGTATTTTTGTATTGGCTCTAGATGTTTGTAAAGCTTGTCTATCAGTGTTAACTGCAATGAAATCAACCCCTTTAATTCCAGCTTCAATCATTCTGTTAACAGCATTGTTTCCAGCTCCTCCAACTCCTATTACTTTAATAGTAGCTGTTCCATCCATCATTGTAATGCCAGTATCTTCATTGTAATCCATCATTTAGTTCTTCCTCCCTATTTATATATTTTAAAAATTTAATAACATTTTTATGAGTAAAAGAATTCTTTAATTCTTTCCATAATTACTTTAAAAATATTTTCATCTGTTTTTGTGTCAATACTACTTGATACCGTTTTTGCAAAAGGTCTTGCTGCAATATATCTTACTAATGCATAACTTGTCCTATATGCTGGCTTAACTGTACTAATTGCTCTTCCTGTTGATATTTTTACAGGTATATTTAAATTTATTTTACCTGCAACATCACTTTTATTGATATTAATAATTCCTTGTCCTGTTAGTATAACATTATTAATTTTGGGCTTTATTCCTTGGTTTGTTATATCTCTATTAATAATTGAAAATATTTCTTCTATTCTTGCTTCTATAATTTCTATTAGTTCAGAACTTTTTATTATTCTATTTTTGTTTTCATCTTTTGATGTGTTTAATATAATGTCATTATCGTTGTCAATAAAAGATTTTAAAGCTAGTCCATATTGCCTTTTTAATTTGTCTGCTTCTTCTTCTGTTATGTTTAAAACTAGGGCAATGTCATTTGTTATGTTATCTCCACCTAATGGTAAAGAATTTGTATAGATAAACGTAGATCCTTCAAAAACTCCTATATCAGTGTTTCCTGCTCCTATGTCTAAAAGCATAACATTGTCATGTAATTCGTTTTTATCTAATATTAAATTTCTTTCTGCTAATGTAATTGGTACAATACCGTCAATTTCCAATCCTGCTTTTTTGAATATACTGTTTAGTTGTCTTACATAGTCTCTATTAGCTAAAATAACTTGTGCACTTATTGTAAAACTAGAACTTAAATTTCCTACTGGATCTGATACAACTGTTCCGTTTTCCAATGTTATTTTGTCTGGAACTATATCTATTAGTGTTTTTCCTTCTGGAATTTCTATATCTTTTACTTGCATAATGGCACTTTGTACATCACGAACTGATATGCCAGCATATTTATCTTTAACTTCTTTTGTTATACTGTTTTGTACTATAGTTATGTGTTTACCAGGAATTGTTACATAGGCAGAATTTATTTTTAAATTTGTTTCATCTTCTGCATCTTTAATGGTTTTTGCAACGCTTAAACTTATATCTTCTTCATCTATTATTTTCCCCTTCTTTAGTCCACTACATTTATATGAGGTATTACATATTATTTCAATTTGCCCGGAAGTTATTAACTTCCCCAACGACGGTGCTAACCTTACTTGTTCCTATGTCTATACCTACAATGATATCTCCTATTGCCAAGTTAATTCCTCCATTTTCAGTATAATTTTTCTAAATGTATATATATTACATTTTTAGACAAATGTCAATAGAATTTGTTATATTTTTGTAATATTTTTGTAACATTTTTGTAATAATATTTTTGTGCTTATTGAAACTTAAGGCTTTAAAAGTTTTTCTTTATATTTGGTATATATTTTGCTAAAATTTTTTAGATTTATTTCATATGAATAATTAAAATAGTTATATTTTGAATAGCTGTGACTATAAAAAATATAACTATTTTTTAAATTTATGACTAATAAAAAAATATATTAAACTTTTATGCTTCTTTTTGTTCTTCTTTTTTATGTGATAATTTTTCTGACCATTTGTCTATATAATATCTTCTTATTATAGCTAAGTTTGTAAACATTCTACCAACAAATACAACAATTGCTGCTAAGTATATGTCAACATTTAATTTTTGTCCTAAAATTGTTAATAATATTGATAATATTGCATTTCCAAAAAATCCTGTTATAAATATTTTTAAGTCAAAATTCTTTTTAATAACTGAGGTAATTCCTCCAAATACTGAATCTAATGCAGCTATAATTGCAATTGCTAAATAGCTTGAATATGTATATGAAATCATAGGTGCATTAATTCCTAATATTGCTCCTAAAATGCATCCTATTAAAATAGCTATTATTATCATTTTTATTTCCTCCTATTCCATATATTTTATTTTTATCTCATCATTATATTTTGTTATTTTTACATCATTAGACTTTTCAATAGATACATCATGCCCTATTTGTTTTAGTTCCTCAACATATCCACCATTGCCAAGTAACGCACTTTCTAAATATGTTTGATTTCCAATTGCTTTTATTACATATGGTGCTAAAATTCTTTGACCATTTACTTTTATGAAAGTATCATTAATATTTACTATGTCTGTCATATTTATTATTCTTTCGTCATTAATAGATATGGCTTCTGCTCCTGCTAATTTTAATGCATTTACTATAACTAACAAGTCATCAGCATTAATTTTACTAATTTCTTCATTTCCAGTTTCTCTTATAACTACTTCAATTCCTTGACCTTTAACATCTGTTTTTCCTAAAGTCATATTAACTTGTTCTAATTCTGTTTCTACTACTTTTCCTGTTTCCTCATTAGATTGTTTTGTTTGTTTATATTCTTCTATTTTTGCTTCGGTTTCTTCGTATTTTGCTTCGGTTTCTTCATATTTTGCTTTCCAGTTTGCTAGTTCTGTTCTAAGTTCTGTTTCTCTCATGTTTTCAATTTCAGTAATATCTGTTTGATTTACAATTTTAAATTGCATTGTCATTATAAATGCTAGTGCAAAACAACTTATTGCAATTGTAATTGTCATGGTGATTTTTCCTCTTTTTATGTTTGTTTTCATTTATTCAGACTTACCTCCTTACTTATTTACAGTTTGTGCATATTTATATGTTATTACCCCTGTGTATTTTGGTATTGTGATATTATTAGATTTTTTAAAGTCTACTCCTACAGTTGCTCCTTTTAGGACTTCTAAATATCCTCCTGGTCTAGAGAGTGCAGCTAGTTGCTCTGGTAAACCTATTGCTTTTATTGTAAATGGTGCTCCTACTTTTTCTCCATTTATTTCTATTATATTACCACCACATGAAATGCTACTTGTTGGCACTAATCTTTGGTCATTTATAGATATTGCTTCTGCTCCCGCATTTTTTAATTCATTTATAACACTTAAAACATCTGCATCATGTACTAATAAATCACTAACATTAAGTGCTTTATTTGTATCCATTTTACTGTCGCTTAAAGTTACTATAACTCCTGGCCCTGTAACTTCTGACATTCCTATTATTTTGTTTCCTTGTTTTATTTCTTCTTCTTTTTGTTCTAAATCACTATTGTTTTTCGTAGAATTTTGTCTTTCTTTTTCTAATTGTTCTTCTGCTTTTTCTAATTCTTTATATTTATTGTCATATCTTTCTTTGTATCTTAAAACTTCTGCTCGTAAGTCATTATCTTCATAATTTTGCGCTACTACTGCATTTGAACCTTCTACAGTTTTAAGTTGGACAAAAATTCCTAGTGTTAGTGCTAGACACATAAGTCCAAGTACAATACTTATGATGGTTTTGTTTTTCATAGTTTCCTCCTTATACATTTAAACTTTCACGAAAGTAAGGCTGGAACTTATTGTTAATATCTCCGTTAATAAAAATATCACCAGCTTTATCTTTTTCTTTTTCTATAATTGCATTTGCATATAACATTTTATTACTTAAGTTACTATTGTCTCCAATATGGATTTTCTTTTTTTCTTCTTCTAAATATATACTATATTCATTTTTGTCGCTGATGTCAATACTTGTGACCTTTGTGTCTAAATTATATTCTTTTGTAGCATTCATTATTTTTATTACGTCTTCTAATCTATCTAAATCATCATTATTTAGCCTTTTTCCAACTTCAACTTGATCTTCAGCAGTTGTAATTCCTTGAATAATTGGCTTTTGTTTACTATCTTCTGAAATTTCTAAAATATATCCTTGTTTATTTATATAAGCATAATTTCCTAAGTAGTCTACACTATAACTGTGCTGTCTTTCTTGTACTTCTATTTGTAATTTATTTGGGATTTTTCTATGTATTTTTGCAGTTTCGATATAAGCATTTTCTTTTATTTTCGATATAGTTTTTAATTTATTAAATTTAAAAATGTTTTCCTCTGTTTTTAATTCTGATAAACTAATAATAGTTTCTGCACTTACTTGCTCGTTTCCAACTACTTGTATTTCTTTTACATTGAAAATTGGTGAAATCATACTAAATGTGATTCCTCCTATAATTACGCCTAACAATACAATTATTTTTAATACTAGTTTAATTTTTTTATTTCTTTTTTGTCTCTTTTTTTCTTCTTTTGTTATTTTTTTTCTTTCTTCTTCGTCTTTTTTTATTTTGTTTTTGTTTGTCATTTGTATAACTGTTTCTGTGTCTAAATCGAATTCTTCTTCTTTTTGGGCTTTGTTTTGCTTAATTCTTTTTTCTCTTTCTTTGGCTTTTTTTCTTTTCATCATTTCTGTTATGTCTTGTTGTGCTTGTCCTTGATTCATATAAAATAAGTTAACATCAGACTCTTTTGTGTTTTTCGCCATTTTTAACATCATTCCTTTCATATGGATAAATAAATCTAATTGTATAGGAATAGGGCTTTAAGAATAGCCCTATTCTTGTATTAATTGAATATTTACACCAATTCCTTGTAGCTTTTTGTCAAATTTTTCATATCCTCTTAAAATATATTGTATATTCTCAACTCTAGTAGTTCCTCTTGCTACCATTCCTGCCATTACTAATGCTGCTCCTCCTCTTAAGTCTGTAGCTTTTACATTTGCACCATATAGTTTTCTTACTCCTTTTACAACTGCTGTTTTGCCTTCTATTGTTATTTTTGCTCCCATTCTTATTAATTCTTGTGTGTATTTATACCTGTTTTCAAATAGGTTTTCTATTATCATTGATGTGCCTTTTGCTATTGTTAGTGCTGTTGTAAATATTGATTGCATGTCTGTTGGAAAACCTGGATATGGTGTTGTTTTTATATCTACACATTTTAGTCTTTTTGGCGCTTGTATATTTATTTCATTTTTTTCAACTATTAGTTTACAGCCTGTTTCTTCTAGTTTGTGCAATACAGGGGTAATATGTGTTGGGTTTGCTCCTTTTACTGTTAAGTTTCCTCCTGTTATTGCCCCTATGCATAGAAATGTTCCTGTTTCAATTCTGTCTGGCATAATATTATAACTTACGTCTTTTAGTTTTTTTACACCTTCAATTTGTATTATGTCTGTACCAGCACCTTTTACTTTTGCTCCCATTTTGTTTAGTATGTTTTGTAAGTCGACAATTTCTGGTTCTCTTGCTGCATTTGTTATTATTGTGTTTCCGTTCAGCTAAACAGGCTGCTAGTATTGCATTTTCGGTTGCTCCTACACTTGGAAAATCTAAGTCTATTTTTTCCCCTATTATTTTATCACAAGTGCATGTTATATTTCCATAGTTTTTGTTAATATTTATTCCTAATTTTTCAAATGCCTTTAAGTGTAAATCGATTGGTCTTGTTCCAATGTCACATCCTCCTGGATGAAAAAATGTGTGGGTACATAAATTTTAAACAAATAATAATTCCACCTTCTTGTAGAATT
>CANQTU010000070.1 GCA_947626925.1 uncultured Clostridia bacterium | reverse complement strand
AAACTGCTAACCTTAGGGAAACAGCAGATGAAGACGCCAAGAAACTAGAACTACTTTCTCTTAATGATAAAGTAGAAATTATTGAAAAAACAGGAGATTGGTATAAAGTAAAAGCAAAAGGTGTTACAGGATATTTAAGACAAGATTTACTTGAAGTAAGTGAAGAGGTAAAAAATGTTAATGAAGTTTCTAAAGAAGAAGCAACAGAAACTACAGAAACATCAAATATTGCTGAAACTACACAAACCTCTGAAACTGAGCAAAATGCTAAAAATGTTGAAACTGGAAAGAAATTTATAGTAGAAGATACTAAACTTAAAATAGTACCAGTTATAAATGCTACTGATATCATTGAAGTAAAAAAAGATGAAGAAGTTAATGTTATAGAAACAGTAAATGGTTGGGTATGTGTAGAAACACAAACAACAAAAGGTTGGATTAGAGCAGATAAATTAAAAGAGGAAAAAACTGTTGAAGAAAAACAACCTGAACAACAACAAGCAGAACAAAATAATGAAGAAAACCAAGCAACTACATTAAAAACATTATATGTTAATGTTGCAAAAGTTAATTTAAGAAAAGAAGCTAGCAAATCATCAGAAGTTGTAGATAATTTAACTGTTAATACAGCTGTTGAAGTTGTTTCTGAAGAAAATGGATGGAGTAAAGTTAAAGTTAATGGAAAAGAAGGATACATAGCATCTACATATCTTTCAGATAAGAAACAAGAAACATCAAGAAGCTTAGAAAAACCAAGACAAAGTCAAAATACAGAAAGTGCACCTGCACCTTCTGGAAAAGGTAATACAGTTGTTGAAACAGCAAAAATGTATTTAGGATGTAAATATGTATATGGTGGAACTTCTCCAAATGGATTTGACTGTTCTGGTTTCACATCTTATGTGTTTGGATTACATGGAGTAAGCTTAAGCAGAACTGCAGCAGGGCAATATAGTAATGGTGCAGCAGTAAACAGAAGTGACTTACAACCAGGTGACTTAGTAATGTTTAAAAAAGGTTCAAATATTAACCATGTTGCTATTTACATTGGAGGAGGTCAAATTATACATGCACAAAGTCCTTCTTCTGGAGTTTCAATTAGTACAATGAATTCAGGATATTACAACACATATTATTATGGAGCAAGAAGAGTAATATAAGCAGTTAAAAGGAGAACTATGAAAGAGCGACCAATTTTAGTTGCTGTGATAGGATATATAATAGGTATATTATGGGGGCTATACTTTAAATTTAGTATAGTCCTTTTTAATATCATAATCACAGCAATATATTTTATTTTCTTAAAATATTTAAAAAATAATCACAAAAAAAGATTTAAACTATTATCTTTTAAGCGATATAGTCGCTATTTGAAGCTTTATATCAACAAAAAAGTAATTTTTATAATAATGATTTTCTCTATAATAGGAAATGGAATTTTAAACTACCAACAGCAGAAATATGGAAATACATTTCAAGATGGAGAAAATATAGAAATAACTGGTATAATTGTTAGTTCAAAAACAGAAAAAGAATATTATAATTTATATCAAATAAAAGTATTAAATTCAAAAACTTATAATCTATATATCCAAGTTAATAAAAATAATAAAGAATTTGATTATGGCGATAAAGTAAAATTACAAGGCAAGTATAATAAGCCGTCAAAAAGTAGAAATTATGGAGGTTATGATGATAGCCAATATCTAAAAACTTTAAAAATAGCAGGAAGAATTAAAGTAAGTAATATAAAATTGCTTGAAAAGCAGCAAATAAACAAAATTTTAATTCATATAAATAATATAAAACTAAAAATCAATAAAAAAATCGAAGAGAATATGGAGCAAGAAAAAGCTGCAATTCTAAAGGGACTATTATTAGGAGAAACACAAGATATTTCTAATGAGACAAAAGAAAACTTTCAAATATCCAATATATCGCATATTTTAGCTATTTCAGGAATGCATATTGGTTATATAATTTTAGGTGTAGAACTTTTATTTAAAAAATTAATGGGCAAAAGGAAAACAAGAATTATTATAATAGTAGTTTTAGTTTTTTATACATTATTAACAGGATTTTCTCCATCTGTTGTAAGGGCATCTTTGATGAGCATAATAGTAATAGGTTCGAAAATGATATATAGAAAAGCGGATATTATTAATTCTATTGCACTTTCGTTGTTTATTACTTTACTATATAATCCATTTTTAATTTTACATGCAGGCTTGCAGTTATCTTATTTAGGGACAATAGGTATAATTTTATTTAGTAAGCTTATGCTAAGCATAACCCAGAAATTTAAATTAAATAGTAAAATAGCAGAAATATTAGCTATTACTTTATCGGCACAAATTATGATAATTCCAGTTATTTGTTTTCATTTTAATAATCTAGGTATTTATTTTCTTATTACAAATTTATTAGTTAGTTTTATAATTGGACCAATTATTATATTAGGTTTTATATATGTTTTAACTGCCAACTTACTTGGCAATGTAGTTAAAATAGGAATTGAATTATTAATTATAATTAGCAAATTTAGTGAATTGCCATTTGCTAAAATCTATATACCAACACCAAATTTTTTAATTATTATTTTATATTGGATTTTTATTTTAACAATTAAGCAAATATATTTACTTTATCAAAAAAAGCAATTAACACCAACTGAAAAAAGAGCAAAAAATTTAATTGCATTGTTTCGTTATAAATTTAATAATAAAAAGTGTATAAAAACTATTTTTTTTCTAATTAGTATTTTTATAATTTTCCATTTCTGTATTCCACAAAAATTAAATATTCATTTTGTAGATGTAGGGCAAGGAGACTGTACATTTATTACAACGCCACAAAATAAAACAATTTTAATAGATGGAGGCGGAAGTACAACAAGCGATTTTGATGTAGGAAAGAAAATTCTAATTCCTTATTTATTGGATAGAGGTTATACCACTATTGATTATGTTGTAATTAGCCATTTTGACCAAGACCATGTACGGTGGTATTATTACTGTTCTTAAAGAATTAAAAGTAAAAAATGTGATTATTGGCAAACAATTTGAAAATGCAGAAAACTATGAAGAATTTGTGGAAATTGTAAAAGAGAAAAATATTAGAGTAAGTGTAGTAGAAGCAGGAACAAAAATAAATATTGAAAAAAACTTGTATTTTGATGTTTTGTGGCCAGATAGTTCGCAACAAGTCACCGAAAATGGTATTAATAATAATGCATTAGTTTGTAAAATGAATTATAAGAATTTTACAATGCTTTTTACTGGTGATATTGAAGAAGAAGCAGAAAAAATTTTAATTTCAAAATATAAAAACACAAATTATCTTAAATCAAATGTTTTAAAAGTTGCTCATCATGGATCTAAAACATCTTCCACACAAGAGTTTTTAAAATTAGTAAATTGCAAAATTGCTTTAATAGGAGTTGGGGAAAATAACAATTTTGGACATCCTAATGCTGATGTATTACAACGATTACAAAATTTACGGGGCGAAAATTTATAGAACAGATGAAATGGGGGAAATAAGTATAGATGTAAATAGTAATCAGAAAGCAAAAGTTTTGTATAAATTTAACAAAAACAGTAAATAATACTAAAAAATGGATAAGGAGCGTTAAATTTATGAATAAAGTAATTGTTACAATGTTAGCCATTATTGTAGTATTGGGAGCAAGTATAACTGCAGTATTAATATTTCAACCAAGGCAAAAAGAACAAGTGGAAATTAAAAATGTAGGAGAAGTATCACAAGAAGAAATTTTAGACGATTGCACAGACGAATATGAGGGAATACAAGAAGATACTTTAAAAGCAAATAGTGAGCAAGAAAAGACATCTCCAAATTGTTCATTAACTATAAACACTTATTATAAAAAATGTGGGCATACAACAAGCAAATATTCAAACTTACCAGCAGATGATGTTAATTTAACAAAAGAGGAGATAGAAGAAAAATATAAAGAATACAAAGTAGAAAAATTTTCTAGTAATGAATTAATTTTGTATCAAGAAAAAGAGGGAGAATGTGGCGAACATTATGTATTAAAAGATAAAGAAGGAATGCTTACAGTTTATCAAATTTTAGAAAACGGTGATGAAGTTGAGGTAGAAACTACGAGTGTTTCTATAGAATATTTACCAGATACTGATAGAATAAATATAATGAATGGCATTAAGGTGAATGGAAAACAAGCTTTAAACCAGTTGATTGAGGATTTTGAGTAGTAGAAAGAAGAGCCTGCCAAAAACGGTAGGTTTATGAAAAGTTTTTTATAAAAATTTAAAAAAAGCAATTGACAAAAATGTAAATATGTAGTAACTTATTTACATAAGCTGCTATTTATTTAAAAAAATATTGAAAGTAAATGTATATGTATATTTTAAAATAGGAATAATAGTAGAAAAAGAGAAAACAAAAGATATAGGAGGATTAGTAATGAAAGAAAAGAAAAAAACAAAAAGAGCGTTTAACAAGGGAATTACGCTAATAGCTTTGGTTATAACAATTATTGTATTATTGATATTAGCAGGAGTAAGTATAGCAACGTTAACAGGTGATAACGGAATATTAACAAAAGCACAAACAACAAAAGAAGAAACTAAAAAAGCAAGTGAAGAAGAACAAATACAACTAGCAGCTATGAATGCAGCAATGAATACAGAAAGATATAATTATAAAGTAGAAGATGGAACAGTGCCAATTCCAGCAGGATTTGCACCAACCCAAATAGAAGGGCAAAATTCAATAAAAGATGGAGTAGTAGTTGTAGACGAAAAAGGAAATGAATTTGTATGGATACCATGTACATTAGAAGAATTCAATAAACAAAGAAACAATGAGGAAAATGGTTGGTCATCAAAACAATGGTATTACAATGGAGGAACATGGGGAGACAGCCAGCCTAACAAAGACGAAATACAAAATAGCATAAAGAGCGAAGACATTGGAGGATTTTATATAGGTAGATATGAAGCAGGAGTACCAAAAGAGGCAACAGAGTTTTATGCTAATTCAGATGGAGCACCATATAAACAAAGCACAGAAAAAAATGCAGATAATTCATACATTCCAGTCAGTAAAAGAGGAGTACAGGCATGGACTTATATAGATCAAGCACATGCTAAAGATGCAGCAGAAAGAATGATAAGCAATAATGGAGTTCAAAGCTATTTGATAGATTCACATGCATGGGACACAACATGTAGAATAATAAAAAAATATGATAAGACTAAGAATTTATTAGATTCAACAGAATGGGGAAATTACAAAGATAATACAACAACAAAATATGAAAATCTAAATACATTATATGCATTGCACACTAATGATAATGGAAAATGGGATATTGCAGACCACTATAGTAAAGGACAAGTAAAAGGAGCACCAAAGGGAGTAGGAATAAATAGATTAGAATTGTCAACAGGAGCAAGTGAAGATTTCAAAGCATATAATATATATGACTTAGCCGGAAATATGTGGGAATGGACAACTGAAAATGGAAATAATATTGGAAACAAGCCTTCAGAGGCGATGCCAGATTTGAAAACTAGCGACATAGAAGGAGCTAAGAACGGCGTTTTCCGTGGTGGTGGCTTCGACGCCGATGGTGGCTACTCTGTAGTTGGTTCGCACGGCGTCCATGCTACGAGCGAGTGCGACTTCTGCATAGGATTTCGTGTCGTGCTTTATCTACAGTAGTGACTTGTCCCGTTCTGGGATCCCGTTCTGGGACAGGCACACGTGTACCCATTTTCTCCCTTTTTAGGACAGGTAGATAGGGAATGTCATAAATTTTGTGCATAAACTCTTGCCAAAAGAAAAAATATAAGGTATAATTTAAATATAAAAATAAAGAAAAGCATCCTGTAATAAATGAAAAATGAACTTTGACAACAAAATACCTCCTAATATATAATTTCAATATAGACGAA
>CANQTU010000069.1 GCA_947626925.1 uncultured Clostridia bacterium | reverse complement strand
TTTCTAATATTTCTCTAAAAATTCTAAAGGCAATTGCTGGCTCTGTTGTAGTTCCTGATTTAGAAATAACATTAATGGAAAAGTCTTTATCTCCAATGTATTCTATTAATTCATTTATATAATTTGGACTTAAATTGTTTCCAACATATAAAATTTGTGGATATTTTCTTTGTTTGTCTGGCAATAAATTATAAAAAGAACTTGTTAATGCTTCTATTACAGCTCTTGCTCCTAAATAAGAACCTCCTATACCAATAACTACTAAAATATCAGATTCTTGTTTTATTTTTTTTGCTGATTTTTTTATTCTTGCAAATTCTTTCTTATCATAATTTGTTGGTAAATCTAGCCATCCTACAAAGTCTTTTTCGTCTTTTGATCTTTTGTGTAGATCTTTATGAATATTTTCTACTTGCACTTTATATTCTAAAATATCCTTTTGTGCAACAGTACTATTTTTTAAATCTAATTTTATTCCTGACATAAAACTATACCTCTTTTCTTTTTATATCTTAATGTATTATATAGAAACCTTGAAAAAAATTCAACCCTTCTAATTAATTTTTATAATCAATAAAATAAGATTAATCTACAATATGTAAATTAATCTTAAATTTTATTGCAACATGCTTTTCTTATAATTTTCATCTGCTAAAGAATTATTTGCATCTTGCGTTGTAATAGGTAAAATGCAAACTGCTGTCTTTTCTAAATCTCTATAAGAAATATCTTCATTAATTGAATAAACTTTCTTTTTGTTAATTCTTTCTTTTAATTTTCTTAAATCTATAATATTTGTTTTATTTGGAATTTCCTCTTTTTCACTGTCTTCTGCTCTCATTCTATTTGCTAATTCTAAATAACTATCTTTTAGATTTACTAAGGTATCTTGTATTTGCATAATTTGTTCTCTATAATCTGCTCGTACAATTTCTTGTTGCTGTAAAATTTTATATGTTTGTGCTTGCATTTGTTCCATTTGTTCTTTGTATTCTGTTTGAACTATCTCTTGTTGTTTTAATATTTGTTCCTGCATTTGCTCTATTTGTTCTTTATAGTTCACTTTATTATTTTCTTGTTCTTGCAACATTTTTTGAATTTCTTCATTTATTTTTGAAATTTGCTCTTTGTTGTTATCTTGTTTTTCTTCTTGTTCTTTAACTATTTTTTGTGTTTGTTCTTTGTTTTCTTCTTGTATTACTTTTTGTTGTTCCAATATTTGTTCTTTCATTTGATTTATTTGTTCATTATAATTTTTTTGAGCACTTTCTTGCTGTTGTAACATTTTTTGAATTTCTTCATTTATTTTTGAAATTTGCTCTTTGTTATTATCTTGTTTTTCTTCTTGTTCTTTAACTATTTTTTGTGTTTGTTCTTGTATTTGCGCAATTTGTTCTTTATAATCGGCCTGATTATTTTCTTGGTCTTTTAAGATTTTTTGTGTTTTCTCTTGTATTTGTAATATGTCTTTTAAATCTTGTGCATAATTTATTTTAACTTCTTTAATTTCTTTATATATATTTTGAATTTGTGGTTTTATATTTTCATATTTTTCTTCTGGTATTTTTGCTGGCTCTAAATTTATTTCCTGTTGTTCTAATTGTTTCTCTTCTACATTGATATCAAAATTACTTTTCTTTAATTCTGGTAATGCTTGTTTCATAACATTTAAAACAGAAATTATTTCTTTTTCTTCTATTTCTGTTTTATTATTTTGAGAATTCCCATGACCATAATAATAACTTTTTCCATAACCTTTTTTGTTAAGTTTTGTTTTGTTTAAAATGGCTCCAATTACTTCTCCACCAACATTTTGAATTGCTTCTTTTACAGATTTAAATTCATTCATTCTTGTTTTTTCACTATTTGCTACTAAAATTGTAGAATCAACAAGTGTAGATAAAATTATACTATCTGTTACCAATTTACAAGGTGGAGCATCTATAATTATAATATCATAAATATTTTTCATTAATGATATTAATTCTTTCATACTATCAGAATCAATTAATTCAGATGGATTTGGTGGTATAATTCCATTAGTCAATATATGTAAGTTTGGTATTTTTGTCTCTTTTATATAGTCTTTTGCTAGTTTAAAATCTTTTTTTACATCTCCTGTCATAGCAAATAAGTAGTTTGAAAGTCCCTCTTGATTACTAACTTTAAATATTTTATGGGCTCTTCCTTTTCTCATGTCACAGTCTATTAATAGAACTTTTTTATTTGTATCAGCAAAAGAAACCGCAGTATTAGCAGATACCCAACTTTTTCCTTCTTTTGGTGTACAACTTGTAATTAATATCGTTTTTGCATTTTTAGTAGAATTCATATATAGTATGTTAGTTCTTATTGTATTAATACATTCTACAATATGAGATTTAGCATTTCTTCTATCAATAATTTCTTCTTTTTTCTCTTTATATAATGGAATACTTCCTAATGATTTTATTTTTACATATTTTTCTATATCTTCTTCTTTTTTTATTGTATTATCCCATACATAAATAAGCATAATTATAATAGATGAAGCTACACATCCTGCCATGAAAAATATGGTTAAGTCTTTAATATGATTTATATTATATGGTTGTTCTGGTAATTTTGCTTCATCAACAACTCCGATATTGTCTAAATTATAAATTTGTTTTATTTCACTTAAAAATACATTTGACAATTCTTTTGTTATATCCATAGCTTTCTGTGCATCTGTGTCTGTTACTGATATTTCTATTATATAGGTGTCTGTTAAAGCTGTTACTTCCATTGCTCCTAATAACTCTTCTGGTGTCATTTCTAAACCTAAATTGCTTATTACTTGTTCTAAAATTTTAGTATTTTTTGCAATGTTACTATAGGTTTCTATAAGTTCTGAATTAAGTGTTAAGTCAGAAGTAGTAATACTTTTATTTTCTGAAACACTATTAGGTATTAGTAACATTGTAGATGTTGCTTTGTATTTTGGGGTAATATAATGATAAGAATAAAAATAACCTAATAAAACAAAAACTAATATAGTACAGATAATCCATACTATTTTACTTTTTGCAATATCTAATATTCTTTTAATTTCTATATTTTCTTCCATTAATTTATCACCTATATTATATTATACCTTATTTTGGAAATTATTTCAATACTTTATGTAAAATTAGTTGTTTAATTTATTACTTCACTCATTATTTTAGCCAAATATTTCATACTTGTTAAGCACTGTTCCAAGGTATTACCTGTTGCTCCAACTTCAATAATACTTGCATATTTTCCTGTATGCTGATTGTATCTTGATTTAGTTAGCATAATTGGCTTGAATAAGCCTGGGTATAATTCTTCGGCTTTTTCTTGGACTTTTATTGCAAATTTTAAGTTCTGATTCCAGTTTGGATGCCACAATCCACCATTGTTTGTTCCAATAACAAACATTATTTGTGCTGCTATATCATTTTCTCCTATTTTTACTATTGGAGCATAGTCACTTCTACTACCTATTGCATCACGATGAACATCCATTATAATGTCACATGGTGTTTCCTTTAAACAATTTTCCACTGTTTCTAGAGAACGTGTATATGAGCCATTGTATGCAGGATAATCGTGATAAGATGTGTTATGGACGACATTATAATTATATTGTTTTAGCTGATTTTCTAATTCTGTTCCTACCCTTGTTACTGTATAGTTTAAGTCTGTTGTTCTAAAATTTCCAGTTGGGGTATAGGGATAAGCATCACTTGATGTATAACTTTCACAACTATGGGTATGAAATAATAAAATATTTTTATTTTCAATAGAAATGTCTGGATTTAATATGTCTTGTGTTAATTCGTATTCTGTTTCATTTTTTATTTTTACCTTGCCATATTCTGTATTATAATTTTCTTTAATTGGATTATTGGTAATTACCTCTGTTGACAAACCTGTTTGAGCTGTTTGCACTTCTTGGTCTGTTTCTTCTTTTTGTTCATTAGTTTTATTAGCATTATCGGTTTGCATAGCAATTTTTTCCATATTTTCTATACCCTGAATAGCACTAATTTGATTTTTTAATACTCCTTGTAATAAGTTTTCTTCATGAATATTTATTTCTTCTTTTGAACTTTTATTGTTTTCTTCATTTATATTAGACATTATAGGAATTGAATAATCTAGACATTCTATCATATTATTATTTGAAAAAACTTCTTGTACAATTTTTTTCTTGCTTGTAATTTTGGGAATACATTTACTTGCTATAATTACTACAATAACTGTTATTAACATTCCTAATATATACTTTTTTATATCTTTCATTTTTAGAACTGTGACATTAAACATAAATTTCTCCTTGTCCTAATTATCCTATATATATGTATATGCAAGGAAATATATTATATGACACAATAAAAAAGCACAAATCCGCATTTTCTGCAAACTTGCACCCTTTTTTAATATATATATTGAAGTTTTTTATACTTTTCTCCAAAACCAATCTAAACTATTATCAATACTTTTCTTTCCTTCAGCTTTTGCTTCTATATCATCTACCCATAAATAAGAGAAGAAGCTAATTAAAACAAATACAAAGTCAATTGCTATACATCTAGATAATGTTGATATCATATATCTAAATTCTTCTGATAATGTAGCAATTTGAGCTACATGCATAATTAAAATAATTAGATAAGCAAATAATACTATTGCAGCAATATAACTTTTTTTAATTTCTTGTGCTAGAAAAACTAATAATATTGTTGCTGCTAACATTAAGATTAAAGTTAATGGATTTGATATATCAAAAATAAACATTTTAATTCCTCCGTTTTCTTTTGTTTATTAATCTATTTATAGATTATCACGATTTAGTATTTTTATCAATGTTTTTTATATTACTTTTATATTACATTTTTGTTACATTTTTATTTTAACTCTTTTTCTATTAGATTAGCCATTTCTTGTGCTTTTTTTGTAATATAATTTTGGTCTTCGCCTTCTATCATAACTCTTACTAATGGTTCTGTTCCTGATGGTCTAATAAGAACTCTACCATTTCCTGCAAATTCTTTTTCCAATTTTTCAATTGCTTGTTTTATATTTTGGTTTTTCTCATAATCATATTTTTTGTCACTACTTACTTTAGCATTAATTAAAACTTGAGGATATAGTTTTACCATATTTCCTAATTCTGAAGCCTTTTTATTTTCTTCTAATATTGCTCTAATTAGCATAAGTGAAGTTAAAATACCATCACCTGTTGGATTATAATCTAATAGAATAACATGGCCAGATTGCTCTCCACCTAAATTAAAGCCATCTTTTAGCATTTCTTCTAAAACATATCTATCTCCTACTTTTGTTTGTAATAATTCCATACCATTATCTCTAGTATATTTATTTAATCCTAAATTACTCATAACTGTTGCAACTATGGTATCTTTATTTAATTTTCCATGTTTTCTTAAAAGATTAGATATAATAGCTAATAATTTATCTCCGTCAATTTCATTTCCTTTTTCATCTACTGCTAAACATCTATCACCATCACCGTCATAGGCAACTCCTAAGCTTAATTTATTTTCTACTACAAATTTCTTTAAACTTTCTAAATGAGTTGAACCACAATTTTCATTAATATTAATTCCATCTGGTTTGTTATTTATTATTTTATATGGTATACCTAATGTTTTAAATACTTTTTCTGCAACAAAAGAAGTAGCACCATTAGCTGTATCTAAACCTACTATAAAATCGTCTTTTAAATTACTTTCAATAACATCATCAAAATGTTTTCTGAAAAAATATACATATTCATCAATTAAATCTAATGCATACTCAGAAACTCCAATTTTATCGCCAACTGCTGTTAACATATTTAATTTTCCAGAGTCCATTATTTCTTCAATTTCTTCTTCTAATGTATCTGGAATTTTCATTCCTTTATTACTAAAATATTTTATTCCATTAAATTCATAAGTATTATGAGA
>CANQTU010000068.1 GCA_947626925.1 uncultured Clostridia bacterium | reverse complement strand
TAATGGATAAAATAGATGATATTGAAGAAAGAAAATGGTATATAAAAGAAATTGTACAAAATGGTTGGTCTTCAAATTTGATTTTATTTCTATAAAAGGAAAAGATAACTTTACAGCAGAATATGCTTTAAAAGATATAAATAAGTCTATTGGAGTTAGCGAATATAAACTACTAGAAGATATACCAGAATATCTACAATCACAATTACCAAAAGCAGAAGATATTGAATTGCACATAAAAGATATTGAGGAAATTGAAGAAAATGAAGATGAAGAAAATAGTTAATAAATAAATTGGTTAGATGCGTCTGACCAATTTTGTTTTTGCAAATGTTTGTACAATAATATTGACATTGGTTTCCGTTCAACTTTATACTAGTGTACCTAATTACACCTTGCTTTTTCGTTTTTCCTATAGTAAAATAATAAAAAAATGGGAAGGATAAGTTAAAAACAAACAAATGAATACAAATACAAACACACAAAAAGGATTAACAGAAAAAGAAGTAGAACAAAGAAAACAGCAAAACCTAGTCAATTACGACACAACTGTTCCAACAAAAAGCATAAAAAGAATACTAATTGACAATTTTTTCACACTATTTAACATATTAAACTTAATTTTAGGAATAGCTGTATTTTCAGTAGGTTCATATAAAAATATGCTATTTTTAGGAATAGTAATATTCAACATAGCCATTAGTACAATTCAAGAAATCCATGCCAAAAGAGTAGTAGACAAGCTTTCTATTATGGCAAGTAGCAAAGCGACAGTAATTCGAAACGGTAAAGAACAAGAAATATCAATTTATGATATTGTAAAAGATGATGTAATACAATACAAAACTGGAAACCAAATTGTAACTGATAGCATAATTTTAGAAGGTAATGTGCAAGTGGACGAATCTTTTATTACAGGCGAACCAGATACTGTTTATAAAAAGCAAGGGGAAATGTTACTTTCAGGAAGCTATATTGTAAGTGGAAAATGTATTGCAAAAGTTGAGCATATTGGGGAAGAAAACTACACAGCAAAAATATCAAGTGGTGCAAAATATGTAAAAAAACTAAATTCCGAAATTATGAATTCTCTAAATAAAATTATAAAATTTTTAACATTTGCAATCATTCCTATTGGAATAGCTTTATTTTATACACAATTAAACATACAAGGCTCTACATATAATGAAGCAGTTGTAAAAAGTGTGGCAGCAATTATTGGAATGATACCAGAAGGATTAGTTCTTTTAACAAGCACAGTCTTGGCAGTAAGTGTTATACGTTTATCTAAAAATAAAGTACTAGTCCAAGAATTGTATTGCATAGAAACTTTAGCAAGAGTGGACACACTTTGTTTTGATAAAACAGGAACTTTAACTGAAGGAGTTATGGAAGTTAAAGACTTTATTCCAGTAAACAAAACAAAAAACGAAATGAAAAACATATTAGCTAATATTGCCATGGAGGCAGATGATGAAAATGCAACAATAAATGCTATAAAAGACCATTTTACTAAAGTCACAGGAAAATTTGAGGCAGTTAAAAAAATAGCGTTTTCTTCAAAAACAAAATGGTCTGGAATCTGTTTTAAAGAAAAAGGAACATATCTTTTAGGAGCACCAGAAATTCTACTAAAGCAAGACTTTGAAAAATATAAAAATGATATTAATAAATATGCACAAGATTATAGAGTTTTGGTTTTAGCCCATACAGAAGAAGAGGTAAATCAAAACGAGTTACCAAATAATATTGAATTAATTGGATATGTATGTCTTTTAGATAAAATTAGAAAAGAAGCCAAAAAAACTATATCTTATTTTAAAAAACAGGGAGTAGATATAAAAATAATTTCAGGTGATAATCCAATAACAGTTAGCAAAATAGCAAAACAAGTTGGAATAGAAAAACACGAAAAATACATTGATATGACTACAATTACAGAAGAAAGTCAAATAGAAAAAATTGCTTTAGAATACACTATTTTTGGACGAGTTTCGCCAACGCAGAAAAAAGTTTTAGTTGAAGCCTTGCAAAAAACAGGTAGAACTGTTGCTATGACAGGTGATGGAGTTAATGATGTATTAGCACTAAAAACTTCAGACTGTAGTATTGCAATGGCAAATGGAAGTGATGCAACAAAATCTGTTTCACAATTAATTTTGTTAGATTCTAACTTTGCATCTATGCCAAAAGTAGTAGCAGAAGGTAGAAGAACAATAAATAACATTCAACGTTCTGCAACACTTTTCTTAGTAAAAACAATTTACTCTGGATTAATAGCTTTAATGTTTTTATTTATGGGAGAAGCATACCCATTTGTACCAATCCAAATGAGTTTAATTGGTGTAGTTACAATTGGTTTGCCGTCTTTTATATTAGCACTTGAACCTAATAAAGAAAGAATTAAAGGAAACTTTTTGCAAAATGTTATTAAACGAGCCTTACCAACAGGTTTAACAGTTACACTTAACACATTTGTTATAACAATTTTAAATAAACAAGCAATTATAACAGAAGAACAATATTCAAGTTTATGTGTAATTTCTACAGGTTTATGTGGAATTATACTATTATTTACAATGATAAAATCTAGGAAAAGTGAAGAAAGCAAACTACCAATATCAATATTTAGACTAATTCTTGCGATTACAATAACAGGATTATTTATATTAGGGCTAACAGTATTTAACTGGTGGTTTAACATCACATCACTATACCCAATATTTGAATTAATTATAAGACTTATTTTTGTTTCAGCCTTAAATTTTGCAATACTTACATTAATTACCAAAAAAACACTTGCAAAATAAAAAAAAATGTGGTAAAATACTTCTGTTCTCTACTTACAGAAAATGTAGGTTAATAATCCAAAGGGAGGTGAAAATAATGAATAAATACGAAAGTATTATCATTGTTAATCCAAAGGTAGAAGAGGAAGGTCTAAAAGCCTTAGAAGAAAAATTTACAGGGTTAATAAATGAGCATGGCAAAGTTGAATCAGTAGAAAATATGGGCAAAAAGAAATTAGCTTATAATATAAACAAATGTAGTGAAGGAACATACATATTATTCAACTTTGAAGCAGAACCAGATTCTATACAAGAACTTGAAAGAGTTTATAGAATTACAGACGATATCATGAAATTTATCGTGGTAAAAAAAGAGTTATAATTCGTTAACAAACGAAAATAAAAACAAAATTAAATAAAGATAGGGGCCTTTATTTAAAGTAAAGAAAGGTGATATAAAATGAACAAAGTAATATTAATGGGAAGATTAACAAGAGATCCAGAAGTTAGATACACTCAAACTAACAATACATTAGTAGCCTCTTTTAGTCTAGCAGTCAACAGAAGATTTGTAAGACAAGGAGAAGAAAGGCAAGCAGACTTCATCAATATTGTTGCATGGAGTAAGCTAGGAGAGTTTTGTAGTAAATACTTTAAGAAAGGTCAACAAGTAGGAGTAATTGGAAGAATACAAACAAGAACATGGGATGATGACCAAGGAACAAAACACTATGTAACAGAAGTAGTAGCAGAAGAAGCTTATTTTGCAGACAGTAAAAGAGAAGCTGAAGCAAATGCAAGCAACTTTGAAAATACTTTTGGAAATACAGCACCTGGTAACATGGGTTCAGATTTTGAAGTGTCTTCTAATGACGACCTACCATTCTAAATTAAAGAACAGGGGGAATAATAAAATGGCTGACAAAAAACAAAATAAAAGAAATAACAATAAAAATTATGATGAGGATTATAATCCAAAATTCAGAAAACAAAGAAAAAAAGTATGTATATTATGTAGTGATAAAAACTTTGAATTAGATTACAAAAATGCAGAACAATTAAAAAAATTTATCAATGATAAAGGAAAAATTTTACCAAGAAGAACAACAGGAGCTTGTAGTAAACATCAAAGAGATATCACAACAGCTGTAAAAAGAGCAAGACATATTGCTATTTTACCATATACACAAAACTAGTAAAAACCACTGATTTTTTTTCAGTGGCTTTTTATTTTTTCGCAAAAAAATCATTTACAATAAAAAATCAATATGCTATAATTTAAACGTGAATAAAAAATAAAAGAAACACAAAGAATAAAAAATGGTTATAAAAATGAGGTGTGTAAAATAATGAACCAAATACTAAGTATAGATAACAGCAAAAAGGAGAAAGCAAGAAAAAACAGAACAAGAAATAGTGGACCAATTGAAATTGAAAGTATATTAAAGTTTTTCTCAATTGCCATATTAATATTTGGTGTATTAATGGTAGCGTCAGGTTCTTATTCAATGTATAAAGAAACATCTGAAGGAAGTAGTTCAATAAATCCAAGTATATCTGTAGAACAAGTAACTGATACAGAAGTATTATTAAAAGTAAGTCATGACAAAGCATTATCAATTGTAAAATATCAATGGAATGAAGAAGAAGAAACACCAATTGAATGTAATGGAAGAAGGCAAATAGAAACCAATATAGAATTACCATCAGGAACTAATACTTTAAAAGTATATGCTAAGGATGTAAATGGAAAAGAAACTGAATTTTCAAAAGTATATACAGTAGAAAAAGATATTGAAATAAATATTGAAGCAAATGGAAATAATATAGTATTAACAGCAAGTGGAAAAGATATACTTCAATATATAACATATCGTTGGGATGAAGAAGAAGAAACTAAAGTTGATATTAATGATTATGAAACAGAGCAAACAATAGAAATACCAAAAGGATTACACAAATTAACAGTAATTGCAGTAGATGTAAATAACAAGACCGAAACAGAAGAACAAGAAATAAATGGAGTAACAAAACCTGAATTACAAATAACAACAGATGGAAGTAACTTTATTATTAATGCAACAGATGAGCAAGGTATAAAGAAAATCGAATTTATTGTAAATGATGAAAAACAATATGTATTAAATTTAGATGAAGTTCTACCTTTAGAACAAAGAAAAGAATTTGAATATGCATTCCCATTAAATGATGGTGAAAATATAATACAAGCAACAGTATACAATGAAAATGATGTATCAGAAGCATTAAGAGCAACATTAAGAAAATAAGAGGAAACTTATGAACATTAATTTATTAGAACTAATAGTATATTTCATTCTATATTCATTTTTAGGATGGTTAATGTAATCTGTATTTAGAACAATTTCTGAAAGAAAAATAATCAACTCGGGCTTTTTAAAAGGCCCGTTTTGTCCGATATATGGAGTTGGCTGTATAATAATGCTAATATTTTTTAATGATTTATCAAATAAGCCAATACTTTTATTTTTCGCTACTATGATAACACTAACAGCATGGGAATATATTGTAGGAGTAGCATTAGAAAGAATTTTTCAAACAAAATATTGGGATTATTCTAATCACAAAATTAATTTCCAAGGACGAATATGCTTAGAAAACTCTATTTGTTGGGGAGTATTAGGAGTCATATTTATAAAATATGCTCATCCATTTATACAAACTATAATAGAAAAAATAAATGTTAATTTATTAAATTATATTGCAGCAGTTTTGTCTGTTATAATAATAGTAGATACAATTACAACAATTATAAACATTAAAAATATGAAAACTACCTTAGAGAAAATAGAAAATATCAACAAGGAAATTAAAGAAAAACTAAAAGAAATAAGAGCCCTAAGAAAAGCAAAAGAAGAAAAGACAACGACAGAAGGTATACAGCAAATAGTAGAAACTTTAAAAAAGAAAAGAAACAGAACAATTTTGCGTTTATATAAAAATGCACATCGTTTAAAGAAAGCCTTTCCAACCATTAATACAAGTGAAATTACAGAAATTTTGAATAAAAAAATCGAATTAACTAAAAATAAAATAAAAAACAAAAAAAGGGCTTGAAATAATCAAGCCTTTTTGTATATAATGAAGAAAAACAAACGGAGGAAAAATAAATGGTACAAGATGTATATATAATTGATGATGATGA
>CANQTU010000067.1 GCA_947626925.1 uncultured Clostridia bacterium | reverse complement strand
TTTTCAAGATTCATCAAATCTAACATTGTTGGTGCTAAATCTGCTAATTTTCCTCCTGATTTTAGTTTTAAGGTTTTGTCAGATGTTACTAGAATTAATGGTACAGGGTTTGTTGTATGAGCTGTATGTGGCTCTCCTGTGCTATAGTCTATCATTTGTTCTGCATTTCCATGGTCGGCAGTAATTAATAAATTTCCTTGTTTTTCTTCAACTAAATTTACTACTTTTCCAACACATTCGTCAACTGCTTCTACTGCTTTTATTGCAGCTTCTAAACTTCCTGTATGTCCTACCATATCAGTATTTGCATAATTTAATATAATGCAATCATATTTATCATTTTGGATTGCTTCTAATACTTTATCAGTAACTTCGTATGCACTCATTTCTGGCTTCAAATCATAAGTTTCTACTTTTGGAGATGGCACTAATATTCTGTCTTCGCCTGGATATTGCTTTTCTTCTCCTCCATTAAAGAAAAATGTTACATGTGCATATTTTTCAGTTTCTGCAATACGAAGCTGTGTATAACCTTTTTGACTTACATATTCACCAAATGTATTTTGCAAACTTTCTTTTTTGAATGCAATGTGTACATTTGGCATTGTTTCATCATAATTTGTGAAACATACAAAGTATAAGTCTAAATCTTTTTTTGTTTCAAATCCATCAAAGTTTGGATCAACTAAAGCTCTTGTTATTTCTCTTGCTCTGTCTGGTCTAAAGTTGAAAAATATAACAGAGTCATGTTTTCCAATAGTTGCAATTGGTTCTTCTCCATTGCAAATTAATGTTGGTTCAACAAATTCGTCAAATACTTCTTTTTGGTAAGAATCTTCTATTGCTTTTATAGTATTTCCTGCTTTAATTCCTTCACCATTTACTAATGCATCATAGCTTTTTTTACCTCTTTCCCATCTATTGTCTCTATCCATACTGTAAAATCTACCAGATATACTTGCAATTTTACCAATTCCTTTTTCTGCCATTTTTTCTTGTAATTTTATAATATAGCCTTCAGCTGATGCTGGTGGGGTATCTCTTCCATCTAAGAAACAATGTACATATACATTTTCGAAGTCTCTTCTTTTAGCCATTTCTAATAATCCATATAAATGACGGTTGTGACTGTGCACTCCTCCATCAGATAATAGACCTAAAATATGCAATTTTGAATTGTATTTTTTACAGTTTTCTATGGCTGCTATGAATTCTGGGTTTGTAAAAAAGTCACCATCCTCAATAGATTTAGTAATTCTAGTTAATTCTTGGTATACAATTCTACCTGCTCCTATGTTTGTGTGTCCTACTTCTGAATTTCCCATTTGTCCTTCTGGTAATCCAACATGTAAACCACTTGTATAAATTTCAGTATTACTATATTTTTTCATTAGTTTATCAATATTAGGTGTTTTGGCTAATTTTATTGCATTTCCATCTTTGTTTGGATTATCACCAAATCCATCTAATATCATTAGCATTGTTAGTTTGTCTTTCATATCTACCATCCTTCTTTTTTAATGCTTTTGTGTTTTGAAAGTTATATTCATTTGCACAAAATTTTCTTTTTTATGAATTTACTATTTTGCTAAATTCTTCTGGTTTTAAGCTTGCACCGCCTACTAAACCTCCGTCTATGTCTGACATTTCAAATAGTTCTTTTGCGTTGCTACTTTTTACGCTTCCACCATATTGTATTATAACGCTATTAGCTATTGTTTGTCCATATATTTCAGCTATTTTATTTCTAATTGCTTTAATACTATTGTTAGCATCTTCTTTTGTTGCTGTTTTGCCTGTTCCAATTGCCCAAATAGGCTCATAAGCAATTATTGTATTTTCTACTTGCTCATTTGTTAGACCCTCTAATGCAAGTTCGGTTTGCTTTGTTATAATTTCTTCTGTTTTTCCTGTTTCTCTTTGCTCTAAAGTTTCTCCTACACACACTATTGGTTTTAATCCATATTTGAATGCAGATTTTATTTTTTTGTTAACACTTTCATCAGTTTCGTTAAAATATTGTCTTCTTTCTGAATGTCCTATTATTACGTATTCTACATTAATAGATTTTAACATTTTCCCTGATACTTCTCCTGTGTATGCTCCTGTTTCTTCAAAATGCATATTTTGTGCACCTATTTTAATATTTGTGTTTTGTGCAGTTAATAATGCATAAAACAAGTCTGTGTATGGCACACAAAGAATTACTTCATTTTCTGTGTCTTTTACTAATGGTGCAAATTCCTCAATAAATTTGATTGTTTCGTCTGGTAACATGTTCATTTTCCAGTTTCCTGCAATTACTTTTCTTCTCATAATTTTTCCTCCTTATATATTTTTTATATTGAAAATTATTTTGCACTTATTTGATATTTTATTATTATTGAAATTATTCTGCACTTATTTGTTATTTTATTTATCTAGCAAACATTCAATGCCTGGTAATTTTTTTCCTTCTAAGAATTCTAGAGAAGCTCCTCCACCTGTTGAAATATGTGTCATTTTATCTTCAAGTCCTATTTTCTTAACTGCTGCTGCTGAATCTCCTCCTCCAATAATTGTAGTTGCACTTGCTTGTGCCAAAACTTCTGCTATTTTATTTGTTCCAATTGCAAATTGGTCAAATTCAAATAATCCTAATGGTCCATTCCATACAATTGTTTTAGCTTTTTTTAGTTCTTCTTCATATAGTTTTATTGTTTCTTCTCCAATGTCAAATCCTTCCCATTCTGCTGGAATTTCGTCATATCTTACAGTTTTACTTTCTGTATCTGGCTTATATTCTTTTCCAACTTTTGTATCTACTGGTAGCATGAATTTAACACCTTTTTCTTCAGCTTTTTTCATTAATTCTTTTGCTAAATCTAATTTATCTAATTCGCAAATTGAATTTCCTACTTCATAACCTTGTGCCTTAAAGAATGTATATGCCATTCCTCCACCAATTATTAATGTATCCACTTTTTCTAATAAACTGTCGATAACTCCAATTTTATCAGAAACTTTTGCTCCTCCTAAAATTGCTACAAATGGTCTTTCTGGATTTGAAATTGCATGACCTAAAAATTGTAGTTCCTTTTCTATTAGAAATCCTGATACAGCTGGTAAAAATTCTGCTACACCTGCTGTTGAACTATGTGCTCTATGTGCTGCACCAAATGCATCATTTACATATATTTCTGCCATACTTGCTAATTCTTTTGCAAAATTCGGATCATTTTCTGTTTCTTCTTTATGAAATCTTACGTTTTCTAGTAACATTATTTGACCGCCTTGAAGTGCTTGTGCTTTTGCCTTTGCATCTTCTCCAATAACATCATTTGCCATTATAACTTCTGTACCTAATAATTTAGATAATTCTTTTGCTACTGGCTTTAGAGAAAATTCTGGTTTAAATTCACCTTTTGGTCTTCCCAAGTGTGAACAAGCAATAACAGCACAATTATTTTCTAATAAGTATTTTATAGTTGGTAAAGCTGCCACTATTCTTGTGTTGTCTGTAATATTTTGATTTTCGTCCATTGGCACGTTAAAATCACAACGTATTAATACCTTCTTTCCTTTTAAGTCAATGTCTTTTACAGTTTTTTTGTTCATTTTTACATTCCCCCTATTTTGTTTTATTTTATAGTATTCCCTTTTGTATATTAATTGATACATTTCGTCTTATATTAATTAATATCTCTTGTTTCTCAATTGATACTATTCTATAACAAAAAAGAACACTTTTCAAGTGTTCTTTTTAAAAAAAACTGTAATAGTCTGTGCCTAATTATAGACCTGTCCCAAAAAGGGACAAAATGGGTACACTCGTGCCTGTCCCAGAACGGGACACTCGTGCCTGTCCCAGAACGGGACACTTTACTCGTCTATTGTTGATATTCCTAGTGTTATTTCTTCTAATACGTCAAGTAGTACTCGTACTGTGTCTAGTGCTGTGAATATTGGTATGTTGTTTTCTACTGCACAACGTCGAATTAAGGCTCCGTCGTTTTCTTTGTCGATATTGTCTATGTCTATTGTGTTTATTACGTAATTTACATAGCCTTTTCTCATAGAGTCTAAAATTTCTTCACTACCTTCACTTATTTTCTTTTTTGTTCTTGTTCGTATTCCGTATTTTTTTAGAAATTGGGCTGTTCCTTGTGTTGCTTCTATGTTAAATCCCAAGTTGTAAAATCTTTTTACTAGCGGAAGGGCTTCTTCTTTGTCTTTGTCTGCTATTGTTAAGAATATTGTTCCATAATTTACTAAGTGCATTCCTGATGATTGTAATGCTTTGTATAATGCTCTTGTTAACTTTTTGTCATAGCCTATGGCTTCCCCTGTTGATTTCATTTCTGGTGATAAGTATGCGTCTAGTCCATTTAGTTTTGAGAATGAGAATGCTGGTGCTTTTACATACCATTTTTGTTTTTCTGGTGGGTAAACTTGCGTTATTCCTTGTTCTTTTAAAGTCTTTCCTAACATTACTAGTGTTCCTATGTCTGCTAATGAGTATCCTGTTGATTTTGATATAAATGGTACTGTTCTTGAAGAACGTGGGTTTACTTCTATTACATATACATCTTCGTTTTTGTCTACTATAAATTGAATGTTATATAATCCTACAATTCCAATTCCTAATCCAAGTTTTACAGTATAGTCTATAATTGTTTGTTTTGCTTTTTCACTAACACTAAATGTTGGGTAAATGCTTATACTATCTCCTGAGTGGATTCCAGTTTTTTCAACATGCTCCATAATTCCTGGTATAAATACGTCTTTGCCATCACATACTGCATCAACTTCTAATTCTTTTCCTATTATGTACTTATCTACTAAAACTGGTTGTTTTTTGTTTACTTCTACTGCTGTTTTTAAATATTTTTCTAATGCTTTTTTGCTTGAAACAATTTGCATTGCACGTCCACCTAATACATAGCTTGGTCTAACTAAAACGGGATACCCTATTTCTTGTGCTACTTTTATTCCATCTTCTATGTTCGTTACTGCTTCTCCCTTTGGTTGTAATAGTTTTAGTCTTTTCATTACTTTTTCAAAAGAGTCCCTATTTTCTGCTTTTTCAATTGCATTTACATCTGTTCCTATAATTTTCACTCCTAACTTAGCAAGTGGCTCTGCTAAGTTTATTGCAGTTTGTCCACCTAAAGCTGCAATTATTCCTTCTGGCTTTTCTAAGTCAATAATGTTCATAACATCTTCCACAGTTAATGGCTCAAAATATAATTTGTCACTAGTTGTGTAATCTGTTGATACAGTTTCAGGGTTATTATTTATAATAATTGCTTCATATCCAGCTTCTTTAATTGTTTTTATTGCATGAACTGTTGAATAATCAAATTCTACTCCTTGCCCAATTCTTATTGGTCCTGCACCTAGAACAATTATTTTTTTCTTATTACTTACTATTGACTCGTTTTCTTCTTCGTAAGTTGAATAAAAATAAGGTACATAGCTTTCAAACTCACTACTACAAGTATCTATCATTTTATAAACAGGATAGATTTTTTGTTTTTTGCGTAATAAATATATTTCTTCCTCAGTTTTTTTCCAAACCTTAGCAATATATTTATCACTAAATCCCCATTTTTTCATTTCTTTTAAAGTTTCAATATTACCGACATTCTCTGCTAATCTTTCTTCCAATTTGATAATATGTCTTATTTTTTCTAAGAAAAACATATCTATTTTTGTTATGTTATAAACCAATCCAATGTCTACATCTCTACGAATTAATTCTGCTATTGCATAAATTCTATCATCTGTTCCATCTTTTATATAATTCATTAATTCTTCTGTTTCACATTTATTGAATTTATCCATTTGTATATGGCATACTCCAATTTCCAAAGAACGAATTGCTTTTAACAAGCTTTCTTCAAAAGTTCTTCCTACACTCATAACTTCTCCAGTTGCCTTCATTTGAGTGCTTAACTTGTTAGATGCAAGTGTAAATTTGTCAAATGGAAATCTTGCTACTTTTGTTACAATATAATCTAAAGCAGGCTCAAAACTAGCTGGTGTGTTTGCCAACATAATTTCGTCTAACTGCATACCAATAGCAATTTTAGCAGATACTCTTGCAATTGGATATCCACTTGCTTTTGAAGCTAATGCAGAAGAACGTGATACTCTTGGGTTTACTTCAATTAAGTAATATTTGAAAGAATGTGGGTCTAAAGCAAATTGTACGTTACATCCACCTTCTATTTTTAAG
>CANQTU010000066.1 GCA_947626925.1 uncultured Clostridia bacterium | reverse complement strand
CATGCAAATTTTTATCTAAAAAATTTTTTTAAAATTTTTTTGGAAAAACTATTGACAATTAATAGTTAGTCTTTTCATAAATTTTATCTAATATTTTTTTAGCTTTTATATTACTATTGCGCAATATAAGAATTTGACTAATAAATTCTGATAATATTTCTCTTTCTTCTAAATCATTTATTACTTTTATTATTTCATTGAGATATTTTAATAATTCATTCGAAGTTTTACATTTCTCTATTATCATTATGCTAGAAAATAATGTACCTTTATTTAATAATTCTTCAAAACTATAATTATATATATCTATCAAATTATATTCTAAATTAATTAGATATTTTTTATAGATGGGAGAATTATATTGCCTGTTCATAAAATTAGTTGATATATTCCACTTTCGTAGTCCAGTATAAATTACAATTGGGACTACAATAGGATAAATTTTTTCTTTTCTTAAATATGTTTTTTGAGAAATTGTTTCTTTTCTCATAATTTCTCCAATATATTCCCACAGTCTTATTGGCATATCATAATCAACGCTACTTTGATGTTCTATTAAAAAATAAATTGGTTTGTTCTTCAATTTGTAAATTATATCTGATTGTCTATTTTTATATTGTCTGCTTATGAAATCTGTAGGATATGGAATAATTTGAGTCTCTTCTATTTTTTCTTTTAAATTTAAAAATTGATTTAAAAATTTTACTACTTCTTTTTTTCTGCTTAAAACTCTTCGAAACATTTTGTCATGAATTTTATTTACTTTATTTATTTCTGTTTCTTGATATATTTTTTCTTTTGTTAAAGATTGAATTTTATAGATTTCATCTCTATCTTGCAATTGAACTATATTTTTACTTTTTAAGTAATCAATATATTGCTGATATGTAATAAATTTCACTATATCCCTCTTTTCTTAATTATATTTCATTGTAATTTAATTGTCAATTTTTATTTAGTAGTAAATTAACATTTTTTCTTATGTTTTTGTAGTTTTCTTCGGCTTATCACCTCTTTTTTTATATTTTTTGTTTTTGGGAAATTTTTAGAAAATAATTTTTTGAATGAAATAAATGATTTAATAATTATGTGTTTTATAATATTATCTTTTGATAAATATGTCAATAGTTTTTGGAAATAATTTACATTTTAATTGATAACATCAAATATATTGTCCCCTAATATTATTTGTGTTATAATGTTTTCATAAAAGGAGCGTTAAAAATGAAAAACTTTTTTATTATATTAATTATGAAAATTTTATACTTAGCATTAAAAATAGTAGGAAAAAACGGTGGTAATTTTTTAGGTAAAATAGCATACAATTGGAATCCTAAAATCTTTCAATATTTTAAAATCAACTGTCCTATAATTGCAGTAACAGCAACTAACCGGTAAAACAATGACTAACAACGCTATAGGATATGTTTTAAAAACAGCTAATAAAAAAGTTATTAGTAATACTGAAGGCAATAATATGGAAACTGGTATTTTATCTACTCTTCTAAAAAGCTGTAGTCTTACTGGAAAAATAAATGCAGACTTTCTTGTATTTGAAGTAGATGAAGGTTATGTTCCTGTTATATTTAAAGATTTAAAACTAGACACTTTAGTTGTACTTGATTTCTTCCGTGACCAATTAGATAGAAACGGCGAAGTCGAATCATTAATTTTAAAAATTAATGAGTTTCTTAAGACTTATACTGGTAACTTAATTCTAAATAATGATGACCCAAATGTTGCTAGACTAGGACAAGCTAATCCTGAAAATCACAACGTATACTATTTCTCTGTTGAAAAATATAGTCATGCAAGTGAATTTATGAAAGAAGCAGGTGAAGGAAAATTTTGTCCTTTCTGTAATACACGTTTAGAATACGAATATTATCAATATTCTCATATTGGAAAATTCAAGTGTCCTAATTGCAATTATGGTGACAATGAAATTTATAAGTTAGCAACAAAGGTTGACTTGAAAAATCGCACTTTTGAAGTTGATAATGTTGTCTATAAAACAAAATTCAATAGTATATATAATATTTATAATTTTGTTGCAGTTATTAGTTGTTGTACTTTGTATGGTATTGAAATTGAAACTATGCAAAAAGCTTTATCTAATTTTGTTCTTAATAATGGAAGGCTCGAAGAACTTACTATAAATGAGGTTCCAACAATTATAAATCTTGCAAAAAATCCAACTGGTAGCAATGTTAGTTTAAGAATTTTAAATGAAGATGATGATGAAAAAGAATTACTTTTTGTTTTAAATGATAATTTAGCAGATGGACATGATGTTTCATGGATATGGGATATTAATTTCGATAATTTAAATAATGTATCTAGAATTATTACTTCTGGTACTCGTGCTTATGATATTGCTATTCGTATAAAAACATCTGGTTATCCTGCAAATAAAATCGAACCTTACTTATCTTTACCTCGAGCTGTAGAAGAACTTTATAAAACTAATATCAAAAAATATGTAATTGCAAATTATACTTCATTACAACCAACAAGAAATGAAATTTTGAAATTAAAATAGAAAGGTCATAATAAAATGAAAGAATTAAAAATATTATATCTATATCCAGATATATTAGAATTATATGGTGATTTTGGAAATATTCAAATATTACGTTACAGACTAGAACAACGTGGTTTTAAAGCTATAATTGAGTCTTATTCTATTGGAGATATTCCCCCTAATTTTAAAAACTATGATTTAGTTTTTGCAGGTGGTGGTGCTGACCAAGAGCAAAGTATTTTAGCAAAAGATTTAATTCAATATAAAGATGCAATTAAAGATGCAATTAATAATGGTGTATTCTTTCTATTAATCTGTGGTGCCTATCAATTATTTGGTAAATACTATAAAGGTGTTGAAGGTGAAATAATTCCTGGATTAGAAATTTTTGATTATTATACTGAAGCTCTTGGCGATAGAAAAAAAAGGTGTATTCGGAAATATTGTAATAGAAACTAAGCTAAATGAAAAAACAACAAAAGTAATTGGTTTTGAAAACCACGGAGGACAAACTTTTGGCATAGATTCACCATTTGGAAAAGTTTTAGCAGGAAATGGAAATCAATTTGGATGTGAAAGTGAAGGATTTTTTAAAGAAAATGTTATTGCAACATATTTGCATGGTCCCCTACTTTCAAAAAATCCTGAACTCGCAGATTATATTATTAAATATTGCTTAGATAGAAAATATAATGAAAACCATACTTTAGAGCCCTTAGATGATACTTTTGAAGAAAATGCAAGAGAACAATTATTGAGTACCTTTTTATCATAAGAATAAAATAAGGAAAAACGCTAAGAAACTTATAGTTTATTTAGCGTTTTTCTTTACTTTCATATATAAATTACAAGTGCATTACTCTTTGTTTTATTTCCTTTGTTTTTCCAACATTCCAGAAGTTCTCTCCTAGATAACCACAAGTTCTTCTTACTACTGACATTTTGCTGTGATCTTTGTTTCCGCAATTTGGACATTCCCATTCATTATCATCATTTATTACAATTTCTCCATCAAAACCACATACTTGACAGTAGTCAGATTTTGTATTGAATTCTGCATATTGAATATTGTCATATATAAATTTAACTACTGATTCTAATGCATTTAAGTTTTTAGCCATATTTGGTATTTCTATGTAAGATATTGCTCCACCTGAAGATATTTTTTGGAATTCACTTTCAAATGCTAATTTATCAAATGCATCTATTTTTTCTCTTACATCTACATGATAAGAGTTAGTGTAATATCCTTTGTCTGTAATGTCTTTTACTGTTCCGAATTTTTCTTTATCTATTCTGGCGAATTTATAACATAAACTTTCTGCTGGTGTACCATATAAAGCAAATCCTATGTTTGTTTCTTTCTTCCATCTATCTGTTGTTTCTCTTAAATGTTTCATAACTTTAATAGCAAATTCATGTCCTTTTCCTGTTGTTTGAGATTCACCTGTCATTAATTTTGTCATTTCATAAATTCCAATGTAACCTAATGATATTGTTGAATATCCACCATATAATAATTTGTCTATTGTTTCACCTTTTTCTAAACGAGCTAATGCTCCATATTGCCAGTGAATTGGGCTTATATCAGATTTAGTTCCAAGCAATGCATAGTGTCTACACATTAATGCTTCTTTACATAGCTCTAATCTTTCATCTAGTAATTTCCAGAATTTTTCTTCATCACCATCTGCTATTAAAGCTATTTGTGGTAAGTTGATACTAACTACACCTTGATTAAATCTTCCTTCAAATTTGTAGTTTCCATTTTCATCCTTCCATGGTGATAGGAAGCTTCTACATCCCATTGGACTAAATACATTTCCTTGATAGTTTTCACGCATTTTCTTAGCAGAAATATAATCTGGATACATTCTTTTTGCAGAACATTTTACAGCTAGTCTTGTTAAATAGTCATATTCTCCACCTGTTAAGTTATTAAATTCATCTAATACATAAACTAATTTTGGAAATGCTGGTGTTACATATACACCTGCTTCATTTTTTATTCCCTCATATCTTTGTCTAATTATTTCTTCAATAATCATAGCATTTTCTTTGATGTATGGATCATCTTTTTCTAGATGTAAGAACAAAGTTACAAAAGGTGATTGTCCATTTGTTGTCATTAATGTATTTATTTGATATTGAATAGTTTGTACTCCTGCTTTTAATTCTGCTTTTAACCTATCTTGTACTATTCCTTCTATTATTTCTTCTGATATTTTATCTTTGTATTTCTTTTCAATATCTTTTTTGAATTTATTATAACTTTTTCTTAAATATTTTCCTAAGTGTATCATATCTACTGATTGTCCACCATATTGGTTACTAGCTACTGCTGCTATAATTTGAGTTGTAACTGTACATGCTACTTGAAAACTTTTTGGACTTTCTATCATTTTTCCATTCATAACAGTTCCATTATCTAACATATCCCCTATATTAATTAGACAGCAGTTGAAAATTGGTTGAACAAAGTAATCAGCATCATGGAAATGTAAAATACCTTCATCATGTGCTTTTGAGATTTTTTCTGGTAATAAAATTCTTCTAGTTAAATCTCTAGATACTTCTCCTGCAATATAATCTCTTTGTGTTGATGCTAATAAAGTATTTTTATTTGAATTTTCTTCAGATAATTCTTTATTTTCATTTCTAATTAATCCTAATATTGATTCATCAGTAGTATTTTGTTTTCTTACCAATGCTCTTGTATAACGATATACTATATATTTTTTTGCTAATTCATATTTGTCAATTTCCATAAGTTTTTGTTCTATAATGTCTTGTATATCTTCTACAAGAATTCTCTTTTTATCTAATTCTTCGATATAATGAATAATTCCTTTTATATCTTCTTTATTAGCTCTTTCTTTTGGTTTTACTTCCTTATTTGCTTTTTCAATTGCGATTTTTATTTTCTCTCTATCGTAATCTACAGCTCTTCCATCCCTTTTAATAACTTTCATTTCTACATTTCCTCCTATCATTTTTGTTGGTTCTATTATATAGCAAGAAAAAACTTTTTCTGTTGCAAAAGCAACAAATTATTTTTAATTTACTCAAAATTCGCTCCACAACTACCTTTTCTAAAAATATTACATTTTAATTACAAAAATATTACATTTGTATTGTTGCGTTTGCAACTTTTTTGATGTATAATAAATTCATTAAAAGAGGTGGTTTTAATGGCTTTTAATATGGAAGAATTCATTCAAAGTTTTTCTTGCAATTGTAATAAAGTTCAAAAAAAAATATTTGAAAAAAATGAAACAATTACAAGTTATATAAAAAAAAGAAACCAATTTTGTATTCTAGTTTCTGGCAATGCAGATTTAGTACGATATGATTTAAATGGAAATAGAACTATTATAGAACATTTTTCTAAAAACGATATTTTTGGTGAAGTTTTTTATAATGTCACAACAAATAACGAACTATTAGTAGAAGCAAGAGAAACTTGTGAAGTTTTAATTTATTTATATCAAGATATACATACAAAATGTAAAAATAATTGCAAATTTCACCAAACATTATCAGAATACTTACCAGAATTAATATTAACAAAAGTAACTAGCTTAAATATGCGTGTAGAATTATTAACTAAAAGAACCATTCGTGATAAATTAATAGGATATTTTTCTTTACTTTCTACTAGAAATCTTAGTAAAACATTTACATTGCCCTTTTCATTAACCGATTTAGCAGATTATTTGGGTGTTGATAGAAGTGCCATGATGCGAGAATTAAAGCTTTTAAAAGAAGATGGCTTTGTTGAAAAAATTGGAAATAAAATCACTTTACTTTATAAGTAGAAAAAATCGAGGGTTTTTGATACTCTCGATTTTTTGTTATTCGCTTTAGCGTGTTGAGCTCGAAGCGAGACAAAAAACCGCTCGCTATGCGAGTGTTGTTTTAAAAACTTAAAGA
>CANQTU010000065.1 GCA_947626925.1 uncultured Clostridia bacterium | reverse complement strand
GTATGTGTATTACATTTGACGAAAAAGATGTAAGACCTATGGGAAGAGTATCACAAGGAGTTATAGGAATTCGTCTTGACGAAGATGACGAAGTAATAGGAATGGAATCTGTAATTGCAGGAGGAAAAGCAACTTTACTTGCTATTACTGAAAATGGATTTGGAAAAAGAACAGAATTAGACGAATACAGAGTACAAAATAGAGGTGGAAAAGGAGTTATAACTTACAAAATCACACCAAAAACAGGAAAACTAGTAGGAGTTAGAATTGCAGTAGAAGATGACGAAGTAATGCTAGTTACAAACACAGGAACAATTATTAGACTAAAAGTAAATGATATAAGTGTTCTTGGAAGGTCAACACAAGGTGTTACATTAATGAGAACAAATGATGGAGGCAGAGTTGTAAGTATAGAAATTCTTAACAACGAAGGAGAAATTGCAGAGGAGTAAACAAAATAAAAAAATCAACTTAAAATTATTTTTAAGTTGATTTTTTTTATAATAATTATTAATAATTTCATTTTAATTTTTTAAATCTTAAATCATCACCAAAAAAATAATAAATATCATAATAACCTGCTATTCTAGATCCAATTCTTTCTTCATAATGATTAAAAATATCATTGATATTTAAATTAGTAGAAATTATTGTTTTAGTAATTTTATTATTTAAATTTAAAATTCTAGTATTTAAAATTGTAAATAATTCACTAAGCTTCATACTATTTAAACTTTCAGTTCCCAAGTCATCAATTATCAATAAATCCACATTTAAAACAGACTGATAAATATTATCACTTAAATTTTTATCTTTACTCATTTTATAATCTATTACGCTTTCAAGCAAAACAGGAGCTGTTTGATAAAGAACAGTTTTTCCATTTTCTAGCAATTTTTGAGCAATACAATTTGACATAAACGTCTTACCGTAAACCAGTATTTCCAGTAAATAACAAATTTTTATACTCTGGATTCTCAAAATTTTCTACAAATTGAATACATTTTTCTTTAATATTTTTTATATTTTGTCTTGGTGAAATATTAAAATGATATTTTGATACATCAATTTCATCTGAAAATAAATTTTCACGAAAATTATTAAAATTTTCTTTATTTAAATTTGCCATATTAGATTTATTAAAAGAAGCATCTAATAATTTTTGTTTTAAACAATTACACATTTCAGTTTTATAATTATTTTTTGTAACATATCCAGTATCTTTACAAATAGAACACTCATAATTTGGCTGTAAATAATTATCTGGTAAATTAGCTTCTTTTAAAATACGTGCTTTTTCAGTTTTTAATTTTTCAATTTGTTTTTCCAAAGGTTCCATAGAAGAATTAGAATTTAACAAAATATTTTTAGCTGTGCTAATTGCAAAAGAATTTAATTTATTTTCAATTTCTTGAAGTTTTGGAATTTTTTCATATAATTCTTCTTTCCTTTTTTCCAAGTCTAATTCTGCTTGTAATTTCTTTTGTTCATATTCTTTTAATAAAGAATTTAAAACCTCATTAGACATTTGAGCCTCCTTCACTTGCTTTATTAGCATATAAAAAGTCTAAATTATCATAGGTTCTTTGCTCATAATTACTCTTTTTATTTGTTTTAGCTTTTAATTCTTTTGTAGATTTTTCTTGTTTTTTGCGTTGCTCTAAAAATTCAGTTACTTCAGCTGGAGTTTTTAAATTTCTGTCATGCCAATCAGTAATTAAACTATTAATATATTCAAAGGTAGGATTTTGCTTTAAAGTAGTACGTTTTAAAGCAAGTTCAATAACATTCATATCATAACCGAAATTTAAAACCCAGTTTTGTATGTAGGCTTCTTCATATTCTGTTAAGCCACCATATTTTCCTAATTTTTTAGCAATAGTCTTTTTATATTTATTCAAAGTTTCTTGTTTTTCATAATATTGGTCTAAATCGTTCCAAGTTTTTACTTTATTAGAAGCCCAAGCTTCTGCAACAGTTTGCACATATTTTTTATGCATAGCACCACGATTATAACAATAATCAAATAATGCAATCATAACTTGTTCGTCAAAGTCAAACTTTTTAAACCATAAATCAATATCATTATACCAAGAAGGCCCCATAATGCCTTGAAAATACATGTTGTTAATATGTTCAATAGCTTTTGCCCTTGATTTATTTTTAGAAGTTTGTTCAACTTTTTCTTTAGACATAGTTAAATTAGGGGTATATAAATTATGAAGTGTAAATTCTTGTAAGTCTTTAATAATATATCCATTCGTTTTTTTAAGAATTAAATTATTTTCTTCTAAATATTTTAAACCATCATTAATTGTTTTTAATGGAATATTTAATTTTTTAGATAAATCATTTAATTTAATATCTTTTCCATATTTTGAAAGAAAACTAATATATAAATATATTTTTAAATAATCACCAGGTAAATCTGATAAATATTCTGAAAAAAATATATCTGGAATAGTAGTTTCTGAAAATAAAAGCGGTTTTTCGTTTTGTTCTAACTTCATTATATTTCACCTCTAATGTAAGACGTTTTGTAAGACATTTTGTAATTCACATTATAACTTTTTTAGACAAAAAATTCAAGATATAGACAACATTATTTTTTATAAAGGTATAATTTTTGTTTAAGTGCAAAATTAATAAGATAAGAAAAAACATATAAAATATTTTCACCATTAAAACCTGCAAAACTAAGAAGCATTAGAGGGAAGCAAAAAACAACACAGCAAAATATAACAATAGTTATACTATGGAAAATAAAATGAGATAAAAGAAGAATAAAAACACACCAAACTAAATTAATAAAAGCAGTTGTATAATCAATAAAACCTAATAATTTATTTTTAAAATCATAATTTTGTGGAAAAATAAATTTCATAAAATCTCCTTTCAATTTAATGCCTGAAACCAACAAAGTTTTTCACATTTTGTGATATTTCTGTGGAAACTCCACCAATAAAATCGCGTACTAAAGAATTTGTTTTTATTAAAGCATAAATTCCTCCTACATAAACAAATTTAGAAAATAAATTTGTAGACGAATAATCCATAGAAAATAAAATTAATAAAACTATAGAAACAATAATTTGAATAAATAATAATGAAAATAAATTTCTAAACCACGTTTTAAAAAACCAGCTTGTTTTGTCTAATGTTAAAGATAAAAACGCAAAAGGAGAAAGTAAAACAAAAACTTTTATAAATATATAACGTAAAGAATAAGAAAAAACTAAATTTAAAAGGGAAATACTTAATGTTCCTTTTATTAAACCATCTAGTGAAAAAATATTGAGCGAATTAGTGTCAATAGCAATATTTGTATTAATTGTAGTAATTAATTCTGAAAAACAAATATTTTTATTAAATAAATTTTCTCCTAAAGTTCTAATAGCAATAGAAACATTTGAATTTAAGTCTATAATAAATTCAACAATAAAAAATGAAAAATTCATAGCAATTCCAAATAAAATTAATTTAATTATAAAACTAAAAGGTGCTTCAGTCTGGCTATAAGTAAAATGTGCCATTAAGTAGCGAGCTCCATAATATACAATAAATGCGAGTAAAAAAGAATTGGCTATTAATAATATACCATTAGAAGCAGAAGTGCCAAAAAGAGTTTCAAAATTTTTATCGTGTAAAATATCAGAATTAATAAAAGTAATATCATCTAAAACAGAATAAAGGTTATTGTCTATAGAACTAAATAAAGTTTCAAAAATACTGTTAATAGTATCAATAATAGTTTGTGTAATTGTTGAATTATCCAAAAATACCTCCTTATTTAATTAGTGATTTAATAGCAGATAAAATTAAGTCAATGGCTAGAATAAAGGCATAAGAAAACAATGAGCCCTTAATTAATTTTTTACCTGTTCTTATTTTTTCTTCATCACCAAAACTAAATTTTTTCATAAAAACGCCAGTTCCAACGGCAACAGCAGCTGCTGGAGTAGCAATTTTAATTAACCAATCTTTAATATTTTCAAATGCTGAATTAATTTTACTAACAATTTGTGGGTCTCCAAGTGCAAAAGTAAAACAAGAAAAAGTATTTAAAAATAATAAAAATAAAATAAATGTAAAAATTAAATAAAAAATTTTTTTATTCATATAATCATCCTTTCTTAAAATATGGTAACATTTGTAATTTTTGTGGTGGATAAATTTTATTTCCATCAGACAAAAAAGTAAGTGCAGAAAAAGTTTCTAAATTTTGTGTGAAAAAATTAGTATCAAAAATATAATCATTTTGCACACTTGTACTAAAAGTTTCAGAAATATTTGAATCTTGCGAATTTAAGGTATTTGTAATATAGCTAAAATGTGTTTGTTTTGCACTTTCAGAAATACTTTTTGTAATTCTTTGCTTATCCTCTTTTCCTAATTGTTTTTGAGCTTCTTCAATAGTAAAAATGTCATCTGTTCTAAACCAAATTTTATTAATTAAATTTTGTGTAATAACTTTTACTTGGGAATCATCTTTTAAAATAGATTTTAAAGAAGAATAGCTTTGAGTACTTACAATATTAATACATTTAGCTTCTCTGCTTAAAGAAAAAAACTCGCCATCAGATTTTGTTACATATTTATCGTATTCATCACAAATAAAAGCAGTTGTTTTAACAGAAGAGTGGGACAAATTTGAAATAATTTCAGTTTGAAAATCTAATTTTAAATAAGCAGCAATCATTTTAGAAAGTGAATTATATTCAGAAATATTCATATTTAAAACAACAATTTTTCCTTTTTGAATAACTTCTGAAAAACCAGTAAATGAAAGCTTTTCAATAGGAGAACAAAAAGTAGACATTACATCAAAATCAGAAATAAATGCATTTGTAATTCGTGTAATTTCAGAAATTAAAATACCTTTAGTTCGAGAGTCTAAATTTTCGAATTCGTCTTGAAAGAAATTTAAACTAGAATTTAATTCATAAATTTGCGAATGTGAAAATTTAGATTTAATAAATAAATCCCTTAGTAAATTAATTTTTTCTTTATAATAATTTGGCATTGTAATTAATTTATGAAGTTCTAAAAAAGTAACGTAATTATTGTTGTAAAGCCTACATAGCTTAATACATTCTGTTAAAACTTCTTCAGCTTTATCAAGCCAATAAGATTCTGTATTATTTTCTGAAAAAAGTAGTAAAATACTTTTTAATCTATTTGCCAAAACTTGAGGCTTCAAATTAGGCTTGTGCAAAGGATTATAAAAAACATTAGATTTTAATTCAATAACAATTAAATCATTTTCTAAATTATATTGTTTTGCATATTTTGCAACTTGTTTATAAAAATTCCCTTTAACATCTAAAATTAACATTCCAATTTTATTATTCAAATTTTTAGAATTAAATTTCATTAATTGCTTAGTAAAAGGATACATTGCACTAGAAGTTTTACCAGAGCCTATGGTACCAGTAACCAAAAAATTTTGATAAAGTCCACTTTCAGGAATATAAATTTCATTGTTTGAATTATCTTTGCCAATTAGTAATGCTAAAGAACTGTTACTAATGGAGGGATAATTAATAAAAGTTTTTTTAATGTTTGGCTTAGTACGGAAAAAAGGTAATTTTATTATAATTCTACTATAAATAAAATGTAAAAATATAAAATTTGAAAAAATAAAACAAATGACATAGGTAATTTTTATTAATTTCCATAACTGTGGATTTGTTGAACAAATATCAAATGGGTGAATACCATAAGTAATAATAATTTCTTGTGATGTAAAAATGGGTGAAAAAATGTGGATTGAAATAAAGCTAGAAATAATAAAAAATAACGTCAAAAAAATAAATTCTTTTATAAATTTGCGAATAAAACATCAGCCTCCTTTAATTGAAGTTAAAAGATTTTAATTTTTAGATTTAAGTGAATTTTTTTTGATTTTTAATTTAGAACCTTGTTTGTTATGGAAAAATATAATGTCAAAAAAAGTATATAATGAATATAAAGTAATGAAAAGATAAATAATAAATGTGATAAAAAATAAATCAATTAATTTAGAAATAATGTCACCACCCTTCGAAGTTTTTAACATAATACAATATTTTTTCAGGTTTGTCTATACTTTTTTGAAAAAATGTGATAAAATTATTAGAGTTTAATTATAAGGAGGTAAATAATTATGAATTTTAATAAAGATACAAAAATAGGAGAAATTTTAGAAAAAGCTCCAGAAAAAGCAGAAATTTTATTAGAAATTGGTATGCATTGTTTAGGATGCCCAGCTTCACAAATGGAAACTTTAGAAGAAGCTTGCGGTGTTCATGGTATTGATGTAGAAGAAGTACTTAAAAAATTAAATGCATAAAATGAGCAGAAATAAGAAAAATAACAAAAAATTCACGAAAAAGACAAAAAAAATTTGCAAATGTATTGACAATTGCCAAAAAATATTGTAAGATATAAAGGCGTTGTGAATACAATGCATATTTGGGCTATTAGCTCAGGTGGTAGAGCACTTGACTTTTAATCAAGTTGTCCCGCGTTCGAGTCGCGGATAGCTCA
>CANQTU010000064.1 GCA_947626925.1 uncultured Clostridia bacterium | reverse complement strand
CCATTAGAAAGAGGATATGGGGTAACAATAGGAAATTCTTTAAGAAGAATTTTACTTTCATCACTTCCAGGATGTAGTATAACAAGTGTAAAAATTGATGGTGTATTACATGAATTTGCTACAATTCCAAATGTAGTAGAAGACGTTCCAGAAATTATTATAAATTTAAAAAATGTAAGACTAAAATTTGATGAAAACGAAGAAAAAGTTCTAAGAATTGATGTTAAAGAAGAAGGAGAAGTATTAGCTTCTGACATCATAACAGATGGAACTGTTGAAATATTAAATCCAGATTTACATATAGCTACTATTTCTAAAGGTGGAAGTCTAAAAATGGAAATGACAGCAGATAGAGGAAGAGGATACAATTCAGCAGAAAAGAACAAAAAGCCAAACCAAGATATATCTGTACTTCCAATTGACTCTATCTACACACCAGTTAAAAAAGTTAACTATCAAGTAGAAAACACAAGAGTTGGACAAATGGTAGATTATGATAAATTAGTTATTGAAGTATGGACAGATGGAAGTTTAAAAGCACATGAAGCATTAAGTTTAGCTGCTAAAGTTATGACAGGACATTTAGAATTATTTATAGACTTATCAGAAGCAACAAAAAATACACAAGTTATGATTGAAAAAGAAGAGTCTAAGAAAGAAAAAGTATTAGAAATGTCAATTGAAGAATTAGAATTATCAGTTCGTTCATTCAACTGTCTAAAAAGAGCAGGTATTGCAACAGTAGAAGATTTAACAAATAAAACAGAAACAGACATGATGAAAGTAAGAAATTTAGGTAAAAAATCATTTGATGAAGTAACAGCAAAATTACATTCATTAGGATTAGATTTTTCTAAAGAAGACGAATAAAAAATTCATGAAATTAGGTAAAGGAAGGTGAAAAAATTGGCTACAAATAGAAAATTAGGTAGAACAACTGACATAAGAAATGCAATGTTAAAAAACTTGTCAACAGACTTACTTGTACATGGAAAAGTTGAAACTACACTTAGCAGAGCAAAAGAAGTAAAATCAATTGCTGATAGCTTAATTGCACTTGCTATAAAAGAAAAAGACAACTTTGAAATGGTAGATGTTAAAGTTGTTAAAGCAAAATTAGATTCAAAAGGTAATAAAGAAACAGAATTAGTAAAAAGCAAAAACGGTAAAGAATACCTAAAAGTAGTAAAAGAAGAAACTACTGAAAAAAGACAAAAAGACATGCCAACAAGATTAAATGCTAGAAGAAAAATGATGAGAAAATTAAACAAAGTAAAAGATAGTGATGGAAACAATATTGATTTACCATCAAAATTATTTAACGAAATAGCTCAAAAATATGCAGACAAAAATGTAGGTGGATACACACGTATAATTAAAGCTGGACCAAGAAAAGGTGACGGAGCAGAAGTTGCTATTTTACAGTTAATATAAGAAAATTAATAAAGAAACTGCCGGGAATAAGGTAGTTTTTTTATTTATGATAAAAACACATTATCAACCAAATAAACATATAATAAAACCATAGGAGGCTAAAAAATGGAATTTATAGTACAAACTATTTTATGGACATTAGCCATTTATGGTTTTTTTGAAATTATAAAAAACATAATAAATATATATACATATACAAAATTACAATCTGATGGAATATATTTAATTATTGCAGTAAAAAATCAAGAAGAAAAAATAGAGGGATTTTTAAGGTCAAGCTTGTTTAAAATATTATATGGAAAAGAGGATTACCTAAAAAACATTATTGTTGCAGATTTGAAATCCACAGATAAAACTAAAGAAATTGCAAAAAAATTGGAAACGGAATATGATTGTTTTAAGGTAACAAATTGGCAGGAATGTAAAGATATTATTGATAATGTGGATGAGAATTAAAATAAATACTTGACAAATACAACTTTATATAGTATACTAGTGTACGGAAATAGTATACAAGTATAAAGGAGAAGAATAATGAAAGAAGAACAAATAATTGAAACTGCAAGAAAATTATTTCACAAATTTGGATTTAAAAAAGTATCTATGGATGAAATTGCAAAAGAAGCAGGAGTTACAAAAAGAACAATATATATGTACTTTTCAAGTAAAGAAGAATTGCTAAAATATTTTATAGTTGAAGAAATAAAGCATATGAAAGCTATTGTGGAAGAAGTAGAAAAAACAAACAATGATTTTTTTGATATGATAAGTCAAGTAATCTATAGGTTACTAAAATATAGAAAGGAAAGAGATTTTTTAAACATAATAGCTAGAGAAGCAGAATTACTTAAAAATCCAGTAGTAATACAAAATCTTAAATTAATAGATGACCAAATACAAAATTATATAAAAGAAAAGCTAATAATAGCTAAGGAAAAAAAATATATATATTATGAAGACTTAGAAATTACAACTTTTTTAATTTATAAAATGTATATTGCCTTAATACTAGAGTGGGATAGTAAAGAGAAAAAATTAGATGAACAAAAAATAGCAAATAGTATTTCAAAAATTTTAAGAAGTGGTTTAAGAAAGGACGTTGAATAAAATGAAAAAAGATAAAATTATGAAAATAATAATATTCATTATAGTATTATTGATTCCAATAATATATAGTTTTTTCTATTTAAAATCTTATTGGAATCCATATGGCAATTTAACAGGAATGAAAATTGCTATTGTAAATTTAGATAATGGAGAAAATGGCGAAAATCAAGGAAAAGAATTTATACAAAGCTTAAAAGATAGTGCAGTATTTAATATTTGCGAAGTAAACGAAAATGATGCAAATAAAGGAATGCAAAATGGAGAGTATTATGCAACCATAACAATTCCAAGTGATTTTACACAAGATCTAAACAGTGCATCTAGTAAAGATAAACAAATAGCAAAAATTACATACAGTCCAAACCAAGCAACAAACTATTTAGCTACTCAAATTATAGGTAATGCAGTAAAAACAATGGAAACAAGTTTAGAAGAAAAAATATCTGGCGAAATAGTAGAAAACTTAGCAGATAAATTAGAAGAAGTGCCTAGTAGTTTAGAAAAAACATCAGATGGAGCAAAAGAAATATTAGATGGTTCAAAGAGTTTAAATTCAGGATTACAACAATTAGACAATGGGGCAACAACATTAAACAATAGTTATACAGAATTTGATAATGGAATAAAATCAGCAACAGAAGGAAGTAAAACATTAAATAATGGAATTAGCGAAGTAAATTCAGGAGTATCAAACTTGAATAATGGTGCTACATCCATAGACTCTGCAATTTCGCAAGTTGCTTCAGGAGTTGATAAATTATCATCAAGTAGTACCTCTGGAATTACTACACTAACAACTGGCATAAAACAAACAAATGACGGTGCTAAAGATTTAAGTACAGGAATTACAGCCTATGTTAATAAAATAAATGGACTTTTACAAATATTAGAATCACAAGGAGCTATTCAAAGTTCAACTATACAAGAATTAAAAACAGCAGGAAATAATTTAGAAACAGGCTCAAAAAATTTATATTCTGGTACACAGCAATTAGCAAATGGAACCAGTAGTTTAACAACATTATCAAATGAAATTACAAATTTAAAAACAGGTTTATCACAAGTAAAAGGTGGAACAAAACAACTAAAAGACGGAATGGCAACATTAAGCACAGGAACAAAATCTTTAAAAACAGGAAGTGACGATTTATCAACAGGATTAAATAAATTAAGTACTAGTTCTTCACAAGTAAAAACAGCATTAAATACTTTACAAAATGGAACAAAAACAGCATATGATGGAAGTACACAGCTTGTTAATGGCATTGAAACATTTAATCAAGAAATAAGTACAGGTATAGAAGATACAAAAAAAGAATTAGAAAATTTAGATGGCATAAAAGAATTTACAGAAAATCCAGTTGAATTTAATACACAGGCTTATGGAGAAGTAAATTCATATGGTATAGCATTTACACCAATGTTTTTATCTATAGGATTATGGGTAGGAGCATTAATGTGTTATGTAGTATTATATTATGACCAAAAAAATAGATTTGGAATATTTGGAAGTGAAAATAAAAATAAATTATTACAAAATTTATTATATATAGCACTAGGAGCAATAGAAGGAATTATAACAGGAGCTTTATTAAAATTAGGATTAGGATATGAAATACAAAATATAGGTTTATATTATTTTGCAAGTTCTTTAATCGGAATAACATTTATGAGTTTAATACAATGTTTAATTAGGAATTTTGGTGATGTTGGTAAATTCTTAGCCTTAATTATATTAGTATTACAATTAGCTGCATCTGGTGGAACATTCCCAATAGAAACAATTAGTAAAGGATTCCAAGCATTAACCCCATATTTACCAATGACATATTCTATAAAACTGTTGAGAGAAATTTTAGTTCCAACAGCAAGTAACCTAAAGGGAAATTATATAGTAATTTTACTTTGCATAACAGTAATTACTTTAATTATTACTTATATTGTAGACATATTTAAAAGTAAAAAAAAGCTGAAAACATAAATTAGCTGACTCTCATTTGAAAGTCAGCTAAATTTTTATTTCATAGTATCTCCATAACGTTTAATTTTTTTAGTAGATTGTTTTTTAGATGAAAACATATTTAACTTTTCTGAACAATGTGTTATAATTATTCTATGTTATATAAGAAGGAGCTAAATATGTTAGAAGATTATATAAAACAGTTGAAACCATTAGTACTTAAAATTTTTTCTCAAGATTCTAGTGGCCATGATATTAGTCATTTAGAAAGAACCATGAATATTGCTTTATTATTACAAAAATATGAAGGTGGAGATAGAATTGTAATAGGAATATCTGCTTTCTTACATGAATAAAGAAAATAAACTAATTATATTTTTTACTAACTAAAATAGTTATATAAGGCAATGCTAGTTAAATTTGTAGTATTGTCTTTTATGTATTATTCATCAGATTAATAACTTTTTCTATAATTTCCATATCTTCTATTTTATTAATTGCAAAGCATTTTTTACCTAAATCTTTTATAGAAGCACCTAAATGGTACATCTCTTTGTTGTCTATTACAATAAATCTGTCATGGAATTTATTTGTTTTAGCAACTTTAAGAATAGGATATTCTTTATTAAATTTTTTAACATCTAAATTTTCAATATTGCTTTTATCAGATGTTAGAATAACTACTTCGATATTGCTTTTCTTTTTAGTAAGCATTTTCAAAATACTATCATCAATATAATTATCTATAATTAGGATTTTTTGATTTGCTTTTTTAATAATATCTATAATTAAACTATAGCTATCCCATATTTGACCATTAAAAAATATTCTCTGTTTGATATTATCTTCTAACTGAAGTTGATTAAAAACTTCGTCAAATTTTTTATCATGTTCTAGTAATTTATATTCCATATTTGCTAATCTTTCAAATATTTGACCATTTAAGGATATAAATTTTCTCATTTCTATAAAGCTTTTTATTATATTAATACTAACTTTTACAGCTATATCGTTTTTTAAAACACCTGCTAACATAGCAATTCCTTGTTCTGTAAAAACATAAGGTAAATATCTTCTTCCTCCTCTAATTTCCATCTTTTATTTCTAAATTTTGTTTTGAGGTTCCAATTTGGAACCTCAAAGTTTGAAATTCATTTTCTGTTAGTTGAAAACAAAAATCTTCTGGAAATCTATCACTGTTTCTTTTTACAGCTTTATTTATATTTTTTGTTTCATAATGATATAACATAGCTACATCACTATCCAGCATAACTTGTTTTCCTCTTATTGTATATATTAATTTTTTTATATCTTCATTTGTTAATTCATTTTGAATTGATAAATTAGTTTGTTCCATAAAATCACATCCTTTTTTATTTGCATGCATTATAAAACATTTGTTTGCATATGTCAATAGTTTTATAAATATTTTTATAAAAAATTTTTATTGATAAGAATACGAATATATGATATTATTTAGTTAGAAAAGTAGTAATTTGGAGTTTTCAGAATAATAATTTATTAAATGTAAAAGGAAATAATTATGAAAAGAAAAAGATTAGTAAGAATTGAGATGTTTTTAAGTATTTTAATTGTAATAGGAATATTTTTCTTGATTTTTAATGTATATTTTATATTAAAAGGTTTTGGGAAAGATGTTTTATATGTAAATGACAAAAATAGGCAAAGTATAAAGAATATAATAGAAAAAAGTGATTACTATGATAGTTTGGAAGATTTTTATAATGTAAGAAAAATTCAGTTTTTTCTAGCCTTCAATGATTTGGAATTTACATTATATTATAAAGATGGAACAGTACAAAAAATAAATGATGATAGCTTAATTGATTTAAAAAAATATATAGAAGAAAAAGGATATAACAAAGGTGAATTTTTTGTTATGTTAGGAACAGGAATGATTATTATTTGTATAGGATTAAATGAAAAAAGAAAAAAAGTATCAAAGCAAATTGATTTGATTGATAAACAAGAAAATTAAATAGATTTATATAAATTATAATTTTTTATAACGATTACGAAATTGATTTTGAAAAAAACATAAAGGAATTAAAAGGAAATGAAAAAATATGTTGTTATATTTTTATTTACAAAAGATTATAAAAAAGTACTAATGATTAAAAGAAGTAAACCACCTT
>CANQTU010000063.1 GCA_947626925.1 uncultured Clostridia bacterium | reverse complement strand
ACTCTTGTTAGAAAAAGAAAAATTTTGAAAAAGCAATGTATAAGTGTTTTTAAAATAGGAATAATAGTAAGAAAGACAAAAAAAGAGATAAGACAACAAAAAGCTAAGAAAGTAGTAAAAAGAGAAAAACAAAAGAAAGAAATAGGGAGGAAAGAAAGAAATGGGAAAAACAAAAAAGATATCTAACAAGGGTATTACACTAATTGCATTAGTAATAACTATAATAGTGCTTTTAATACTAGCAGCAGTAAGTATTGCGACATTAACAGGAGATAATGGAATATTAACAAAGGCAGAAGAGGCAAAGGAAGACACAATTGTAGCCCAAGAAAAAGAGTTAATACAGCTAGCATATGTAACAGCATTATCAAAAAAGACCAATAGTGATAATATAACAGCAAATGAATTGAAAACAGAATTAAATAATTTAAATGCAGGAGCAACAGCAACAGACGGAGCAGAAACAGGAGATATAGACGTAACATTTAGTGAAACAAATCATAAATATACAATACATCAAAATGGAGATGAAAAAGGAAGTATAACAGGACCAGAAGAAAGAGAAGTGCCAGATACTCCAAAAGAGCCACCAAAAACAGTAGGAGAGGCAAAAACTGGAGGAGATACTTTTAGTAGTAAAACAACAATAACAGACGATAAAGAAAAGCCAGTACAAGTGCCAGGAGGATTTAAAATAGCAGAAGATTCGGCAACAGATGTAGAAGAAGGAGTAGTAATAGAAAGCACAAGAACAGGAACAGAAGGAAGTCAATTTGTATGGATACCAGTAACATCAGCAAATGATTATGTAAGAAATACAAATTATGAAAATAAAGGTGTTTCAGCAAAAGCAAAAGATGACGAAAATTATTTACCAGACGGAATAGCAGACGAAAAACAAACAGTATTAGCTGCAGGAGGATTTTATATATCAAGATATGAAGCTGGAAAAGGAGATAATGACACATTAATAAGTAAACAAGGTGCAACAGTATGGGTTAGTATTCCACAAACAGAATGTAAAACGACATCAAAAGACTTTATAAATAATGATGAAGTAAAAAGTGGATTAATAACAGGAATACAATGGGACATGGTAATGGCGTTTGTAGACAATAAAAAAGATGGAAATGATAAAACATTTAATGTAACAACAGCAGATTCTAGTAGACATACTGATAGTAAAGCAACATCAGGACAAAACTTAGCAGATAAAGTATGTAATATATATGATTTAGAAGGGAATTTTTATGAATATGTAGCTGAACAAAATGACTACGACACCGTCTTTCCATGCGTTTTTCGAGGAGGTTACTGCTACAGCAGCAGCAGCAGTCCAGCGTCTTACCGTTACAACAACGGTGGCGGTGCCGGCCTCAGCTATTCTTTCCGTCTTGTACTTTATGTAATGTAGGACTGAACGCTGTAAAAACTGAATTATAAATAAGCTAAAAAGTACTTTTAAAAGTACAAAATTAAATAGGAGAATGCTTAAGCAGTCACTGCTTAAGCTGCAAAATTTTCTATGTAAACAAATACGGTTTCGTATTTGGGTTACAATAGAAAATTTTGCACTGACGTGGCGCCACTGACGTGGCGTTTTTTGTGCTTTTTAAAGCACAAAAAACGCAAAAATAAAAAAGAAAGTGGTGTTAAAAATGAGCTTTAGTCAAATGATGGAAATATTACAAAAGAAAAATAAAGGCAAAATTGTACTATGCAATGCTGGAGAATTTTATATAGCAGTAGGAAAAGATGCAGTTTTATTACATAATTTATTAAATTTAAAAACGACCTGTTTTAAACCAGAAATATGCAAAATAGGTTTTCCAATTTCATCATTAGAAAAATATACAGATTTAATACAAGAAAAAAATTATAGTTACATAGTATATTATTTTGATAAAGAAAAAGAAACTCTAGAAATTTTATTAGAATATCAAGGAAATAAGTACAATAAATTAATGGAAAACAATAATAATTGTTATATCTGTTCAAAAGGAATTAAAAAATATAAAAAACCAGATAAATATATTATAGCCTTAGCAAAATTATATGAAGATGAAAATGAAAGAAATGAATAAAAAACAAGAAAAAGAAAACAAATTAATTTTAATTCCTAAAACAGAAAAATATATAGAGTATATATTACAAATTATAATAAAACTACCAAGAGTAGAAAAATTCAGTATAGGAACAGAATACAAAACAAGTATGTATCAAATGTTACAAAATATACTAATGATAAGCAAAATAGAAAATTCAAAAATACTAAATTATCTAAATCAAATAGATGCCAGCTTAAATGTTCAAAGAATATATTTAAGAATTATGAAGAAAAACAAATGGATAGATGAACGCAAATTTAAAATAGCAATGGAGCAAATATATGAAATAGGAAAAATATTGGGAGGGCTAATAAAATACTATGCCAAAAACAATACGAAATCAATATTATAAAAAATTAACATATGAAAATTTAATGGAAGCACATAAAAAATCAAGAAAAGGAAAAGGTTATAGAAAAGAAATAATCCAGTTTAACTTAAAACAAGAAGAATATATTTTATGGTTATATGAAGAATTAAAAAATAAAACTTATAAGCATGGAGGATACACAGAATTCTATGTAACAGAGCCAAAGAAAAGAAAAATAGAAAAATCAAGATACATAGATAGAATTGTGCATAGATGGGTAGTAGATAATTTTTTAGAACCTGCATTTGTACCACAATTTATTAGTACCTCTTATGCATGCATAAAAGAAAAAGGAATGCATAAAGCAGCCATTTATGTGCAAAATAGTATGAAACATTGCAAACATAAGTGGAACGAATATTACATACTAAAAATGGATATAGCAAAATACTTTGACAACATAAATAAAAACATTTTATTAAAAATACTAAAAAGAAAAATACAAGATAAAGACTTATTATGGCTAATAAATAAAATACTATATGCTCAAAAAAGAGAAAAAGGTTTAGAAATAGGAAATTATACCTCACAAATGTTTGCTAATATTTATTTGAATGAAATAGACCAATATATAAAACAACAATTAAAAGTAAAATATTATTGCCGATATCTAGATGATAGTGTGCTAATGGTAAAAACAAAAAAAGAAGCAAAAGAAATATTAGAAAAAATAAGAATATTTTTAAAACAAAATTTAGAATTAGACTTAAATAAAAAAACACAAATATTTAAGAGTAAACAGGGCGTAAACTTTTGTGGTTATAAAATAAATGAATATAGAATGAAAATAAGAGATAAGGGGAAAAGAAAATTAAAGAAAAAAATTAAACATTTAAAAAATCAAATTAAGCAAAGAAACTTAACAAGTAAAGAAGCAAAAAAGTATTTAGCAGGGCATATGGGATATATAAAATATGCAAATACAAATAACTTATTAAATAAATTATTTTATAATAATTAGGGATAAATCGAAGACTACAACACCAACAATCCATACGTTAATCGAGGAGGTAACTACAACAGCAACAACAACAATCCAGCATCTAACCGTAACAACAACAATGGCAATGCCAACAACAACAATTCTTTCCGTCTTGTACTCTAATACAAATTTCAGATGGTATATTTTACGGAATATATCCAGTAAATGTATTAGTATTAAAGAGATTTATTCCTTCCAAAGTAAATAAAATTTACAAAGGTAAAAAAGTATCAGTTAAATAAGTGTTAGTAAAAATTCTAAAATTTTAAATACACTTATTTAACGAAAATTATAATAATCAAAAGAGGTATAAAAATGAATTTATGTATGTTAATTGGAAAAATAATAAGTGACGTAGAATTTGAATTTATAGTAAATAGTAAAGATATATCAATTGCACAATTTGACATTAAATTAAAAAATAATAGTATTGTAAAAGTAAAAGCATATAACGAAATAGCAGACTGGTGTTATAGAGAACTTACAAAGAGTGATGTTATTAGTATATTAGGCAAAATAAACAGCAATATGGAAGTAGTATTGTATGATTTTGAGTATCTATAAATTTTCATAAAAACTATTCTCATTTCATAATTAATGTGATATAATAGAAAGGAAGTATAAATGAGGAGATTAGTATGAATCAGATTTTGGTTACTAAAAAATTATATGTAACGCCAGAATTAAAGAGAAAAAAGAAAGTCTATAAATTTGAATTCTTTTTATCTGTTTTTTTTGTGTGCATTTTAGTTTCTGCTTGTATTTATGCCGAATATGACAGAAACAAAAGCGAAGAAGTATCACAAGAAATTCTAGCTAATCTTGACATTCCAGAAGATACCAATGTTACAGATGATAATGTATTAGTTGTTGTACTAGATGATAATCCAAAACAAAATATCAATAATGCAAAAATAGAAACAACGCCAAATGGATATCAATATAAAACAATAGCTACAATTAATATCCCAAAAATAAATGTTAAATATCCTGTTATTGATGGACTAACAGATAGTGTAGAAGAAACAGAAGATTTGTTAAAAATATCACCTACTAAATTTTGGGGCTCAGACCCTAATAAAATTGGAAACTTCTGTATAGTAGGTCATAATTACAGAAATACGAGATTTTTTAGTAAAGTTCCAACATTAGAAAATGGAGATAAAATAGAATTAACAGATTTATCTGGTAAAACTCTTCAATATGTTATATATAACAAATATGAGGTTGAGCCAACTGATGTTAGTTGTACAACACAGCGAACAGGTGGTAAAAAAGAGGTAACTTTAATTACTTGTACAGATGATAGTAAACATAGAGTTGTTGTAAAAGCAAGAGAAGTTAAATAGAAAGCATTAGTAAAAGAACTAATGCTTATTTTTTCACTAAAATTTTAAAGCCACATATAATATCTATAAGATTAAGAACTAGGAGGGTATTATTTGTGGCCAAGATAATAATATTTAATAATGATACAGATAGAATGGAAACTTACTACAAAGGAGAAAATGAGGCAATGCCATACAATACAAATTCCACACTAAAGGTTAGAGAATTTAGAGGTTCAAGTAAAAGCAATATATTGTGGACAACAAAAAGAACAATGCAAAGTTGGAATAGCCAAAGGTATATATTTGGTGCTCCAATACCAGTAGGATTTGCCTTTAAAAGACCTTATGAAGGAGGACATGGAAACCAGTCACAACACTATGCAGGCGTTGCTTTTGATGTAGGGCAAACCCTAACACAAGCCAGAAGAAATACCTTGTATAACAGTGCTAAAAATTCTGGAGTTTGGGCTTATGTAGAGCCAATTTCATTAACACCAACATGGGTACACTTTGACAAAAGATTTCGGAACACCAGCTTGTTCAACAGGTGGATTTCCAACTTTAAGAAGGGGAAGTGTAAGTAATTATGTGCTAATTGCACAAGACGATTTAAATACATTAGGATTTAGAACAGGTGGATTAGATGGGATTTTTGGTAGTGGTACGCAAAATGCAGTAATAAGCTATCAAAGGTCAAGAGGATTAACCGCTGATGGAATTGTAGGATGTAACACATGGAGATCTTTACAGGAAGCGGTAGTAGGTACTGGTCCAACAAGTACAACAATAAATTAATGCCTAAAGTGTAAATACTCTAGGCATTTTTCTTATTTTCTTTTTTATTTTGAAGCTTAATTAATTCAGCTGTAAATGCAGATATAACTGTCCTATTATAATCATTTAATTTAGAATATTCCTCTAAAAATTTATCATCAATAATGTCATTAGGAATAGGAGCTTTATTGTTTATTAAATCATTGAATAAAAAATCAGAATTAATATTAAGAACTTTACAAACATTAATAATTGTAGTAGCACTCCCAAAAGCTATGCCTCTTTCTAATTGACTGATATATCTAGGAGATAAAGATAACTTCTCAGCTAATTGTTCTTGAGTATATTCTGCTTTAGATCTAGCTAATTTAATTTTCTTCCCAATATTTTTTCTTAAGAGTTTTTCTTGATTATTCATAAGGCTTCCTCCTTATATCTTATATAAAAAAGTATAGCAATTTGAAGTTTAAAAAAGAACGAACTATTAATAAGAAAAAACAATAACAATAATACTAATTGTTCTATAAAAAATACTAATATAACTATTTATCATTTTTAATATAAAAGTTTAATATATTTTTCTTCATAACTCCCAGCTACATAATAGACTATAAATCAAATTTTATAATAAATTATAAAATTTGCTAACAGTCTATAATTTGCTGGTCCCCCCGAATTGTTATGAATAAAAATATATTAAACTTTTTGTAATAATTAATAACTAAAAAATAAAAAAATAAAAAAATTTAAAAAAAAGCTTGCAAAATATAAAAAGTTATATTAAAATTTAGTTGAAGTGGAGAAAAGTGGAACGAAGTGGTGAAAAAGGGGTGAGTATTAATTGCTAATTGGTGAATACGAGCATTCCATTGATGCAAAGGGCAGATTGATTATGCCAGCAAAACTAAGAATAGACATGGGAGAGAAGTTCATCGTAACAAAAGGGTTAGATGGATGCTTATTTGCGTTTTCACAAAATGAGTGGTTAAACTTTGAAACCAAATTAAAAACACTACCACTTTCAGACAAGAATGCTAGAAATTTTGTTAGGTTTTTCTTATCTGGAGCAACAGAATGTGAAATAGACAAACAAGGAAGATTTTTAATACCAAATAACTTAAGAATATCTGCTAAATTAGAAAAAGAAGCTGTTATTATAGGAGTTGGTACTAGACTTGAAATTTGGGATAAGGAAACATGGCAAAATTGTGATGAAGCTATTTCAGCAGATGAAATTGCTGAAAATATGACAATGTTAGGTATATAACT
>CANQTU010000062.1 GCA_947626925.1 uncultured Clostridia bacterium | reverse complement strand
AACTACAAGGACAACAAGAATTTAAAAATTATATAAAAGAATTAAAAAAGAGAAAATTATATAAAAATATTAAGCCATATAATATAAAACAGTTAATAAAAAGAATAATATTAGCAACAAGTATAAAATTATATATAAAAATGAGGTAAAATATGCCAAAAGTAAGTGTAATTGTACCAATTTATAATGTTGAAAAATATTTGAAAAAATGCCTAGAAACCCTAGTTAACCAAACATTACAAGATATAGAAATTATATTAGTAAATGATGGTTCAACAGACAATTCTAGCGAAATTTCAAAAAAATATCAAAATATGTATCCACAAAAAATTGTATATTTAGAAAAAGAAAATGGCGGATTATCTGATGCCAGAAATTTTGGAATAGCATATGCTAAAGGAGAATACATTGCATTTTTAGATTCAGATGATTATGCAGAATATACAACTTATGAAGAGATGTATGAAATAGCTAAAAAAGAAAACAGTGATATGGTTGAATGTGATTTCTATTGGGAATATCCAAATAAAAGAAAAACAGATATAGGTGTTATTTATAATAATAAAAAAGAAATGTTAGAAAAAGTAAGAGTAGTCGCATGGAATAAACTAATAAAAAAAGAGATTTTAGTAGAAACACAAATTCAATTTCCAAAAGGGTACAGATACGAAGATATAGAATTCACCTATAAATTAATACCATATTTAAACAAAGTTTCTTTTTTGAAAAAACCTTGTATTCATTATATTCAAAGACAAAATTCAATTGCAAATTCACAAAATGAGAGAAATAGTGAAATATTTGATGTATTAGACAATGTAATAAAATATTATAAAGAAAAAAATTTAACAAAAGAATATGGTGCACAATTAGAATATATATATACAAGATATTTGTTGTGCAGTTCTTTACTACGAATGGTAAAAATAAAAGACAAATCAACTAGAAAAAAATTATTACAGCAAACATGGACTAATTTAAACGCAAAATTTCCAGAGTGGAAAAACAACTCAATATTACAAAAAGGAAAAGGAAGTAAAAATTTTTACATGAGAACGGTAAACAAATATACATTTCCAATTTATTGTACTATATTCAAATGTATAAAATAGAGGAGAATTAAATGAAAAAAATATTATTTGGCATAACAGGTCTAACTTTACGGTGGAGCAGAAACAGTATTAATTGACTTGGCAAATAAATTATCTAAAAAATATGATATTACTATTTTTACTATTTATGCAAAAGGTGAATTAGAAAAAGAATTAAATTCTAACATAACTTTAAAAAGTTTATATCCAGTTTCATACCAAGAATTATCTACATTTGAGCAAAAAGTAAAAATACCATTAAAAATTCTATTAGAGAAAAATAAAATATATAAAAATAATATAAATAAAAATTATGAAGCAGAAATTGCCTTTTTGGAAGGACCAATAACACGCTTATTTAGTTGTAAAAATGAGAATACAAAAAAAATAGCGTGGATACACAATGACATTGGGCAGGTATTTGGAACAGGTTTAAAAGCCAAAATAAAAAAAATTCTAGATAAAAATACATATAAAAAATTCAAAAATTTAGTTTTTGTTAGTAAAGAAAACTTAAATAATTTTAAGAAAATTTACCCTAATTTATCAAATAAAAAACAAGTAATTTATAATTATATTGACAGAGAAAAAATTATACAAAAATCAAATAAAGAGCAACAATTACCTTTTAAAAAAGAAGAAATAAATTTCTTAACAGTAGCAAGATTAGTACCACAAAAAGCAATTGATAGAATAATTGAAGTTCACAGTAAATTAATTAAAGAAGGTTTTATGCATTATTTTTATGTAATAGGAGATGGACCTGAAAGAATAAATCTAGAACAAAAAATAAAAGAGCAAAAAGTGGAAAAAACTTTTATTTTGCTTGGGCAGAAAGAAAATCCTTATCCATATATAAAATATTCAGACTACTTTTGTTTACTTTCGCAATTTGAAGGATATGGTATGGTAATAGAAGAAGCTAAAATACTTAACAAATATATTATTTTAACTAACACTGCAGCACGAGAAGCGGTAAAAAATTATACTAAATCTAAAATAGTAGAAAACACAGATGAAGGAATATATGAGGGACTAAAAGAACTAATACAAAACTATAAAGATTATAAAAACTTAACAGTAGAAAATACAAACTATAATAACGAAAATGTTTTGAAAGAAATAGAAGAATTGATAGGTGAGTAAAATTGAAAGAATATAAAATATCAATAATAACTCCAACTTATAACAGAGCTAATTTATTACCTAATTTGTATCAAAGTCTAGTAAAAAATGCACAAAATGATATTAAATTAGAATGGCTTATTATGGATGATGGTTCAACAGATGAAACTAAAGAAGTAGTAGAAAATTTTAAACAAGAAAATAAATTAGATATTAAATATTATGAGCAAGAAAATCAAGGCAAAATGATTGCAATTAATAAACTGGTAGAAAATGCAACAGGAGATTTTATTGTAGATTGCGATTCAGACGATTATTTTACTGATGATGCTTTTAAAATATTTTTACAGGAGTATGAAAAATATAAAGAAGAAAAAGATATATATGGTTTTTGTTTTTTAAAATACAATCAAAATGCCGAAAATATGGGAAATACATTTAAAAAACAAAAAACTACTATGTTTAATTTATACTTTAAAGAAGGAGAAACAGGGGAAAAAGCAATAATATTTTTATCAAATATTAGAAAACAATATAAGCATGAATTAGAGCAAAATGAAAAATTTATTACAGAAGCTAGAATGTATCATAAAATGGACGAAAAATACAGTATGATTTGTATAAATAAACCGATAATGATATGCGAATATCAAGAAGAAGGATACTCAAAAAACTTAAAAGAACAAATGAAACAAAATCCTTATGGTTATTATAAATATTTTGAAGAAATTTTGCAAAAAAATGAAAAGGGAATTTTATTTAAAAAGAGAATTTATGCTATAAAGCATTTTATACTATTTTCCTACTTAACAAAATCAAAACATAATCTAAAAAAAATAAAAGGATTAACAAATAAACTATTATATTTTCTATTATATGGTTTTGGAGTTTTAAAAACCAAGAAACAATTCTAATATTCTAAACATCAAAATATTATATATTATTTTTTTGTAACAATTCGGGGGGACCAGCAAATTAATAAATTTAAATGTAAACTTAAATAGTTATATTTTGAATAGCTGCGTAAGCGACCAAACGGAGCGAAAGCGAAGTGCGATTGGAGCAACTTACATACAAGTATTTTAATTATGGAAGTTGCGACACACAAAGCTATGATAAAATATAACTATTTAAGTTTATTTATTATATTATGTAGCTGGGAGTTACAAAAAATAATATATAATATTTTGATTTAAAAAAGTTGTGGACTGTGAATTGTAACTTTTGGATAAAATTTCTTAAAATTTTTATTAATTTATTATTGTAAAAATTGTCATAAAATGATAAAGTATAATTGAAGAATTTATAAAAAAAGGGTGATAAAATGAAGAAAAAAAGTATAAAAATTTTTCTTAGTGTAATTTTTGTAACAATATTAGTTTTAATGTCAACAAATGTATATGCAGAAGATGACATTATTGTTATTTTAGACCCAGGACATGGTGGAAATGATTCTGGTGCAATTGCAGGTGGGATTTACGAAAAAGATGTAACATGGAAAATTGCTAAAAGAGTAAAAGAAATTTTTGATGGAACACCAGGAATTACAGGGATTTTAGCTAGAGGAAAAGATAATAACCCATCTTTATATGAAAGAGGTTTATTAGCAAAAAATTCTGGTGCAGATTTATTAGTTAGTTTCCATATAAATTCTAGTAGCAATACATCTGCTTATGGTTCAGAAGTATATATAACAGATGATCCACATTCACCTAGATTTTATGAAGCATCTAATTATCTAGGAAAAAGTGTATTAGATAATTTAAGAGGTGTAGGAATTGTACCACGTTCTTATAGACCATTATTTAGAAAAAGTACAGATGGAGAATTGTATTCAGATGGATTTTTATCAGATTATTATGGTATTATTAGAAATCCTATGTATTATGGAATTCCAGGTGTATTAATAGAACACTGTTTTATTAGTAACTGGGGAGATAGAAATAGCTTTTTAAGTAGTGATTCGCAACTCAATAGATTAGCTGAAGCAGATGCAAGAGCTATTATTGCGAATAAAGAAAGATTTAGAATTAATCGTGAAAATAATAGTATGAACAGTCAAATTACTAAATTGAGTGTAAACTCAGCAAAAACTCACCTAACTGGTGAAGTTATAGTAGTTGATTGGATTAACGATATGCAAGCAGTTCCAAAATCAAATCCTACTATAAAATTGGTATCTACTGATGGGGAAACTATATATTGTTATGTACAGCATAAAGGTGGAAATACATATTATTTTGATACATGGTTAAGCAATATTGATAGTTCAAAAGAATATAAAATAGAAATTTCAGCAGCAGACAGAGTTAATATTCCAGTTCATCACACAATGTATACACCATTAGGAAATGATAAATTTTTAGGAGAAGATGAACTATATAATTATTTAATAAAAAATCAAGTACTTGTATCAGAAACAAAACAATATGTAGGAGACCTTAATTCTGAAATACAAAAACTAAATACTATAAAAGTTTCTGAAAATAAATATTATATAACAGGTGAAATTATAGCAGTTGAATGGATTAATGGAAAATCAAACGTACCAAGACAAACACCAGCTATATATCTAAAATCAAATAGTGGTGATAGTAGAAAGTTATATATAAAAAGATTAACAGGTAATACATATTACTTTGATGGTAGTCTAGAAGGATTAGATATGACAAAACAATATTATTTAGAAATAATATCTGAAAATCCAAATAATTTATCAACAAGTAAAAACCAAATAGTAAATTTAGCTAAATTACAAAAAGTAATTGGAAGATGTCAAGATGATAAACAACTAGAAATACAAGAAGGCAAGATAATATTTAATGATTATACTTATATAGGAAACATTAATAGTCAATTGGTTAAATTTAATGTAGGAAAAGCAAATAATGCAACATATGTAAGTGGAGAAATAATAGTAGTAGAATGGGTAAATGGACTATCAACAGTACCAGAAGTAGCACCAACTATGAGATTTAAAAGTGTAGATGGAAGTGTGAATATAGATGTGTTTGTAACAGCAACAGGAACAAATACATATTACTTTGATAGATACATAGAAGGAATAGACATAAGCAAAGAGTATTACTTTGAAATAGAATCAGGAAGTAAATCAAACATATCAAGTAGCAAAATTATGAACGTAAAATTTGATGGAACAGAATATAATAATAAAATTGTAGGCAAATATCATGATAAAAATATAAAATTATCAGAACAAAAAATAATGTTTAAAGATGATACTTATGTAGGAAATATTAATAGTGGGTTAGTTAAATTCAATGTAGGAAAAGCAAATGAAGCAACATATGTAAGTGGAGAAATAATAATAGTAGAATGGGTAGATGGACTATCAACAGTACCAGAAGTAGCACCAAAAATGAGGTTTAAATGTGTAGATGACCCAAGTATAAATTTAGAAGTATTTGTAACAACAACAGGAACAAATACATACTACTTTGATAGATACATAGAAGGAATAGATACAACCAAAGAATATTATTTTGAAGTTGAATCAGGAGATACAAAAAATATATCAGAAAGCAAAAGTATGAACGTATATTTCAGAGGAACAGATTATAATAATACAATTGTAGGAAAATATCATGATTATAATATTCGTTTATCAGAACAAAAAATTATTTTTGAGAAGTAATAAAATAGGAGGTAAAAATGAAAATAAAAAAGATAATAGGAATCATATTCGCATTTTTAGTTTTTTATCTTATTATATCTAATAGTAATAATGTTATGGCTAATGACCAAACATATGTAGGAAATATTAATAGTCAATTAGTAAAATTTAATGTAGGTAAAGTAAATGATGCAACATATGTAAGTGGAGAAATAATAATAGTAGAATGGGTAGATGGATTATCAACAGTACCAAAAGTAGCACCAAAAATGAGTTTTAAAAGTGTAGATAACAGCGTAAATTTAGAAGTATTTGTAACAGCAACAGGAACAAATACATACTACTTTGATAGATACATAGAAGGAATAGACACAAGCAAAGAGTATTATTTTGAAGTTGAATCAGGAAACGAAAAAAATGTATCAGAAAGCAAAAGTATGAATGTATATTTCAGGGGAACAGATTATAATAATACAATTGTAGGAAGATATCATGACAAAAAAATAAAATTATTAGAACAAAAAATTATATTTGAGGAATATACATATATAGGAAATATTAATAGCCAATTAGTTAAATTCAATGTAGGAAAAGCAAATAATGCAACATATGTAAGTGGAGAAATAATAATAGTAGAATGGGTAGATGGACTATCTACAGTACCAGAAGTAGCACCAATTATGAGATTTAAAAGTGTAGATGGAAGTGTGAATATAGATGTGTTTGTAACAGCAACAGGGACAAATACGTATTACTTTGATAGATACATAGAAGGAATAGACACAAGCAAAGAATATTATTTTGAAGTTACATCAGGAGATGTGGCGAATAAATCACCAAATAAAACTATGAATGTAAAATTCGAAGGAACAAAACATAACAATACAATAGTTGGTAATTATAATAAATGGAGAATAAGGTTATTAGGGCAAAAAATAATTTTTGAAGATAATTCTTATATTGGAAATATCAATAGTGAGTTAAAAAAGATGTCTACTGTTAAATCTGGTAATAATACTTTTATTTCAGGAGAAATAGTAGTGGTAGAATGGGTAGATGGATTATCTACAGTACCAGAAGTAAAACCAAAAATGAGTTTTAAGAGTACAGACGGAGAAGTAAATATGGAAGTATTTGTAACACCAACAGGAACAAATACATATTACTTTGATAGAATATTAGAGGGAATGAACCAAGAAAAAGAATATTATTTCGAAGTCGAATCAGGAAATGAAAGAAATGTATCACAAAGTAAAAATATGAGAGTTAAATTCGAAGGCGAGTTTAACTCTCATATTTTTAC
>CANQTU010000061.1 GCA_947626925.1 uncultured Clostridia bacterium | reverse complement strand
ATGTCAAAAATGTTATGGAATGGGATTAGCACGTAGAGACTTAGTTTCAATAGGAGAAGCAATTGGTATTATAGCAGCACAATCTATTGGTGAGCCTGGTACACAGCTTACAATGAGAACTATCCACTCTGGTGGTGTTGCAGGTGTTGCAGATATTACACAAGGTCTTCCTAGAGTTGAAGAGTTATTTGAAGCAAGAAAACCAAAAGGACTTGCAATTATTACAGAAATTGATGGTAAAGTAAAAATAAAAGAAACTAAGAAGAAAAAAGAAGTTATTGTAACTTCTAATGACAATTCAAAATCTTATACAATTCCATTTGGCTCTAAAATGAAAGTAAAAGATGGAGATTTAGTTGAAGCAGGAGAACCTTTAATAGAAGGATCTATCAACCCAAGTGAAATCTTAGAAATAAAAGGACCAGAAGGAGTTTATGAATACCTAATTTCAGAAGTACAAAAAGTATATAGAAACCAAGGTGTTGACATCAATGACAAACACATTGAAGTAATTGGAAGACAAATGCTTAAAAAGGTAAGAATTGAAGATAATGGTGACACAAACATGTTCCCAGGCTCTTTAATAGATATGTATGAATTTGAAGACAGAAACAATGAAGCAATAAAAGAAGGAAAAAGACCAGCAACAGGTAAAAGAGTATTACTAGGAATAACAAAAGCATCATTAGCAACAGACAGCTTCTTATCTGCAGCATCATTCCAAGAAACAACAAGAGTATTAACAGAAGCGGCTGTAAAAGGTAAAATAGACGACTTAGTAGGATTAAAAGAAAATGTTATAATTGGTAAATTAATTCCAGCAGGTACTGGAATGCAAAAATACCAAAACATTCATATAAGTACTGAAAAACCACTTGAAGAAACTAGCAATATAGAAGAAAATCTTTAAATGGGAGAAAAATAAATGAAAAGTAAAATAAAAAAATTTAGTAATGAAAAAGGTTCAGTTACTTTATTTGTAACATCAACAATGTTACTTGTTATTACTCTTTTAATTTTAATGTATGCAGGACAAATTAATAAAATTAACAACCAAAAAAAGCAATTAACACAAATTGAAGCAAACTATAAAGTAGATGACGGAGAAATGGATGCAGCTTATAATAGATTGGTAGAAAATAAGTAAAAAGGGACTATTTAGTTCCTTTTTTTCTTGACAAATAGCCTATTTGCTAGTAAAATATAATGGAATAAAAAGAAGGAGAAATTTATGCAAAATAATAATAAAAGAGTATTAGATACATTAGTATCAAAAACAAAAATATATTTAGCTATTATATTTATTTTACTAGTATTTATATGTATCAAAAATACATATATGATAATACCATCAATCATTATATTTGCATTAATACTAATATATAGCTATTACACAAATAACAAAAGAAAAAGTGAATTATCAGAAACATTGCAAGATTTAACATTAACAGTGGACTCTGCAGCCAAAACAAGTTTAATAAATTCACCATTCCCATTAATTATACTAGAAACAGATGGAAACCTTATTTGGAGAAGTTCAAAATTTGCTTCAGAATTTGCAAATATTGATATCAATACTTATATTCAAGAATTAAGTATTGATATTAAAGACGAAATAAAGAAAAGACAAGCAAATAGCAAAGACAAAACCAATAGAGACATTATAAAACAAATGGAAATTGGCAAAAAAACATACAAAATACTTGGAAAATATGTTAATGTAAAAAAGAATAAAAGGGAATACATGGTAATCCTTTATTTTATTGATGACACAGAAAATGTTAAATTACAAAAAGAATATCAAGATTCTAAATCTTGTGTAGGAATTATAATGGTAGACAACTATGAAGAAACAATGCATCAAATCGAAAGTGAAGAAAGGCCACAATTTATAGCAGAAATAGATAAATATATATATGAATGGACAGACGAAACAAATGGAGTTTTAATAAAAACTGAAAAAGATAGATACATTTATCTTTTTGAACAAAGATATTTAGAAAAAATTAAAGAAGATAAATTCAGCATATTAGACAAAATTAAAGATATTGATATAAACGAAAAAATACAATTTACACTAAGTATTGCTATATCTAATGAAGGAGCTACAGACAAAGAAAAATACAAATCAGCTCAAGCAGCAATGGATATTGTTTTAGGACGTGGAGGAGACCAAGCAGTAATTCGTGAAAATGATATTTACAAATTCTTTGGAGGTCGAGCTCAAGAAGTAGAAAAAAGAACCAAAGTAAAAGCAAGAATAGTTGCCCAAGCATTAGAAAACCTAATAAAAGAATCTAAAAAAGTAATGATAATGGGGCACACTAATCCAGATATGGACTGTGTAGGAGCAAGCTTAGGAATTTATCGTCTAGCCAAAACATTAGAAAGAAATGCATATATAGTTGTAGACACTAAAACCCCAACATTAGAAGCATTCCGTAAATCAATTGAAAAAGATGAAGAATATGAAGATGTTATTATAAATAAAGAAGTTGCTTTAGAAAATGTGGACGAAGACACATTATTAGTAATAGTAGACACACATAAAGCCAACTATGTAGAATCATCAGAACTACTAGAAAAAGTAAAAGAAATCGTTATAATCGATCACCACAGAAGAAGTGCAGACTTCATAGAAGAAGCAACACTAACATTCCAAGAAGTATATGCATCATCTGCCTCTGAGCTAGTAACAGAATTATTGCAATATGTAGAAGAAAAAATAGAATTAGAAACAATAGAAGCAGAAAGCCTATATGCTGGAATAATGATGGATACAAAAAACTTTACCTTCAAAACTGGAGTAAGAACATTCGAAGCAGCAGCATACTTACGTAAATGCGGAGTAGACATCATACGTGTAAAAAAATGGTTCCAAAGCGACTTAGAAAGCTTCAACAGAATAGCAGAAATAGTAAAAAAAGCAGAAATAGTAAATGACACAATAGCAATTTCAATATGTGAAGAAGAAGAAAAAGATGTAAATATTGTATGTGCAAAAGCAGCAGATGAGTTATTAACAATAAGCGATATAACAGCATCATTTGTAATAGGAAAATTAGATGAAAAAGTGTGCATTAGTGGGCGTTCTATAGGGGACATTAATGTACAAATAATATTAGAAAAATTAGGTGGTGGCGGTCACATAACTTTAGCAGGAGCACAAGTAGAAGGAATGACAATAGAAGAAACAAAGCAAGAGTTAATAAACAGGATAAATGAATACTTTTCAGAAATAGAAAGCTAACGTGTGCCCGTTCTGTCCCGTTCTGGGACAGGCACCAATGTACCCATTTTGTCCCTTTTTGGGACAGGTCTAATAGATAAAAATATTAAAATAATATGCATAAAGAAGGACGTGATAAAAGTGAAAGTAATTTTAAAAGCAGATATAAAAGGTGTAGGAAAAAAAGACGAAGTAATAAATGCTTCTGACGGATATGCCAGAAATTTTCTATTTCCAAAGAATTTAGCAGTAGAAGCAAATAACGAAAACATGGCAAAATTAAAAGCAAAACAAAATTCTGCTAAATTCCAAAAAGACCAAGAAAGAGAAGAAGCTATAAAAATTGCTGATAAACTATCAAAAATCATATTAAAAATAAATGTGAAAGCAGGAGAAAATGGAAAAATTTTTGGTGGTGTATCAAGCAAAGAAATAGCACAAGAATTAGAAAGCCAATATAGCATAAAAGTGGATAAAAAGAAAATAGATTTAAAAGAAACTATAAAAACATTAGGAATGCAAACAATTGAAATAAAGCTATTTGAAGGAGTAATTGGTAAATTAAAAGTAGATGTAAGGTCATCTTAAAATAAAAAGAGTTTAGATAATTATAAAAAAGAGGTAGTTAAAATGGAATTAGGGAAAGTACCACCACACGATTTAGAAGCCGAACAAGCTATTATTGGTAGTATGTTAACAGATAAAGATGCTGTTATTGCAAGTATTGAAGTTTTAAAAGCAGACGATTTTTATAGAGAAGATAATAAAGCAATTTATGAGGCAATATTAAATTTATATAATCGTGCTGAGCCAATTGACATTATTACTGTAAAAGCTGAACTAGAGGCTATGGGAAAATTTGATAAGGTAGGAGGTTTAGAATATTTAGCTGAACTTCCAGAAAAAGTTCCAACAACAGCAAATGCAGTAAAATATATTAAAATAGTAGAAGAAAAATCAATTTTAAGAAATTTAATAAAAACAGCAAATGAAATTATCGATTTAGGCTATGATACAACAGAAGATGTAGAAAACATCATGGAAGGTGCAGAAAAGAAAATTTTCAATATAATGCAAAATAAAAGCCAAAAGGGATATACACCAATAAAAGATGTGTTAGTAGAGAGTTTTACACAATTGGAAGAACTATATAACAGAAAGCAACACATCACAGGTGTACCAACAGGCTTTACAGAGTTAGATTATAAAACAGCTGGATTTCATAATTCAGATTTAATATTAATTGCCGCAAGGCCGGCTATGGGTAAATCAGCATTTGCCTTAAATATAGCAACACATGCAGCAGTCAAAGCAAAAATACCAGTAGCTATATTTAGTTTAGAAATGTCAAAAGAACAGCTAGTAAATAGAATACTATGTAGTGAAGCAATGGTAGATAGCAATAAAATAAGAACAGGAAAATTAGAAGAAGATGACTGGACTAAACTAGCAGGAAGTATAGGACCATTATCTGAAGCAGAAATCTATATAGATGACACACCAGGTATATCTGTTATGGAAATAAGAGCAAAATGTAGAAAACTAAAATTAGAAAAAAACATAGGAATGGTAGTAATAGACTATTTACAATTAGTACAAGGAAGTAGTAAAAGAAATGGTAGTCGTGAACAAGAAATATCAGAAATCAGTCGTTCATTAAAAATACTAGCAAAAGAAATAGGAGTACCAGTAGTTGCATTATCACAATTATCAAGAGCAGTAGAACAAAGAATAGACCATAAGCCAATGTTATCAGACTTAAGAGAGTCAGGTGCAATAGAGCAAGATGCGGATATTGTAATGTTCTTATACAGAGACGATTATTATAACAAAGACAGCGAAAAAAAGGATATAGCAGAAGTAATTATAGCAAAACACAGAGGTGGATCAACAGGAACTATTGAACTATTATGGTTAGGAAGTTACACTAAATTCGTAAACTTAGAAAAAAGATTTGATGATTAAAAATGCCAAAAATGACGGTTTTTTTAGCAAATTAATTATATAATTGTATTAAAAAAGTCAAAAGATGAATAAAGTAAAGAATGTTTTTAAGGGGGAAAAACATAATAAATTATTTATTATGGCAAGAACTTCAAGAAATAATATTGAAAATTCATCTTTTTTTGCATAATATAGAAAGGTAAAAAAATGGAGAACTTAACAAAAAAAGTAATAGAAACAATAAAAAACAATAATTTAATAGAAGAAGGAGACAAAATTGTTTTAGGAGTGTCTGGTGGACCAGATTCTATGTGCATGCTAGATATTTTAAGAACTTGCCAAAAAAGACAGTCTCCTTTGTCAAGTTTAAGCAAGTTTTCAATTATTGTTGCACATATAAATCATATGATTAGAGAAGAAGCAGTTTTAGATGAGGAATATGTAAGAAATTATTGTAAAAAAAATGAAATTGAATTTTATTCAAAAAGTATAGATGTTGAAAAAATGGCTAATACTAATAAAATAGGAACAGAAGAAGCAGGAAGACTAGCAAGATATGAGTTTTTTGAAGAAGTTTTGAAACAAACAAATGCAAATAAAATAGCTATTGCACATAATAAAAATGATAATGTTGAAACTATTTTGATGCATACTTTAAGGGGAAGTGGTATGCAAGGGCTAAAAGGAATTGAGGCTAAAAGAGACAATATTATTAGACCTTTAATTGAATGTGAAAGATATGAAATAGAAGATTATTGTGAGAAGGCACAGTTAAACCCTAGAATAGACAAAACTAATTTTGAAAATATATATCACAGAAATAAAATTAGAAATATTGTAATTCCTTATATTCAGAAAGAATTTAATCCAAATATAATTCAAACAATAAGTAGATTATCTGACATTATGACAGCAGAAAATGAATATATGGAAAAGCAAACTAAAAAAATATATAAAGAATTGATTTTAAAAGAAGATATAGATGAAATAGTAATAGATTTAAAAAAGTTCAATTCACAAGAAACAGTAATAAAATCTAGATTATTAAGATATATTATAACAAGGCTATTTGGCAGTACAATGCATATAGAGAAAATACATATAGATGATGTTATAAAATTATGTGCTAATAATATTGGAAACAAATATTTAACCCCTAATAAATATATTAAGATTTTAGTGAAAAATCAAAAAATTTATATAATTAAACAAAATTGCAATAAAACAAATTGCGTAAATCCGTAAGAAATGCGTTAAACACGCATTTTTGTAATAAAAAAGACATATAAAAAACTATTGAAAAACAAAATTTTATATGTTATAAAAGCAATATAAACGAACAAAACATGAGGAGGAATTATTTTGAAAAACGGAATTAAAACATTAGCAATGTGGCTAATTATAGGAATTATTTTTATTGTAGTACTATCATCAATTGTAGAAAACAGTGAATCAAAGTTAAAATATTCAGAATTGATAGCTGATATTAATAGTGGCAAAGTAGAGAACATTCAAATTGAATCTGATGGAAAAATGGCAACAGTTACATTAAAAGATGATAGAGTTAAAAAAGAAGTAAATATACCAGATATGGAAAGCTTTATGACATATACTGAAGATTTCTTAAAAGATGGAGCATTTACTTTAGAGGAGAAATCTCAATCAATTTTTGTTACAGTACTTAGTTTATTAACACCATTTGGACTATTAATTATATTCTTAGTTTTCTGGTTCTTTATGATGGGTGGAGCAGGTCAAGGTGGACCAGGCAACAAAACAATGTCATTTGGAAAAAGTAAAGCAAGAATGATGACACCAGCTGATAAAAACAAAATTACATTTGAAGATGTAGCAGGTGTTGATGAAGAAAAAGAAGAATTAGAAGAAATAGTACAATTCTTGAAAAATCCAAAGAAATTTACTGACATGGGAGCAAGAATTCCAAAAGGAGTTTTATTAGTAGGTCAACCAGGTACAGGTAAAACATTACTTGCAAAAGCAGTAGCAGGAGAAGCAGGAGTACCATTCTTTATTATAAGTGGTTCAGACTTTGTTGAAATGTTTGTTGGTGTTGGTGCTTCAAGAGTAAGAGATTTATTTGA
>CANQTU010000060.1 GCA_947626925.1 uncultured Clostridia bacterium | reverse complement strand
GAAATAAAAAAGATAGTAGATAAGACCCAGAAATAGGTGTTATTTGCTATCTTTTTTGTGTTTAAAAAGTTTTTAATTTTTAAAATATAAATTTAATATTAAGGAGGAATAAGTTAATTATGAAATTAGAACACAAAAAAGAAATGGAGTTAAAATCAAAGGTTAAAACTACAAAAATTAAAAAGCAGAAGAACAGATTACAAAAAGGAATAACGTTAATTGCTTTAGTAATAACAATTATTGTTTTGCTAATACTTGCAGGAGTAAGTATAGCAACATTAACAGGAGATAATGGAATATTAACAAAAGCCCAAACAGCAAAAGAAGAAACTCAAAAGGCAAGTGTAATTGAAATGATACAAACGGATATACTTGAAATGGGAGGAGACATATCATGTGAAGAGATAAAAAATATATTAAGTAGGTATTTTGACAATGTACCAGATGAGGATGAATTAATAAGAAATGGTAGTAAATTGATATTAAAGACGAAAAAAGATTATGGGGAGCAAGAAATAAAAATAGAAGATATAATAGGAAAAATACCTATTGAAAAAACAAAATCTTATGTAGGATATTATGCAGATATAGATGCAGATGGCGAAATAGATGGAATAATTTATGCAGATTTAGGGATAGGATTAGAGAATGGAAAAGGAGAGTGGTTTGAGACAGAGAATGTGGACGTATGGAAAGAAGAACATGGCGAATATAGTTATAATGCTATAACAGGAATTAGAAATTACTATGTAAGTAGAAATGACTATGAAGGAAAATTTGGAAAGAAAGATGTATTATCACCGATAGGAACAGGAAATAATAGATTTTATGTAATGGCATTGGATGATTTTAAAAAAATTGGAGACAGACAGGAAGAAGAAAAACTATTTGACTGGTATTATGCAGGATATTGGAATTTTATGGATTGGGATAAAGTGACAGCGGTAGATTTCGGAACAGGAAAAAAAAATACTGATATAATGGTTGAAAAATGGAATAAAAGTAGCTATGGAGAACAAGATAAAGGATTAAAACAAGAGGATGAAAAATATAAACACCAAGATTTGTGGGGGGTAATTCAAGATAAAGTTAAAGAAGGATGGTTTGTACCTTCAAGAGGGGAATGGTCAGCTTTTGCTGGAAATTTAGAAATAACTACTGAGAATTATCAAGAAAAGGGACTTGAGAGCTATTATTTGACATCTTCATTAACGAACAATTATCGTAGTTTTTTGATATATTTTCCGGATGGTGCAATGGGTACCGCTTCAGTAAAGGATTCTAATTTTGTTCGTATGAGCATTATGTTTTAATTAGTGAGTTTTAGATACAAAATAAAAGGCTTTCGTTATGACAAAGGGGAATTATTAGAAAGAATAAGCCATAATTAGCAATACAAACAAATGTAACGAATAATAGAGAAAGAACCAATATATTAAAAATAAGTAAAACCTCTAGTATAATATATTTATGTAATTTTAAATTACAGATATATTATACAGGAGGTTTTTTAAATGACTAATTAGGGTTATCCATAATTACACCTTTATTTAAACTTCTCTCTAATTGCCTTAATCTCATCAAAATGATTTCGCAAAATATCCAAAAATACATCAGTCAATTCAGGGTCAAACTGCGTACCTTTGCAATCTTCAAACTCATCAATAACTGTATTCAAAGGCAAAGAATCACGGTAAGTTCTTCTAGAAGTCATAGCATCAAAGCTATCGCTAATAGCAGTAATTCTAGCCAAATAAGGAATTTTATCACCTTTTAATTGAGAAGGATATCCATGTCCATCATATCTTTCATGGTGGTGTTTTACAATTGGAATAATATCCTTAAAAATAGTTGCACTTGATAAAATATGAGCCCCAATTGATGGATGGTTTTTAATCTCAGAATACTCATCATTTGTAAGTTTTGTATCTTTTAATAAAATACTATCTGGAACACCTATTTTACCAATGTCATGGAACAAACCACCAAGTTCAAGAGTTTTTAAATCTTCCTCAGGCAAACCAAGATGTTTTCCAATTAATACAGAATAAGCAGAAACCCTATCAGAATGACCTTTGGTGTATGTATCTTTTGCTTCAACAGTATATCTTAAAGTTTCAATACTTTCTAAATATGCTTTTTCCAACATATCATTCGTATTTTTTAATTCGTCATTAATTCTTTTAATTTCATTCATTTGAACAATAGATTTTATACCAGATTCAATTAATAATAGTAATTGATCAAATTTGTCGCTTTTTTCACAATAACCTTGAATATCAAGTCTTCTAATAGTTTCCAAAGGAGGAGCTAAATCCTTATGACCTGTTAAAAGTAAAATATATAATTCTTTATTAAACTCGCGGATTTCTTCCACAACTTTATCGCCATGAATAGGAGTCATAATAAAGTCCAAAATCATCAAATCAAAATGTTCTTTTTTTACTTTTTCAACAGCTTCTGTTGGGTCTGTTACACCAGTAAATTCATATCCAGATCTTTTTAAAAATATAGATAATGAATCAATAATCCCTTGTTCGTCATCAACTGCAATAATTTTGTAATTTTTATTTTCATTATTTTCTAGGTTTTGTATACCTTTTCTCATTTAAACGACCTCTTTTTTCATATATTTACTATTTTCCACATTATATTAATAAAATGTGCAAAACGCAAGCTTTTTTCAAAAAAACTACTTAAACTTTTAAATTGGCAAAATAATTTTAAATGTTGTACCTTTACCATCTTCAGAATCCACAGTTATAGTACCATTAAAGTGAGCCCTAATATTAGAATAAGACATATAAAGTCCAAGTCCAGTACCATTTTTACCTTTAGTAGTAACCATTTCTTTAAATAATTTATCTTTAACATGTTTTGGTATACCACCAGCATAATCCTTAATAGAAATAACTAAATTATTATTTTCTTTTTCAACAATTAATTCAATATTCTGTTCAGTTTTTCCCTTATAAGCTTGAATTGAATTTGAAATCATATTATTAATAACTTGAACTAAGCTATTAACATCACCACTAATAATAGTATTTTCATCTGTTTTCATAGCAATATTTAAATAAACAATAGCATTTTTCAACTCATGTTTCATTAAAATATCAACTCTTTTTATCAATTCACCAACAGTAAAAGTAATATCTTCTTCATTAGCAAGAGTAACAGCCTGACCTTTTACAGCCGTTATTACATCAGACATATATTCAGTATGAGTTTTTATTTTAGCAATCCAAGTTGACATATCTTTAGCAATTTCATGATGATCTTGACTATTTACTTCAGGGTCTTCAATTGAACTATCATATTCTTTAACTAAATCAGATAATCCTTCGGCAGCACCAGATATAGACATAATTGGAGTTTTCAAGTTATGTGCAATTCCACCAATTAATTGTCCTAAAGAAGCTAGACGTTCTCTTTCCATTAAAGACTCTTGACTATTATGAATTTGCTCAATGTTACGTTTAGTTAAATCTTGAATTTTATTAAAGGCAACAGTAAGTTCACCTAGTTCGTCATTAGAAACAATTGGTATTTTTTCAAATTTCTCATTATTTTTTGTATTAATTTCATTTAAACCATTTACAATAATCTTAATTTGGTTTGAAAGTGAAGAAGAATAATACCATAATAAAAACGAAATAATACCAAATAAAACTATAAATGTAGTAATAATATAAAGTAAAGAATCTCCACCATATATAGGGTAGTGAATTCCAACTATATAAGGTTTTCCTTCTACATTAATATGTTTAATATAACCTTGTGTATTAACTGCATAATGCTCATAAACTCTTCCATCATATTGATCTGACAATTCAAAAATATACTTTTTGAAAAAGTCAGTTAAAGGAACTCCATTTGATGTAGTTATATTTTTTTCATCATCAATAATGAAATAAGTATCAGTAGTATTTAAAATATTTAAATTATCTAACTTATCGACAACCTCATCTTCGCTATAAGAAATACCCTCATTAAAAACATAATTTAATTCATTTTTATAATAATGATAAATATCGTCTCCTCTAACCTTCATTAAACGAGAATAAGATACAATTACAGTAAAGAACAATCCAGCTATTAATAGAGGCAATAACAATAACATCATATCATTAGACAATTTTGTATGTTTTCCAGGCAACTGATTTGACTTGAAAGTCTTTATTAAGATAGATTTAAACAGATTTTTAGAAAACACATAGGAAATAGTTGCATTAAAGGCGAAAATAGAAACCCATAAAATAGCAACAGTAATTCCAGAAGATTCCACTTCGTGTTTTACAATAGGCATTCCAAGACCAATGGTTATAGCAATAAATGGAATAATTATTTGTAATAAATAAAATTTAGTAGGTGCAGTTAATAAAGTTTCTCTAATTTCTTCCACAGTATATTTTGAATTTACACCATCACATTTTTCCCAATTTGCGATTTTCTTAAATAGAAAAAAGCGTTGATATAAAAGTAGAAAACCAGTAACAAAAACATACAATATTAAAAATTGAGAACTATAAGTAAGACCTCCATAATCAATTTGAAATTGTGTATCAACTGTACCAGGTGGATAATTTAAAATTTTGTACATTATAGGATACAATATCAATGCACACATTGACAAAGTAATAAAGTGAGTTAAAATAACTTTTTGATAAGTATAAAGACGTGATTTTTTCTCATTTTTCTTTTGCATTTAAATAACCTCCTTATATAAATTCTACATCTTTCATGTATTGTATAATTTTAGTTAAATAATTTAAACTTATTTTATGGTAAGAAAAAGGAATTTTATCTAAGTATTGCAATGTAATATTACAAGTAGTTTTTATGTTTAAATTAGAAATATTTATATGTATATTGTAATCATTTATCATAAAAGAATTTTCATTTGCATCCATTTTTATTATTTTTTTATAAAAATCATTATCTTTTATTATTTTAATTGAATATCCTAAAAGATTCAACTTTTCTATTAAAGTATTCATATTAAATTTTTTAGGATTCATCATATGGAAAATTTTATTTTGATTTCCATAATTATAAATAATAGAAACAATAGCATTTGCTACTTCATCTACAGGTGATAAATCAAATTCTTGCAAAGTTCCACTTTCATAGAAAAACTGATTTTTCAAAATAAACTGCAACTTATTGTAAAAAGAATTACTATCAATATTATACTGAAATACACCGGTCACTATATCTTCCAGTAAGATTTCCTACACGGAAAATATTAGCCTTTAGATGTCCTTGGTTAATTTGTTGTAAAAGATATTCTTCTGTAAGCAATTTACTTTTTATATAATAATTTTGGCTATAATTTTGCCCAATAAAGAAATCTTCTTCAGTAAAATTAACAATATCTGAAGTATGGTTTAAAGGCATAAAATCACCAGAAACACTTGTAGTAGATATATGATTTAAAGGAATTTTATAATTCATACAAAACTCTGCTACATGTTTAGTACCATCCAAATTCATTTTTTTAAATTCATCATATTTTCCAAGATGTTTTACAAGAGCAGCACAATGTATTACTGTATTAATTTTATTACCTAATTTTTCTAAAACTTCTTCTGATAGTCCTAAATTTTTATATTTTATATCACCAACAATGACCTCTATTTTACTTAGTAGAAAGTCATTAGTATAACGATCTTTAAAATAAAAATCAAACATATTAAATATTCTTTTTTTAGCACTTTCAACATTAGCGCTTCTTACTAAACAATATATTTTACTACTGTTATTAAGTAAATTTTCTAAAATATGAATTCCTAAAAATCCAGTAGAGCCTGTTAATAGAACATTTCTTAATTTTACATTTTTAGTTTTTATTTTATTAATATCGTGCTTTAAGAAAGGATAATTTTCTAAAGCAATAGAGTCATTTTCTTGTGTATAAATATGTTCTAAAGCAAGACATAAATCTTTTACATTAGAATAATCGTAAAAATATTGTGTTGGCACTTTAATATTTAAAGTAGATAATTTTGACTGGACTTTAATAATACTTAAAGAGTCCATTCCTAAATTATTAAAATCTTCGTCTATACTAAGATTTTTTATAGACAAACACTCTTCTAAAGCATTACAAATATTTTTCTGCAATTCATTTTCTGGTCTTTTGTATGTTTCCTTTTTATAAGAATCAAAAGGAGATGGCAATTTTGATTTATCTACTTTACCATTAATAGTAAGTGGTAAGGTAGGTAAAGGTATAAAATATGAAGGTATCATATAGTTAGGTAATTTATTTGCTAAAAATAACTTCAATTCATAGTTTTGCATAGTAAAATCAGAAGTATAATAAGCACATAAAAACTCTCTTTCATTTGTATTAGTTACAGTAATACAGCAACTTTTTACAAAAGGGTGGCTAGCTAGTATACGCTCAATTTCGCTTAATTCTATACGATATCCTCTTAATTTTATTTGAGAATCTAATCTGCCGTAAAAAAGTAATTCTCCCTGATTAGTCCAACTAACCATATCACCAGTTTTATACATTATATTTTTTGGATAAAAAATATCTGTAATAAAGCTTTTTTCAGTTAATTGAGGATTTTTATAATATCCTTTTGCTACTCCATCACCAGAAATGTAAAGTTCTCCTTTTGTACCAGGTGGGCAAAGTTTTAAATTTTTATCTAATACATAAAACCTAGTATTTGCTAAAGGTTTCCCAATAGTAATTTGTTTTCTACTATTTTCTATTTTTTTACAACAACAGCCAATAGTTGTTTCTGTAGGTCCATACATATTATATAACTGTGCTGAACTTATACGGCGTAAGTCTTGTATAAAAGAAAGTGAAAATGATTCTCCACCAATTCCAATATCAGTAAGTGATGCAAAGCAATTTTTATTAGAAGTTGTAGACATTAATGACTGTATTTTACTTGGTGTACCATATAAAATATTAATATTATTTTTACAAATTAACTCATTTAATTTTATAAAATCCTTTTGCTCTTTTTCAGTTGATAAAACCAATGTTAAACCATTTAAAATGGTAACCCAAAGTTCATATCCAAAAACATCAAAAGAAATAGATGCAATAGAAAGCACTTTCTTATCTTTAGAATAATCAACAACTTTAGAAATACCAACTAAATAATTATGAAAATTTTTATATGTAATTGTAACAGCTTTTGGTTTTCCTGTAGAACCAGAAGTATATAATAAATACATAAAATCTTCTGAAGAAATGTCCGGTTTTTTATATTTTGCTGTCATATTAGAAAATTCTTCATAATTAAAAGGAATTACATTTTCAAAAGGTAAAGAAAAGTTTGATATTACATACAAAGAATCAGAATTTTCAAGCATGTATTTTTTTCGACTCATTGGAT
>CANQTU010000059.1 GCA_947626925.1 uncultured Clostridia bacterium | reverse complement strand
GGGTTATTAACAGAGGATGAAGTTGTAAAAGCCCGCGACGTATATCCAGAATTAAAAAATTATGAAGAACAGCTTGACCGCTGGGCTTCATAAGAAGTGATTAAAAAAGGACCATATTTATGGTCCTTTTTTTAAAAATATAATGAAAAAAATAAGATAACATGATATAATAGTAAAAAAATATACTTTCGAAGGGAACAAAAATAAAAATGAAGAAAAAAGTTTTATTTATTTCAAGCACAGGTGGACATTTAAATGAACTAATGCAGTTATCACCATTATTTGAAAAATATGATTATTATATAGTAACAGAAAAGGACAAATCAAATATTTATTTAAAAGAAAAATATGGAGAAAAGTTATACTTTTTACCTTATGGTACAAGAGCAAAAATATTTACATATATTTTTAAATATTTTTATCTTTGTCTAAAAACAATATATCTATACTTCAAAATACGTCCAAAAGTAATAGTAACAACAGGAACGCACACAGTTGGACCAATGTGTTGCTTAGGAAAAATATTTGGAAGTAAAATAATTTTTATAGAAACATTAGCAAATAGACACAAAAAAACAGCAACAGGTAAATTAATTTACCCATTTGCAGACTTATTTATTGTTCAATGGGAAGAAATGTTAGAATTATACCCAAAAGCTATATATGGAGGTTCGATATTTTAATGATTTTAGTATTATTAGGAACACAAAATAATAATTTTAAAAGATTACTAGAGCAAATTGACTTATTAATAGAAAATAAAGTAATAAAAGATGAAGTCTTAGTTCAAGCTGGTTACACAAAATATATATCAAAAAACATGAGAATATTAGATTTTATATCAAATGAAGAACTTACAAAATTGCAGGAAGAAGCTAATTTAATTATTACACATGGTGGTGTTGGCTCAATTTTATCTTCAATAACTAAAGGAAAAAAAGTAATTGCAGTTGCACGACAACATCAATATGGAGAACATATAAATGACCACCAAAAAGATATAATAGAATTTTTTAATCAAAAAGGATATATAATTGGAATACAAGATGTAAAAGACTTAGAAAAAGCAATAATACAAAGTAAAGAATTCAAACCAAAACCTTATCAACAAAATAATGAAAAAATGTTGAAAATTATAGAAGATTTTATAGAAAAATGTTAAATTTAGCAAGAAAAAGGAGAGACTAATGGAAGAAGAAAGAGTAGTGAACCCAGGCTTAGAAGGACAAGGGGAAGAAAAATTTGAAAATTCTTTAAGACCAAAAACTCTTGATGAGTATATTGGACAAGACAAAGTAAAGGAAAATATGAAAATATATATTGAAGCTGCCAAAAAAAGGGGGGAGCCATTAGACCATGTTTTATTATATGGACCTCCTGGACTTGGAAAAACAACTTTATCTAATATTATTTCAAACGAAATGAATTCTAACATAAAAATTACTTCTGGTCCAGCTATAGAAAAACCAGGGGATTTAGCATCTTTATTAACAAATTTATCTGAACATGATGTTTTATTTATAGATGAAATACATCGTTTAAGTAAAAGTGTTGAAGAAATTTTATACCCTGCATTAGAAGATTATACTTTAGACATTATAATTGGAAAAGGACCTAGTAGTAGATCAATTAGACTTGATTTACCAAAATTCACATTAATTGGAGCAACTACAAAAGCAGGAGCTCTAACAACACCTTTAAGGGATAGATTTGGTATTGTACATAGACTAGAATTATACACAGTAGAAGATTTGACTACTATTGTAAAAAGGTCAAGTAATATTTTAGAAGTTGAAATAGAAGAACAAGCAGCTAAAGAAATTGCAAGAAGGTCTAGAGGTACACCAAGAATTGCTAATAGATTACTAAAAAGGGTTAGAGATTATGCTACAGTATTAGGTGATGGTAGAATAACCTTAAAAATTGCTAAACATGCTTTAAATAAGTTAGAAATAGATGAACTAGGCTTAGACGAAATAGATAGAAAGTTATTAGAAACAATGATTGTTCAATATGGAGGTAAACCAGTAGGAATAGAAGCACTTGCTGTAAGTGTCGGCGAAGAAATAGATACTATTGAAGATGTATATGAGCCTTATTTAATACAAATAGGTTTTATGGCAAGAACCTTAAGAGGAAGAAGAGCATTGCCACCAGCATATAGGCATTTAGGTTATAACTTACCTGATGATAACACATTTACAGGTCAAATTTCTATGTAAGGAGGAAAACAATGAAATTATTGCTACATACTTGTTGTGCACCATGTAGTGTATATTGTATAGAAACATTAAGAAATGAAAATATTGAGCCAACAGTATATTGGTTTAACCCTAATATACATCCATACATGGAGTATAAAGCAAGAAGAGATTGCTTAAAACAGTATACTGAAAGTATAGGTGTACAGGCTATTTTTGAAGAAAACTATGGCCTAAAAGATTTTTGCAAAAATGTTATAAACAATTTGGAAAATAGATGTCAAAATTATTGTTATCCAGTCCGTTTAGAGCAAACAGCCAAATATGCAAAAGAAAATGGATATGATGGCTTTTCTACAACTTTGTTGGTTAGCCCATATCAAAAACATGAACTTTTAATTGATGTTGCTGAAAAAATGGCAAAAAAATATGGAGTAAATTTTTTATATCGTGATTTTCGTGTAGGTTTTAGGCAAGGTCAAGCTAAGGCAAGGGAGTTGGGACTATACATGCAAAAATATTGTGGATGTGTATTTTCAGAAGAAGAAAGATATCAAAAGCAAATTGAAAAAGATAAAAATTAAGGTAAGGAGGAAAATATATGGTATTAAAAAATAAATTAGGAATAAATGATGAACTAGAACTTGCTAAAGAGGAAGAAAGAATAACAAAATTAAAAGCAATAGAATTATTTGAAACTGGAAAATTAGAAGAGTTTGAAATCGGAACTTTTCAAGGATTATCTCAAATACATAAATATTTATTTGAAGATATATATGAGTTTGCGGGAAAAATAAGGACAGAAAACATTTCTAAAAGCAACTTTAGATTTGCATCTAGTATGTATTTAGAGGATGCTTTAAAAAATATAGATAAAATGCCACAATCAAATTTTGATGAAATTATAGATAAATATATTGAAATGAATATTGCTCATCCATTTAGAGAAGGAAACGGAAGAAGTACAAGAATTTGGCTTGATATGATTTTAAAAAAAGAACTTGGTAAAGTTGTTGATTGGAGTAAAATAGATAAAGAAGATTATTTATTAGCAATGGAAAGAAGTCCAATTAAAAATACAGAAATCAAAATTTTATTACAAAATGCATTAACTGATAAAATAAATGATAGAGATGTCTATATGAAAGGTATTGATGCAAGTTATAGATACGAAGGATATAATGTGTATAAAGCAGAAGATTTAAAAAAATAACAAAATTCTATTGTCAGTTTTTTATATATTTGATATAATATCTAAAAAAATAAAAAGAAACAAGCAAACCCCAGTAATTATGCTTGTTCTAGGCAAAATAAAAGGAGGAAAACAAATGAAACAAACATTGAAAATTGTAATTGCACTAATTGTATTAGTGACATTATTAGGCGGAAACATATCTGTATTAGCTGAAGCTAGTATGGAAGCCAAAAAAGCAGTTGATGCAATAAGCAACACTGAACAAGTTGATGAATCAACACCATCGGAACCTGATAGCTCAAATCAAAGTGATGATGCAGAAACTCCACAAGATTCAACAACAACAGATAATCAAAGCAGTTTAGAAGAAGGGCAAAATGGAAGTGAAGAAACAACTTCTCCAAGTTCAGCCCAGAATGAAGCAAGCCCAATTAACACCCAAAGTGAATTTAAAACAATATTAGGAGAACAAGAAGATGGTAATGAACCATCAGAGCAAGCAGATAATGGTAAAGGTAAAATATGGGTGGAAGTTAACTTAAGATTACCTCAAGCAGGTAGCAATTTAAGTTTAACAGTAAAAAAAGGAGACAAACCAGTTCAAGAAAACATTAAACCTCATGACTATACAAGAGAAAAACTTGCCGGAAAAGAAGAAGATATAACTAATAGAAACTTTTATACTGGACTATACTTTATATCAAAAGAATTAGAAGCTGGGGAAGATTATAGTATAGAAATAACAGGACCAAACTATTTAACATACACGCAAAGCGGTATTTTAGTAAAAGGTGGAAATGAAACAAAAATAAAACTTACAAATGGTTATGATGCAACAACTGATGAAAAAAATATAGAACTAGCAAAAATGTTAGGTGTAACATTTTTAGGAGATGTAAACAATGACAATTTAATAGATGAAAATGATGTAGATGATGTTATATCTCACATTGAAAATGGAACCTATGAAGCTAGTTGCGATTTAAATGGAGATGGAAAAATAAACATTGTTGATTTATCATATGTTGCAATAAACAAAAAAGATAATAAACCTGAAGGAGCTTCTACATGGAAATTAATTATAGATGATGCAACTACTGAAACAACTACAGGTAGTGTTGTATCAGGTGGGGATATAGCAAACATTTTAGAAGATAACGGAAAAGTTGTAGAGTTTGCACCAGAAAAACCTGAACTACCAATTTCAGATACAAATGCAGTAGAATTTTCATTAGACCTAGGTGAGAAAAATACTCTTGAAACACAAGCAATTACAATTGCACCATCTACAAATAGAGAAAACAATATTACAAAAGGTGTAATAACTGTAGAAGATGAAGAAGGAAATATATATGAAGCAAATCTTGAAACAGGAGAAGTTATACTAAAAGAAAAAGCTCAACAAGTTTCTAAAATTAATACATATTCAAGAAAAGTAACAGCAAGAGCTAGTAATTTTAGAGTAGCAAACACTGAAGTTGCAACTGTAGCAAATACTTCAGGTACAGTTACCATTGACAAAGATGGAACAATTGTATTAGATTTAGGCAAAAAAATAGCTATTAAAAAAGTAACAATTAAAGTAACAGGAACAGAAGGTAGTACAAAACTTGCAGATATTTCAAAAGTAGAATTTTTAAATGATATGGAAGACAAAATTCCTGCACCATCAATGAATATTCCAACAAATTTAAAAGGTGAAGCAACAAGTGAAGAACTTAGAATTTCATGGGATAATATGCCAAATGTTACAGGATATGAAGTATTAGTTGAAGCAAATGGAATAACTGAATATCATAGTGTTGCTGGACATTCAATTGTAATAAAGAACTTTAACAAAAAAGCAATTAAAGATCAACTAAATACAGAATTCATAATAGCAGTACAATCAGTAAATGGAGACTGGAGAAGTGGTTATGGCAATCCGGATTTATTTATAAAACTTATTCCAACATTAAATACAAGACCTGAACCACCAGACAATTTAAAATTAGTAGGAAAATTTAGAGCAATAGAAGCATCTTGGAAAGATATGAAAAGTAAAGGTACTGATTCTTATAATGTTTACTATAAAAAAGATGGAGATGAAAAATATACAACAGCTGTAACAGGACTAACAAGCCCTTCATATACAATTGAAAATCTACCTGAAGAAGCAGCAAGATATCAAGTTTATGTAACAGGTGTTAATACACATGGTGAAAGTGCACCATCAATTGTTAACACAGTAGAAACAATATCAGTACAACCAGTTAAATTCCCTCAATACAAATTACTTAATACAGTAAAAGGTGAAGGAGAAATAACAGAACATATTAAAAATGTAACATATAAGAGTGGTCACATGGTAGGAAGTCCACTTGATGAAGCAAGCACTACAAAAAATTCAGCACTAGGAATAGTAGATAATGACTATGAATCATTCTGGCAAAAAGATGACTGGGATGATGGAGTCGCTTATGGAACATATAAAGATAGAGGTTTAGATATTGAATTTGATGGAACTTACGATATGAATTACTTTACAATGACACAAGTAGAAGATTTAGATGCAGTAAGAGAAGTAAAAATTACATATTGGGATCCTGAAAATCCAAGCGCTGAGCCAAAAACAGTTTCAGCACCATTTGTTGTAACAAGAGAAGATGAAAATGGAAGAGATTATACAACAATAAAATTAACAGACAAAATACATACTAACAAAATAAATATAAAACTAGGTAGAACATATGCACATGCAAGAAACTTAACAATTGCAGAAATGCGTTTCTATTACTATGATGATTTAGAAGAAAGAATAGATAATTTATATGAAGGACAAATGCATGTAACACTTAAAAATGATGTAACATCTGCAACAATTGATGATTTACAAACAACATTAGATACACCTGATGAAAGTGGAGAAAAACATCCTGAATATAAATTGTTACAAAAAGAAATAGATAATGCAAGAGAAATTTTAGCAAATAAAGATAAATTTAACAGTGATGCAGTAAAAGTCGATACAACAGTTACAGCTGCAAAAGACGGAAATGTATCATTCAAAGGTGGAATAAATGCATGGCAACCACTTGGATTAGTTGGTTATGCAGGAGAAGAACTTACAGTTTATGTAGGAAGTAGAACAAAGAATATAGGAGATAGTGCTTCATTAAGAATAATTGCAACACAATACAATGCAGAAGCAGCAGCTTGGCAAATGACAATAACAAGTATGCTAAAAGTTGGTAAAAACATTGTAAGAGTTCCAGAAATTGCTACATTTGATGCTGAACGAGGTGGATCTCTATATGTTGAATATCTAGGAAATAATCCAAGTGATGAATTAGCAGTTAGAGTAATTGGTGGTCAACAAATACCAGTATTAGACTTAACAAAAGAAGGAGCAACAGAAGGAACTGGTAGAGAAGATGCAATTAAAGCTTATGTTAAAAAACTAGAAGATACTGTACCAGACTTAGAAAATAAACATAACGAAGTTCATAAAGGAAAACATAAGAGTGTGAACTATAATTATGATGAAAAAACTTGTATGTTAGGTGCAACTGAAATAGTAATTGAAGATATGATGTACTCAGTTCCAGCTAAACAAATCTTAGATGGTTTAAGAGAATATAATGAACAAGGAGAAGAAATTGTAACTACAACAGATCAAAAAGCTGCTAAACTAAGTAAATCATTAACAGCAATGGAAAACATGCTAGAATTATTCTATTCACACAAAGGTATGAGTAGAGAAATAACAGAAGGTCAAGCAAACAGCTTCCCATCTGGAAGACAAAATATACGTTACCATAGAATGTTTGTTGGTGCAGCAATGTACGCAGGTGGATTACATATTGGTATTCCATGGGGAGATGTACAAACATTAGCAAAAGGTAACCCTATAACATCAGAAGACGGAAAATATGAAAGTGGAAATTACTTTGGATGGGGTATTTCACACGAAATAGGACACATTATAAATGATAGCCATTACGTACAAGCAGAAGTTACAAATAACTACTTCTCAGTACTATCACAAGCAAAAGAAACAAATGCATCAGTACGTTTCCAATATCCAGAAGTATATAAGAAAGTAACATCTGGAAAAGTTGGTAAAGCTGACAATGTATTTACTCAATTAGGATTATACTGGCAACTACATTTAGCATATGATAAAAGCTATAACTTTAAACAATATACATCACAAAAAGATCAATTAGAGAACTTAATATTTGCTAGAATGGATACATATGCAAGAGACCCTAAAAAAGCACCAAAGGCTGAAACTGGTGGAATTGATTTAAATCTTAATGACGTGGATAAAGATAATAGCTTAATGAGATTAGCATGTGCTGCAACTAAAACAAATCTACTAGAATTCTTTGAAAGGTGGGGATTTGTTCCAGTTGTAGGAACTAGAGGATATGCAAAACAATG
>CANQTU010000058.1 GCA_947626925.1 uncultured Clostridia bacterium | reverse complement strand
AAAACATATTGCTCCATGCACAAATATTTCTACTTCTAAATCTATTGGCTTTTTTGCCATAATGTATTTTAATTGTTCTTTGTTCATTTCTCGCGCCATTATAACTCTTTTGGCACCATTTTTATACCAAAAGTTGCAGTCATGTAAACTTATAATATTTGCTTGTGTACTCACATTAATAGGTATAGATGGTGCATATTCCTTTAATACTTCAATTACACCTACATCTGCCGCAATTATGCCATCTGGTTTTAATTGCTCTAATTTTTTTGCCATGTTTATTATTTCTTCGTATTTTTCATCCCAAGCAAATATATTTAAGGTTACATATATTTTTTTATTTATTTTGTGTGCATATTTTATAGTTTTTTCTAAATCGTCGTCTTTCATATCTGCTCTTGCTCTTAAAGATAATGATGATGTCCCACAATATACTGCATCTGCTCCATATAGATATGCTATTTTTGCTTTTTCGTAAGAGCCTGCTGGTGCTAATAATTCTATTTTTTTCATTTTAAACTCCTTGTTTTTTCATAAATTATTTTACAGTATTTTTGAAATTATATAATTTTTATATGTATATGTCAAACTGTTTATGTTTACTTTTTGGACTTTTTGCTTATTTTGTGGTATAATTATAGTAGTAAATTTTTAGCAGAAAGGAAACGAAAGCTATGACTAAAAACACGTTGACATTAATTAATCGGTCTTACATTGAGGCCGTAGAAAAATCAAGCAATATTAAAGAGATTGTCGATAATTTGCTTGATATCTTAGCAAAGAAGGAGAATATTCCTGAGACAGACGCAAAGCAATTTGATGCCTTCCTGAAGGGTATTCACACCTCGAAGATGATTCGGGGTAAGACTTTTGAATTAACCAATCTGGTGTCAGAAATTACATTTGTAATTATCTATATCATCATTTGGTTAAATTCAAAAAAAGCGCTTGGTGTAGATGTAAATCTAAACGCTCGGCGAAAAAGTCTGGAGAGTGAATTATCCAAGATTTTGGATAACTCTTATTCAGATGAAAACGGGAGTATTCACGACCGGTTTGGTTTGAGGATCATTTTGTTAAATTCTTTAGAAGAAACAGCCTTAAAGGATTTATTGTTTAAAGTTTCTGATTACATTGTTATGATTTTAACAAGAATAAACAGAAAAATTTATAATGAGTTCTTAAGCTGGATCAATAAGAATAATAAAATTGATTCCTTGACCAAAGAAAGGATTAAGTTTATTTTGAACTTACCTTTTAAGATATATCGGGTAAAAGATTACGTTACTAATCCCAAAGGCAATAACTACCAGTCTTTGCACTGTGTATTAGCCTTAGAGATGTTCTCAGAAATTTTACCAGGCGCTGAGCTCGAACTTCAATTTAGAACCATGGATATGCATAGAAATGCAGTATCCGGGTCAGCTTCACATGACGTGTATGAAAAAGAGCGTCGAGCTGATAAAAACATCTTTACCATTGAAGATTTTTCTAAAGTAAATATAATTGGTTTTACCAGTTATAAATGCCTTGATGATGATATTGATGGTGTACACTTCGCTAAAATTTTCGTCAATAGACGAATTAGCTCATCTTTGCTAAGTTAATCTCTAAAATCCTTTCGACTCACCTAGAAGTTCTTTCTTAGGTGAGTCTTTCTTTTTACAATATTCTATTTTATCCTACTTATAGCCAATCCATCTCCAACCTCTAAAATTTCAGTTTGTAAATTTGGATTTTCGCTAACTTCTTTAATATACTCTCTCAAATTTCTAACAGCTGTACGCTGTTTATGTTTATTATAATCACTTAATACATAGCCCTTGTATAAAATATTATCAGCAAAAATTATGCCATGAGGCTGTATCATTCTTAAAGCTTCTTTCAAAAAGAAAGGATATTTCCCTTTAGCTGCATCAATAAATACTGCATCATATTTGTTATTCAAAGTTGGAAGAATTTCAACAGCATCACCTTCATAAATACAAATTTTATTCTCTACTCCAACATTTTTTATGTTTTCTTTAGCTTCTTTTACTCTTTCTTCTTCTCTTTCAATAGTATCAATAATACCGTCACTTGCTAAAAACTCTGTAAAGCACATTGCAGAATATCCTACTGCTGTACCAATTTCCAAAATTCGTTTTGGCTTTAATTCTGTAAGATATTTTTCCATAACAGCTAAAGTATCATCCATTATAATTGGAATATGTTCTTGTAATGCTTTTTGTTTTATTTGTTCTAATTTTTCTTTATTCATTATCTGCCCTCGTCTTCATTTGAATAAGGTTTATCTACAGTATCATAATGTGGGTTATTTGCCCAAGTAGCAAAAATCTGTCTAATATCTAGTCCATTTTTGGTTAAATAATCAAATTGTGCTACAACTTCTTTTTCTTCTTTTATTACTTTTTCTATTGCATCTTTTTCTTTTATTCCTGCTTTTTTATATTGTTTTATTTTTGTTGCAATATAGCATCTGTTATAAACATCTCTATCTATTCCTTTTGCTTTTCTTTCTTCTTTGCGTTCTTTTGGTTTATTTTTTAAATAAGCAGAACTACATGTAATACTTATTCTCTCTTTACTAACTTGCCTTTCTCTTTTATTATATTTTCCCCTCTTTAAACTCATACTAATTACATCCTTTTCAAGTATCAATTTTGTTTTATTTACTGCTATTTCTAGCATTTCTTTCTCTTTCTTTGCTGTCCAATATTTTCTTTCTTAAACGAATAGATTTTGGTGTTACCTCTACTAATTCGTCATCTTGTATAAATTCAATAGCTTTTTCCAATGACATTTGGATTGGTGGCACTAAACGAAGTGCATCATCTGAACCAGATGCTCTTGTGTTTGTTAAATGTTTTTCTTTACAAACATTAATTGCTAAATCTTCTCCTCTTGAATTTAGCCCAACAATCATTCCTTCATATACTTCTACCCCTGGTCCTATAAATAAATCACCTTTGTCTTGTGCATTATATAAACCATAAGTTACAGATTTTCCATTTTCAAATGCTACAATTGTTCCTCTTACTCTTGCTTGTATTTCTCCTTTGAAAGGTTCATAAGAATCAAAAATATGGTTCATAGTTCCTTCACCTTTAGTGTCTGTTAAAAATTCTGTTCTATATCCAATTAAACCTCTTGCTGGTATTTTAAATTCAATTTTTGTATGTCCTTCTTCTGCTGGTTCCATATTAACCATTTCGGCTTTTCTTCTACCTAACTTTTCAATTACATTTCCTACGCAGTCATCTGGTACATTTACAACTAATCTTTCAATTGGTTCACATTTCTCGCCATTAATTTCTTTAAAAATAACTTTTGGACGAGATACTAAAAGTTCAAATCCTTCTCTTCTCATAGTTTCAATTAAAATAGATAAATGAAGTTCACCTCTACCAGAAACTTCAAAAGAATCTGGACTGTCTGTCTCTTTTACTCTTAAAGATACATTTTTTTCTAATTCTTTAAATAATCTATCTCTAATATGTCTTGAAGTAATAAATTGTCCCTCTTTTCCTGCAAATGGCCCATTATTAACGCTAAATGTCATTGAAACTGTTGGCTCATCAATATCAACAAATGGAATTTTTTCTGGATGGTTAAAGTCACAAATTGTGTCACCAATATTAATATCTGTAAGTCCAGCAAGTTCTATAATATCTCCTGCTTTTCCTTCTTCTACTTCAACTTTATTTAATCCAACATGAGTATAAACTTTGGCAATTCTTCCTTGTGTAATTTTGTCTTCCTTACCACAAATAGAAACTGGCATACCAGTTTTAATAATACCTCTTTCAACTCTACCTACAGCAATTCTTCCTACATAATCATCATAATCTATGTTTGAAACCAACATTTGTGCTAGTCCATTTTCATCACAATTTGGTGCTTTAATAGTATTTACCATAGTTTCAAATAAACAAGTTAAATCATCAGTATCATCATTTAAGTCCATTTTAGCAATTCCATTTTTAGCAGATGCATACACAACTGGAAAATCCAATTGTTCATCAGTAGCATTTAACTCGATAAATAACTCAATAACTTGGTCAACAACCTTTTCTGGCATAGCACCAGGTCTATCAATTTTATTAATAACAACAATTGGCTTCAATCCTAAAGCAAGAGATTTCTTCAAAACCTCTCTAGTTTGTGGCATAGCACCTTCAAAGGCATCAACTAATAAAAGAACGCCATCAACAGTTTTTAGCACTCTTTCTACCTCTCCTCCAAAATCCGCATGTCCTGGAGTATCTACAATATTTATTTTTATATCTTTATACATAACAGAAGTATTTTTAGAAAGAATAGTAATGCCTCTTTCTTTCTCTAAATCGTTAGAATCCATTACTCTTTCCTCAACTTGTTCATTTTCTCTAAACACATGGCTTTGCTTTAACATAGCATCAACCAAAGTAGTTTTGCCATGATCTACATGGGCAATAATTGCAATATTTCTTATCTTTTCGTTAATCATATATATTACTTCCTTTTCTAAAACATGTATACAACCTAATTATTATACAACTTTTAAAAACTCTTGTCAACTGCATATCACTCTGATAGTTGTAGTATGTTTTCCATTATTTCGTTTGTTATTTTTTCTAAGACTTCTTTGTCTTTGCTTCCTTTGTATTGGCTATAGTCTAATGGCTTACCATATGTTATTGTAACTTTACGGTTTTGTTTGTTTCCGCCTTTTATTCCACATGGCAAGACTTTTGCTCCACTTCTTACAGCAAAGAAGGCTACTCCGTCTTTTATTTTTTCTCCTTTTTCTATGCCGTTTCTTGTGCCTTCTGGAAATAATGCTATACATTCTTCACTTTTTAATGTTTTTAGGGCTTCTTTCATTGATACAATGTCCTTTTCATTTCTTTTTACTGTAATTGCATCTACTAAATGTAAAAACATGTTTAGAAAAGCGTTTTTGGCTAATTCTTCTTTTGCTAAGAAACGCATTTTTCTTGTTGATGTTACTATCATTAAAGGTGGGTCTAAAAAGGTTTTATGGTTTGCACAAAATATAAGTGCTCCTTCTTTTGGTATGTTTTCTACTCCTTTTATTTCTAATCTGTTATAAATTTTAAACCATAAATATACAAATGGCCTTAATATGGCTATAATTATTTTTTTTACTGTTTTCATACGTTTTTTCTCCTTATTTTGACATACTATTTTCTATAATTTCTGTAATTTTGTTAGTTACTTCTTCAATTGTCATATTAGTTGAGTCTACATATATTGCATCTTCTGCTTTTTTTAAAGGTGCTACTTCTCTGTTTGAATCTCTGTTATCTCTGTCTATTATATTTTTTAAAACTTCTTCATATGATGTTGGAATTCCTTTTTCTTGATTTTGTTTTACTCTTCGTCTTGCTCTTTCTTCTGCTGATGCGTCCAAATATATCTTCACATCTGCATTTGGAAATACAACTGTTCCAATGTCTCGCCCTTCCATTATGACATTTTTCCCTTGTGCAATTTTTCTTTGTATTTCTAGTAGTTTATCTCTTACTATTTTTATTGTAGAAATAGGAGAAACAAAATCATTTACATCATTTTGACGTATTCTGTTTGTTACTTCTTCATTATTTAGAAAAATTTGTCCATTTTCATTCATTTCAATATTTATATTGTCCAACATTTTTTTGATTTTTTCTTCTTCGTTAATGTCTATTTTTTCTTGCAACATATTTAATGCAACACATCTAAATGTTGCACCTGTGTCTATATATACAAGTCCTAGTTTCTCTCCTACATTTTTAGTTATTGTTCCTTTTCCACTTCCAGCTGGACCATCAATTGCAACTACAAATGACATTTTAATTTCCTCCTTTGAATTTTTAACATTACTCTTCTTCATTTGGTACATAAATGTTTTTAGCCACTACATCTAATTCAACTACATTCATAGCTGTTAATTTTTCAATTTCCTTTTTAGCCTTTTCCTTAAACTCTTTTAATCCGTCCATAACATTATATCCATACATAATAGTAACTTCCATGTAGATTTTAGCACCTTCGCCGTAATTTTCTACTCTAGTTTTTAGTATTTTATAAATTGCTGGTGTTTGCACTGCTAAATATTCTACAATTTGGCGAAATACTAAATCTGAAATTGTAAATCTTCCCATATAGCTAAATGTAGGTCTTATAATTGATTTTTCTGATATATATGGTTTTTGACCTTTTCCTTTAGATTTGAATATTTGTAAAGGATCTAGTAAATAACCTGAAAAGTCTTTTTTTATTTCAAAAGTTGGCACTGGTATTACATGCTTACCTTCTGTAACTCTTATTCTTCTTGCTGTTTCCATTTCTGTTTGTGTTGCAACATCTGTAATATAAATAATTTCTTCTATTTCTGGTAAACCTAAATTAGCTGCAATTTTTTTCACCATCTCATCAGATGTACCTAAAATTAATATGCTTTGAGGTTTATATTTCTTTAAGGCCTTAATAATTTCTGCTTTTTCTTCTTCTTCATAAAAAAGTGCATGTTTAACAGTAGCCACTTTTGTTGGAGCTTTTTTAGCAGATTCGCCTGCTATTACTTCATTGTCTTTAATTAATAAACCATCATCTATAATAAAATGTGTGTCTTTTTCACCTGCAACCATTTGCGCTCTATAACTTTTTCCTGTTCCAGAAGGTCCAACAAATGCATATACTTTTATTTTATTAAATGGTAAAATTTCTTTTATATCTTTTATTATCATTTTATTCTATATCTCCTTTTAAATTTTTTCTTCTTAACTGTCCACATGCTGCATCAATATCTGTGCCTAACTCTCTTCGAATAGTTGCTACAATTCCATGTTCATTTAAATAATCTCTAAATTTCATAATATTTTCATTTGAACTTTTATCATACTTGCCGTTTTCAATTTTATTGATAGGTATTAAATTTACATGACATAGCATTCCTTTTAGAAGTTTTGATAATTGTTTTGCATCTTCTAAATTATCGTTATTATCTTTTGCTAAAGCATATTCAAATGATATCCTTCGATTTGTTTTTGCAATATAATCTTTACATGCTTGTAACAACTCTTCTATAGGGTAAGTGTTATTAATTGGCATCATTTGGTTTCGCTTTTCATTGGTCGTTGCATGCAATGATATTGATAGTGTACATTGTATATTTTCTTCTGCTAATTGATATATTTTAGGAACTAATCCACTTGTTGAAATACTAATATGCCTTGCACCTATGTTTAAACCTTTGGGATTATTTATTATGTGTACTGCATTTACTACATTTTCGTAATTGTCTAATGGCTCTCCTATACCCATAAAAACAACATTTGATATTCTTTCTTTTGTATCTTGTTCAACTCGTAAAATTTGTTCTACAATTTCGCCACTTGTTAAATTTCTAATAAATTTAATTCCTGTTGAGGCACAAAACTTGCAGCCCATTTTACATCCAATTTGAGAAGATACACAAATACTATTTCCATGATGATACCTCATTAATACTGTTTCTATAGCATTTCCATCTAATACATCTAACAAATATTTTATGGTTCCATCTTTAGATTCTTGCTTTTTTAGAATATTAAAATTGCAAATTGTATAATTAGATTTTAATTTTTCTCTTAATTCTAAAGATAGATTAGTCATATCGTCAAAAGTTTCTACCTTTTCGTCATATAACCATTTAAATATTTGCTCAGCACGAAATGGCTTTTCTCCCATTTGTTTTAATTCTTCTTTTAAATTTTCTAAATCATAATCCTTAATATTCTTCATTTTTTCTATCATTCCCTCCTAATGCACAAAACTTGTTGTAAAGGATTTAACTAATTATATTTTATCATAACTTTGTGTGTCGCAACTTCCCTAATTAAAAACTTGTATGTAAGTTGCTCCAATCGCTACTTGCTCACTCGGTTTGGTCGCTTACGCAGTTATTCAAAATATAATTAGTTAAATCCCAATACTTAAATTAAGTAGA
>CANQTU010000057.1 GCA_947626925.1 uncultured Clostridia bacterium | reverse complement strand
ATGTATGTCCATTTTTTCCAACAGTCTCCAAAATGGAGAATGTTGAATTTTTTTCTAATTCTTCTTGTTCATATATGTTAGTTATATGTTTGTAAATTGCTTTATCATTAACATCAAATAAGCTTGCAATCGCTTGAGCATTCAACCAAACATCTTCGTTTTGTAAAATAACTTCTACATTAGTATTTCCTTCTTCATCAGTATAAAAAACAATATTTTTTTCATTTCCAATTAGTTTGTTATCCATATAACATCACCCTCATTTCAAATTTGTTATATGGTATCAAACATTTGTTTAATTGTCAATGCTTTTTTAAAATTTTATGGAAAGATTTCACGCTTGACGTATAAGGGGCAATAAAATTGAAGATGTGTCCCCAACTGCACAAAAATGTGCAAAGAGAAACGTCCCCAATTGCACCTAAATTGATAATGCTAAGATTATAATTCCTAAAATAATTCTATAATATCCAAATACTTTGAAGTCGTGTTTTTTTATGTAACTCATTAAAAATTTGATAACTGCAACTGAAACTAAGAAAGATATTACCATTCCTACTAACAATATAATTAACTCTATGCTTGAGAAAGCCAAGCCAAACTTCGCTATTTTTAATAAGCTTGCTCCTAACATAGTTGGAATTGCTAAATAAAATGTAAATTCTGCTGCGTTTGGGCGTGATAATCCTATTAATAATCCTCCAATTATAGTTGCTCCTGAACGTGATGTTCCTGGGAAAATTGCTGCTAACAATTGGAATATTCCTATTAAAATGGCATCTTTATACGTTATTTGTGAGCTAGTTTCTTTTTTGCTTTTGGTGTCTTTATTTTTGTTATAGTTTTCTATTACAATAAATGCTATTCCAAATATAATTAATGCAAGTGATATGCAAAATGGATTATAGAATAATTCTTCGAATACTTCATCAAATGCTAGACCTATAACAGCTGCTGGTATGCATGCAACTAATATTTTTGCCCATAAAATCATAGTATTTTTATTGAAATATGATAGTATTCCTTTTTGTTTTATGGCCTCGTTTTTATTTTTTGTTAATGGCCATATTTGTTTCCAGTATAGTAATACAACAGCTAAAATTGCTCCAAATTGTATTACTACTTGAAACATACTCCAAAATTCTGGTGACACTTCTTTAAATTTTAGAACTTGCTCTACTAGTATTAAGTGTCCTGTACTACTTATAGGTAGCCATTCTGTTATACCTTCTACAATACCAAATATAATAGATTTTATTATTTCTATAAACATATTAATCCCTCTTTTAAAATATTATAAATTGTATCTTTTATGAATTCTGCTGTTGTAACTGGTGCAACTTTACCTGGTAAAGCTAATGCCCAAATAAATTTTAAATTTCTTTCTTTCGCTTCTTGTCTATCAATTCCACCTGGTTTAGAAGCTAAATCTATTAGTAAGCAGTCTTTTTTTACATATTGTAAATTTTGCTTTGTTAATATTAAATATGGAACTGTATTAATAATGATGTCATATTGAGATAAATTTTCTCCTAATTCGTTTATACTAGTCGATTTATAACCATAAGCTTTTATCCACGCAAGATCTTCATTTTTTCTAGCACTACAGGTAATATTTGCAGATAAGCTCGTCATTTTATTTGCTAAAGTTTTTGCAACTCTTCCAAAACCTAAAATTAATATATTACTGCCATGAATTGTTTTATTAGTATTTGCAATAGCAATTTCAATTGTACCTTCTGCTGTTGAAATTGTATTTAATACTGCCAATTCTTCTCTATTCATAATATCTATAATTTTTGAATTTTTGATTTTATATAAATTATATGTTTCTTGCGGTATGCTTCCAGCAATTAATTGGTTTGAATGTGTTTCATTAATAAATTGTTGTATAGATATTGTTTTTTCACTAAATGGTGTATTAATGTTTTTTCCATCACTAGAAAATGGAATTGGTCCAATTACAATTTTTGCATTTTGAGTTGCTTCATTTATATTTTTACAAAAGAATATGTTTGGAATATTTTTTAATTCTTCAGCTTTTTCTAATGCATATGTGTATATTGTGTTTCCGTCTTTAGCCAATAATTTAGCTAGTTCCCATATTCTTAAATCTCCACCAATTATTGCAAAATTTGTACTCATAAAATTCCTCCCTTTTTTAAGTATATTAGGATTTATGGATTTTATGAGTTTCAAATTTTAAACATTATTCTTGGATTTCTTTTTGATTTTCATTGGTTTTAGCTTCTTTTTTTTGTTCTTTAGATTTTTTATTAAATGAATTTTTACGTAATAATTTGATGTCATTATAGCTTAAGTTTCTTGTTATTTCACTCATTCTTTCTAAGTGTTCTTTGGCTATTTTCTCTTTTTTCTGTAATTTTTTAGTTGGCTTTTCTTCTTCCATTGTTTCAGTTTCTAGATTGAATGGAATAGAAATTTTTGCCATTATAGGTATAAAAAGTGGCTCTTTTTTCACCTTTTCCACAATTCTTTTTGCATTGGCATCTATAGCTGTATTTATGTATTTTAGTGCTGTGTCTTTATCTCCTTTAATTAAATAGATTTTTGCTAATTCATAATAACTATCTGCTGATAATTCTTCATCTTCAATACTTTCTAAAAATTTCTTTTCCGCTTCTTCTAAGTCTTTATAAATCAAAGCAATTTCTGCTAATGAATATTTGGCATTATATAACAATGAATTTATTTCAGCCGCTTTTTCATAACAGGTTTTAGCACTTTGAAAATCATTTAACATTGTATAAGCAATTCCTAAGTTATAGTTTAATTCGTAACTTCCAGGGTTATATTTTAAGGCATCTTGATAAATATTAACAGCTTCTTTATACATTTCTTTTTCTAATAAAATTTCACCTAGTAATTCTGTTGCTTTATACATTTCAGGCTTCTTCTTTAATAAATTAAATAACATTTCAGAAGCTTCATCTTTTTTATCTAAATTATGTAATAATTCAGCAACTTTATAGTATGAATCGTAATCTTTTTTGTTTAAATCAACAGCTTGTACATATTCATCTATTGCCTTTCTCATGCCACCTTCTTGCTCATAAATTTCGGCTAACATTTTATGTGCTTTATATGAATTTGGATTTTTTGCTAATAAATCTATCAATGCTTGTTTAGCTTTTTTATTGTCACCAAAAAATAAATGTAACTTTGCTTTTTGAATATATATTATTTCAAATAAAGTAATATTTTTCTTTTCTAAAATTATTATTGTAATTGGAATTAATATTGATAATATATATTTTAATATCACAAAAATTAAATTTAGCTTAATAGAAAATAACACTTCTATAAAATTAAGTGCTATTCCTATTGCTTCTAAAACTAAAATAGCTACATAAGTTGTATCATTATTGCGAATCATACGAAAAAACATATATACAAATATTGTTAATGAAATTACTGTAAATATTAATTGTTCTACTACCATTTTGTTTCTCCTTCTTTTTTTACATATTTATTTTATTTCATTTTTTATCATTTGTCTAGTTTTTATATAAATCTTCATAAATTTTATAATCTCGTAAAATTTTTCTTACATAATTATTTGTTTCTTTATAAGGGACATTTTCAATATTTGTGCCATCACTTTTTATAATGCCTTTATCAATCCATCCATCTACTGTACCAATCCCTGCATTATATGCTGCAAGTGCAACCTCTTTATTTTCGTATCTTTGTAATAAAGTAGATAAATAGCATGTTCCTATTTCAATATTTTTATAAACATCATAAAGTTGCTCTTGCATATTATTTGTATTTGCATCAATATTATTTTTTAAAGCAACATCTCTTGCAGTTTCCTCCATTAATTGCATTAGGCCAATCGCTTTACGATTTGAAACAGCCTTTTCATTGAAATTGCTCTCCGCCTTTATTACAGCAAAAATTAAATTTTCTTCAACATTATATTTTTCTTCATAAACTGAAACTACTTCTTTGTAAGTTTTAGGATAAATGATTCTTAACAAATTATCTTTTAATAGAAAAACCACTATAAATAAAACTAATATTAATAAAAACGCAATTAGCTTTCTATTTTTCAAAATTTTCTCTCCTTTGTGCAATTGTTCATTATTTACATTCGTACCAGTTTTTAGCTTCTGATATTTCCGCTATTAGTGGTACTTTTAGCTGTATTGCAGATTCCATACTTTGTTTCATTATTTCTTTTATTTCTTCTTTTTCTTCTGGAAATGCTTCTATAAGCATTTCGTCGTGAACTTGCAATACTATTTTTGATTTTAGCCCTCTATTTTTTATTTCTTTATAAACTTTTATCATTGCTATTTTCATAATGTCTGCTGCTGTTCCTTGTATTGGTGTGTTCATAGCAGCTCTAGATCCAAATTGTCTTACTACATAATTATTTGATTTTAGTTCTGGTATATATCTTCTTCTATGGAATAAAGTTTCTACATAGCCTTCGTCTGTTGCTTTTTGAGTTATGTTTTCCATAAATTTTTTTATACCTATATATTGCTCTAAGTATTCGTTTATATATTTTTTTGCTTTTTTTCTTGAAATTCCAAGTTGCTCTCCTAATCCAAAGTCACTTATTCCATATACAATTCCAAAGTTTACTGCTTTTGCATCACTTCTTTGTTGTTTTGTTACATTTTCTATTGGTGTTCTAAATACTTTTGCAGCAGCTTGTTTGTGAATATCTTGACCTTCTTTAAATGCTTGTATCATGTGTTCGTCTTCAGAAATATGTGCTAATACTCTTAACTCTATTTGAGAATAGTCTGCATCTATATAAATTTTATTGCCTTCTGGCTCAAATACTTTTCTTACTCTTTTTCCTAGTTCAAACCTAGTTGGTATATTTTGAAGGTTTGGCTCTGTTGAGCTTATTCTTCCTGTCGCTGTTATGGTTTGATGGAAGAATGAATGGATTCTTTTAGTTTTTGGATTAATGTATGCCTTTAAGCCCTCTACATAAGTGGAATTAAGTTTCATTAGTTGCCTGTATTCAAGTATCTTTTTAATAATAGGATGCTCTTTTTTTAGTTTTTCTAAAACGTCAACATCTGTTGAATATCCACTTTTTGTTTTTTTGACTACTGGAAGTTGTAATTTTTCAAATAGAATTTCTCCTAATTGTTTTGTAGAATTAATGTTAAATTCTTCTCCTGCCATTTTGTAAATAACTTTTGTTAAACTTTGTAATTTATCTGTTAATTCTTTTCCAAATTTATTTAATTCTTCTTCATCTACATACATACCGTTCCATTGCATATTTGACAAGATTTCTACTGTTGGCATATCTATTTCATTGAACAAGTTTAATGCATTTATTTCTTCTAGTTTTTCTGTAGTAATATTTTTAATTTTACTAATTGCATAACTATATAATGCGTATTTTTCTTTCTCATTTTTATTAACTGTTTCAGCTTCTTGTATTGTATCAAATAAATTTAATTGTTGTTCTTCTAAATCTTTTCCTATTATTTCTTCTAAGTTGATGTTTAAATACTGCTCTATTAGTTTTTCAATTTCTAGTTTATTATTTGTTGGGTTTAAAATATAGCTTGCAATTGTAATATCATAATTTATTCCTTTTAAATCTATTCCTACTTGTTTTAGTAATATATATGTTTTTGTTAAATTAACACTTATTTTCTTTATATTTTCGTCTTCTAAAATTTCTTTTAAATTTTGCATGTTTTCTTCATTTTTTATGCTAATATAACTTGCTTCTTGTTTTACTTCATCAAAAATGCTTAAACCACAAATGCTTTCTTTAATAATTTTCTCTGGTTTTAAATCTTGCTTTGTATTAAAATAGAATACCATTTGTTTTTGTTCTTTTATTAATTTTATGATGTCTTCTTCAGATTTATCTATTATTTGGAATAAATCTTTTAATTCTGCTTGTGGCTCTGCTTCGTCACGCAAAGAAAATCGTTCAATATAACGATTAAAATTTAATTCTTTAAATATTTCTAAAACTCTTTTTCTATCCCATTCTTCAACTTTAAAATCTTCTAAGTTATCTTGAATTGGTACTTCTAAATTTATAGTTCCTAATGTTTTAGATAAAAATGCTAAATCTTTATTATTTTCTATATTTTCTTTTTGCTTTCCTTTTAATTCAGACTCGCCTTTTTCTATTTTTTCATATAAATTTTCAATAGAGCCAAATTTTTGAACTAGCGATAAAGCTGTTTTTTCTCCTATTCCTGGTACTCCAGGGATATTGTCAGAAGTATCTCCTTGTAAACCTTTTACATCAATTAATTGTTTTGGTTCTAAACCATACTTTTCAATAATGGCTTGTCTATTGTATTCATCTGTTTCTGTTTTTCCTCCTTTAGAATGAGGAATACGTATTGTTACTTTGTCTGTTGCTAATTGGAAAGTATCTCTATCTCCTGAAAGTATAGTTACTTCTAAACCTTGGCTTTCTCCATAACGTGATAATGTTCCTAAAACATCATCTGCTTCATAACCTTCCATTTCTATTATATCTATATGCATTGCAGTTAAAATTTCTTTTATAATTGGCATTTGCTCTGCTAATTCATTTGGCATTCCTTTTCTTGTTGCTTTGTAACCTTCATAAAGTTTATGTCTTGCAGTAGGTGCTTTTAAGTCAAATGCTACTACCAAATATTCTGGATTTATATCTTCTAATAATTTAAATAAAATAGCTAAAAATCCATATACCGCATTTGTATATTTTCCATCTTTTGTTGTTAGCATTTTACTGCCCATAATTCCATAAAAAGCTCTATTCATAATACTATTTCCATCTACTAACACTAATTTTTCCAATTAATTTCCTCCCAATATTGAAATATATTTTTTCTTATTATATACTATATTAGATAATTTTAAAAGTAAAACGGTCAAAGTTTAAAAATAAATTCAATAGAATGGAATGAAATTAAATATGAATAAAAAAAAGTTATTATATTGGGGAATATTTTTATTATATGCTATTATTAATTTAGTTTTAACAATACTTCATGAACCTTGGCGTGATGAAATTCATGCTTGGCTTATGGCAAAAAACTTGTCTATTGTTGGCTTATTTATTGAAAGTCGTTTTGACGGTCATCCTATTTTATGGCATTTAATTCTTATGCCTTTTGCTAAATTGAATTTTCCTATTTTTACTTTAAATTTTATTAGTTATTTAATGTTATTAGTTAGTACTTGGCTATTTTTGTTTAAAACAAATTTACCTTTACCAATTAAGATTTTTTCTATATTTACCATTCCTTTTACATATACATATTCTGCTATTTCTAGGAATTATTCTTGCATAATTTTATTGCTAGTTATTATTGGAATTTTATATCCTAAAAGAAATAAACATCCTATTTGGTATAGTGTTTTAATTTGCTTATTAATTCATACACATTCTTTGGCTTGGGGAATTGTTGCTGGGCTTACTATAACTTTTCATTTTCACGAAATTATATTATATTTCAAAAAGAAAAATACTACTAACATAAAGCCTATAATTATAGGTCTTGTTCTTATTGTACTTAATACCTTATTAGTAGTTTTTGAATTGTTTGGTACTTCAAATACAAATTATGTAGCTGTTAAAAGTGACTTCATTACAAAAATCTCAATTATGATTATAATTGCATTGTTTTTGTTACTTTTATATACTATTTTTGTATTAAAAAATAATTATAAAGAATTTATAATTTTAGCTACTGGACTTGTTTTTCAAATATGTATTTACATGTTTTTCTATTCTTCTATAATGTTTCAAAGGCAAATTTTATTTTTTGCTGTAGTATTATTTTACTTAATTTTGGTATCATATACTGATTCTTTTGACAGTTTAAAATATTTTGTATTAAATATGGCATTTTTATTTATTACTATATTTAGTGGATTAAAGCCATTTTTTACTACTCTTATTAATGATATTACTATGCCTTATTCTTCTGCAAAAGAAATGGCAGATTATATTAATAAAAACTTGCCTGAAGGAACTACTATTTTAATTGACGCTTCTGTTATTGGGCAGTCTATGATTCCATATTTGAATAATAATTATACTTTGTATGATGTTACTTATCAAGAGTACGCTACCTGTGCGAATGTTGCTTATGATTTTGA
>CANQTU010000056.1 GCA_947626925.1 uncultured Clostridia bacterium | reverse complement strand
TTCCATTTTATGATATTGTTGAAATGAGAAATGTTTTATTAAAATAATAAAATTGGTTTAGAAAATATATAAACTAGTTTTATGAAAAACTAATTTTAGCAGCAGAACAAAAAGCAAGAGCAACTTATGAAAAATTAATCAACCTTTGCCGTGACAATCTAACAGTCACTCTAAAAAGGGTGGAAAAAATAGTAACAGTTTGTTGCTATTTTTTTATTATTATGATAATATATTTCTATAAAATGGAAAAAATAAACCCAACTGCATATAAGGAGATGAGTTTTTTTGAATAATAAATTTTATTTAACAACACCTATTTATTACCCAAGTGGCAGATTCCATATTGGAACTGCTTATACTACTGTGCTTGCTGATAGCATTAAACAATACCATAAGCTAAAAGGTGAAGATACTTATATGCTTACTGGTACTGATGAACATGGGCAAAAAATTCAAGAAAAGGCTAAAGAAGCTGGTAAAATGCCTAAAGAATATGTTGATGAAATGGCAAAAATGGCAAAAGATTTATGGGCTAAAATGGATATAGAATATAATGATTTTATCCAGACAACAGAAGAAAGGCATGAAAAGGTCGTTCAAAAGATTTTTGATAGGTTTATGGAACAAGGAGATATTTACAAGGGAGAATATGAAGGATGGTATTGTGTACCATGTGAGACTTATTTTACAGAAACACAGTTAGTTGATGGGAAATGTCCTGATTGTGGTAGAGATGTAAAGTTAATGAAAGAAGAAGCATATTTCTTCCGCATGACAAAATATGCTGATAGATTATTAAAATATTATGAAGAACATCCAGATTTTATAAAACCAGAGTATAGAAAAAGTGAGATGATAAATAACTTTATTAAACCAGGATTAGAAGATTTATGTGTAACTAGAACTTCTTTTGACTGGGGTATTAAAGTGTTAAAAGATCCTAAACATGTGGTATACGTTTGGTTAGACGCTTTAACTAATTATATAACTGCATTAGGGTATTTATCTGATGATGATACTTTATTTAAAAAATATTGGCCTGCAGATTTGCATATTGTAGGAAAAGATATTGCAAGATTCCATTTAATTTATTGGCCTATTTTCTTAATGGCATTAGATTTACCTTTGCCAAAAACAATTTTAGTACACAATTGGATTATGATGAAAGATGGAAAAATGTCAAAATCTAAAGGTAATGTTATTTACCCAGAAACATTAATTGAAAGATATGGATTAGATAGTGTAAGGTATTTCCTTTTAAGAGAAATGCCGGTTTCACAAGATGGAATATTCTCACCAGAGGCTTTTGTAGAAAGATATAATTTTGATTTATGTAATGATTTAAGTAATCTTTTAAATAGAACTGTATCAATGGTTAATAAATATTTTGGAGGTGAAGTTCCAAATTATAACGGAACTCCAAATGCGGTAGATAAGGAATTAGAGCAATATGCAGAACAACAAATTGAAAAATTTGAAGAAAAGTGGAATAATTATGAAATTGCAAATAGTATACAAGAAATATGGAATTTAATTGCTAGAACCAATAAATATATTGACGAAACTATGCCATGGGTATTAGCAAAAGAAGAAGAAACAGAAAAATTATCTTCTTGTATGTATCACTTAATTGAAAATCTTAGAAAAATTGCAATATTAATATCACCTTTTATGAAAGAAACAGCAAAAAATATTTTTAAACAAATAGGAATTGAAAAAAATGAATTAAAAAACTGGAAAAATTTAAAACAATATGATACAATACAAAAAAGTAAAGTAATTGAAAAAGGAGAGCCTATTTTTATGAGGCTAAATGCTGAAGAAGAAGTAGAATATTTAAAAAACATAATGAAAAAGTAAAATAAAGGGGGAAATATTATGAAAGAAACAAATGAAAACCAAAAAACAAAAAAAGGAAAACACAAGGCAAAACCTACAATTGGAGATATAGTATTTCATGTATTAATTATTGTAGCAATATTCTTTATTGTTGTAATTGCTTATGTATTCTACCTTAGAGGAACTATGGAAATAAAAAATTTAAATAAAGTTAATGCTGTAGAAACTGTAATAAATCAGTAAAGAGTAATAAAATTAAAAAATATACAGTAATTGATAAATTTTTATCAATTACTATTTTTTTTTATAAATATACTACTAAAAAATCGAAAAATGGTATATAATAGAAAAAAATAAAAAAGGGATGTAAGAAATGGTAGGAAATGAACAAGAAAATGTTAATATTTATCAATTAACTACAATTGACAATTATAAAAAGCTAAATATAAAAAAAGTAATAATAATGATATTAATTTTTATCATATTAATTATGCTTTTATTTATAACAAAAAGAGCAACATATATTATAAAACAACACAAAATATATGAGCAATATGAATCACAAATAATAGCTTTAAAAATACAAGAAGAACAAAAATTAGCTGAATTAGAAAAAATTAGACAAGCAAAAATACCAAAATTAACACAAACACGGAAAAGATAATTTAGCAAACATTTACCATTCTGATACAAAAAGAGCATTTTTAACATTTGATGATGGACCATCAAGTGTAACACCAACAATTTTAGATACTTTGAAACAAGAAAATATAAAAGCAACTTTTTTTGTTCTAGGTTCTAGAGTTGAAGCCATGCCAGAAACAGTAAAAAGAATTTATGATGAAGGACATTATATAGCAAACCATGGTTATTCACATACATATTCATCAATTTACTCTAGCCCTCAAGCAGTATTAGATGAATTTAACCACTGCAATGATGCTGTAAAAAATGCAATAGGTGTTCCAGAATATAACTCACATTTATTTAGATTTCCAGGAGGTCTTCCACGGTGGAAAATATGCTGAAATAAAAAATCAAGCAAATGAATTACTATACCAAAATGATATTTTACATGTTGACTGGAATGCTCTTTCAGGAGATGCAGAAACAACTGAGCCTACAGTAGAATTTGAAATGCAAAGAATTCAAGACACAGTAACTAATAAAAATAGTGTAGTTATATTAATGCATGATGCACAAGCCAAAAAAGTAACAGCAGAGGCATTACCACAAATTATTTCTTGGTTAAGAGAAAATGGATATGAATTTAAAAATTTTTATGAAATTATCAAATAACAGATAGGAGAGAAAAAACTTGGATAATAAGGCGTATAAATCAAAAACAATAGAAGAAAAGTTAGAATACTTAGGTTTAAACTTAGAAAAAATACCAACATTCATCAAAAAATTTGAACCGTTAGAATATCGTGTTCCAAAATTTTATGATGAAAAGCAATATAGACAATATCGTTATATTCCAATAAAAGACATACAAATCTTATTATCACCAACTAATCGCTTAGATGACATAGAAGAAAAATATAAAAAAGCTAGTCCATTAGTAGATTATTTAGATAATAAAACAGAAGAAAACATTTTAAAGCATACAACTTTTTTAAGTATGTTAAAGCAAATGAAAATAGAAGATATAGAAAAGATAGAAGAAGAACAAGTAAAATTAAATAAAAAAATTCCTTTTCAAGTAAAATTTGAAAGTAATTATTTATGGCAAATATATTATTCAGAAAATACAGACAAATATTTTATGTTAGTACCAACAGAAGATGCTGATTATTCAACTTTCTTCTTTTTATTAAAAAAACAATTAGAAAAAAAGAAAGTAGGAAAAATTTTTGTTCCAATTAGAAATGTTGGATACAGTAAAACATATCTAAAGAAATCAGAATTTGAAGATATAGAAAATTATTTATGGCTTTTTACAAAAGATTGGCCACTTATTTATGAAGTATATGACAAAAATAATGATTTAAGTATACAAATAGTAGGCGAAACAGAAGTATATGAAAAAATAAAAAGTCCTTATAAAATAAAATTAGAAACAGAAGAAGAAGCAAATGAATTTTATAAGTTAATTAAAGCTATGTTTATATTACAAACAGAATTACCACATTATTTTACATTTCAAACAGCAATTGGAAAAAATGGTAACATTAAATTTCATATAAACAACAAAAATATAGAATACGAAAACATAGTTCAATGGATTACAAAACAATATAAATTAGGTTTAGATAAAATTCAAGAAGCTAAAGAACAAATTGATATTAACCAAAAAAAATTAGAAGATTTAAAAATTGAAATTGCTACACAAGAAATTGAATACTTAGCAAAAGAAAAACAAATTACAACATTTTTAGAATGTAAAAAAACTTTTTTTGGTAAATTCAAATATTATTTTAAATATAGCAAAAAAAAGAATAAAAGAAGCATTAAAGAAAAAAATCAGGTTGAAACAGAAGAACAAATTGAAGAAAATAATAAAACAAAAGAAAAAAGTAAAAAAGTAGTAGATAAAAGCAATTATACTATTGAAGAACTAATTGATCTATATAAAGAAATTGAAACAACTGAAAATAAATTAAAAAACATTACATTAGATTTAAATAGTTTAAAATTAAAAAGAAAAAATATGGCAAAAAAAATTGAAAATGCCACAGCTTTTATTGAAGAAATTGACAGTCATAAAAAAAGTATATTTGAATTTTGGAAATATAGTAATAAAGACGAAATGACATCATTACCAGAAGCAGAACTAGAAGAAAGCATATTAACAAAAAAAATTACTAAGATTTTTGATTATCAGGAAGATATAGAAAAATTTGGAGAAATAATGGATAATTTACAAAGAAAGAAATTATCTAAACAAGAAACAGATAGTGTTTATATTGCATCAACTAATTTAATTGATATTTTAAATAAAGTAAAAATAAATGAGGCCTTGCCAAAAGATATGACAGCTAGTTTAAAAAATCTAAAAAATGAAGCAATAGAAGAAAAAACACTAACTGAAAAAGACGAATTTGATATTTTTGGTGGAATTGCACAAGATATGTCTAAAGTATCAAAAATTAACAACAAAAAACACAGAGAAATAGCAAAAGATAAATATTCAATATTAGATATTGGAAAAAACACAAACCAAATAGGTTACAAATTATCACTTGAAAAAGTTATAGAAAATATAAAAACGGCTTTAGGAAAAATAACAATATGTGAAGATTTACCTGTTTATATGGCAAAGTTAGACAATCTTATTGATGAAAAAGAAATTAATGTATTTAATATGAATCCAGAAGAAGAACTAAAAAATGCAATAAAAAATAGTAGTACAAATATAAATTTTTATAAAATCAATATTAAAAAAGGTACTAATGGTGTAAGCTTTACTAATTGTATTTTTTATGATAATCAAAATAAAACATTGCCAGTAGGGCAAGACTTATCAACTAGAATTTTAATTGATATTTCAAAATTAAAATTAGAATTAAAAAAGAAATTTTCATTTAAAATTGCAGATTATGAAAAAGAAAAAGATGAGTTTTCAGATGTTAAAATAAAAACAGTAAATGTATACGAATATGAAGGATAATAACAAAAAAACTTCTTTTGCATATAATATTTTAAGCAAAGGAGGTTTTTTTGTGAAAAAAATTAAATGTAGTGTAATATTTATAACTATGCTAACATTTATATTTTTTGCTAATTTTCAAAAAAGTTATGCAATAACACCTATTTCTGATCCGAGGTATCAAGGAATTGATGTTAGTAATTGGCAAGGATACATAGATTATGCACAAGTACGAAATAGCGGAATTGAAATTGTTTACATCAAAGCAAGTCAAGGAAGCAATATAAAAGATGCATATTTTGACATTAATTACGAAAATGCTAAAGCAAATGGTTTAAAAGTTGGATTTTATCATTTTTTAACAGCAACTAATACGCGGAGAAGCGGAGCAAGAAGCAAGATTTTTTGCATCTGTAATATCTGGAAAACAGCCAGACTGTAAATTAGTTATGGATTATGAAGTATTTGGTGGTGTTAGTGTAGAAGAATCAAATAATATTGCACAGGTTTTTTTAGAAACTGTAAGAAGGTTAACTAATAAAGACATAATTGTATATAGTGATTTATCAAATGCAAGAGATAGATTTAACAGAAATATTGCAAATAATTATGAATTATGGCTTGCATATTATGGAGATTATAATGATTTAACAAATGTAGAAACAAGTTGGGATAGATGGATAGGAATACAATATACAGATAGAGGCATTGTATCAGGAATTAGGGGGAATGTAGATAGGGATTTATATACAGAAAGCATTTTCTTATCTGATACTGGTACTATACCAAATATAGATAATCCAGTAACAGACTTTAATACACAAGATACAACATATACAGTACAAAGAGGAGATACATTATACAGCATAGCTAGAAGATTTGGAACAACTGTACAAGAACTTGTAGATATAAACAATATTAGTAACCCAAATTTAATATTCCCAGGTCAAGTTTTAAGAATCTTAACAAATTCAACTGTAAATGGCTCAGAAACACGAGGAACCGGAGATATTATTTATACTGTACAAAGAGGAAATACCTTATCACAAATAGCCAATACTTATGGAGTTACAGTCAGCCATATAGTAGAAATTAATGATATAGAAAATCCAAATTTGATATTTCCAGGTGAAAAATTAAGAATTACTGAAAGTAATAATCAAAATTTAAATCCAGTTGTGCAGAACAACTTTTATACCGTACAAAGAGGAGATACCTTAAGTTCTATTGCAAGGCGTTATGGTGTTACTGTTAGATATTTGGTTAATTTAAATGGTATTACAAATCCTAATTTAATTTATGTAGGGCAGGTACTTAAGATATAGAAAATATAAAAAAATCTAGACAATTAAAAAAATATGTGCTAATATATATTAGTACATATTTTTATGCCGATGTGGCGGAATTGGTAGACGCACTGGATTCAAAATCCAGCGGGAAACCATGTGGGTTCGAGTCCCACCATCGGTACCAAGGTAATTGACTTTTTAGAAAAAATGATATAAAATTAGAGGCAAGAAAAAACGAGGAGGTATTTGTAAAATGGAATTAAAAGGAAGTAAAACAGAACAAAATTTGATGGAAGCATTTGCTGGAGAATCACAAGCAAGAAATAAATATACATATTTTGCAAGCAAAGCAAAAAAAGAAGGATATGAACAAATAGCAGCTATATTCTTAGAAACAGCAGACAACGAAAAAGAACATGCTAAAATATGGTTCAAATTATTACAAGGTGGAGATATTTTGCCAACAACAGAAAACCTAAAAGCAGCAGCAGAAGGAGAAAACTACGAATGGACAGATATGTATGCTAGAATGGCAAAAGAAGCAAAAGAGGAAGGGTTTGACCACATTGCATATCTTTTCGAAGAAGTAGGAAAAATTGAAAAAGAACATGAAGAAAGATATAAAAAGTTATTAGAAAACGTAGAAAATGGACTAGTATTCAGCCGTGACGGAGATGCTATTTGGAAATGCAGAAATTGTGGACACATTGTAATAGGAAAACAAGCACCAGAAATTTGCCCAGTATGCAACCATCCAAGAGCATATTTCGAAATAAAAGCAGAAAATTATTAATTTATAAACTCAAAAGAACTCTATTCAACAAAAACGAATGGAGTTTTTTAAAAATTAAAAACCTTAAGGAGAGAATAAATGCCTAAATTTTTTGTAGAACAAGAACAAATAAAAGATGAAGAAATAACTATAATAGGAGAAGATGTTAACCACATAAAAAATGTTTTAAGAAAAAAGGTAGGAGAGCAATTAACAATTTGTAACAAAGATAATGAAACAGATTATTTATGTGAAATTATAAATATAACAGAAAAAGATATACAATGTCACGTTTTAGAAAAATTAGAAACAAATTCAGAATCCAACATAAAAATAAGCATTTGGCAAGGTATACCAAAAGCAGACAAAATGGAGTTGGTTATACAAAAATCAGTAGAACTTGGAGTCTATGATATTACACCAATTGAAATGCAAAGATGTGTTGTTAAATTAACAGATAAAGATAAAAATAAAAAATTACAAAGATGGCAAAAAATAGCCGAAGTAGCAGCAAAGCAAAGTGGAAGAAACAAAATTCCTAATATAAACCAAGTAAAATCTATTAAAAACATTTGTCAACAGTGCCAAGAATATGATATAGTATTAGTTGCATATGAAAATGAAAAAGAGAATTTTATAAAAAAAGAATTACAAAATTTAAAAAAATTGAAAAACAAATATAAAATTGCTGTTTTAATTGGTCCAGAAGGTGGAATTGATGAAGAAGAAATA